>NZ_JBSHCT010000004.1:0-316773 GCF_053615935.1 Nocardiopsis sp. NPDC055879
CTGCGCCGATGGCTCCGCGAACGCGGAATCGTCCATCGCCTGGCCCGCAAGGGTGTGGAGTCCTCCAAGAGGTTGGGGCGCCACCGCTGGCAGGTTGAGCGCACCATGGCCTGGCTGGCCGGATGCCGCCGACTCCATCGTCGCTACGAGCGCAAGGCTGAGCACTTCCTCGCGTTCGCCGGCATCGCCTGCACATTGATTTGCTTCCGCAGACTCACCAAATGAGATGAGCTCTACATCGGTCGCAAGAACGTGCGCGACGAAAGTGGAGAAGTCTTCGTCATCAAGTGGACCAACCCTGCGGCCGTACGCTGGCGGCGCGAACGCGGAACCGACAAGGGCGTGGTCACGCTTCGCCGGCGCCTGCGCTGTCGCGGTGAACGGGTGGTCGACTACCACGACGAACTCGTCCGCGACGTCGGTGGGCCCACCTACGGGACGCCGTCCCCGGCACGGGTCGCGGCCATGGTCAAGGCCCGCGGCGAGCAGCAGTCGGGCATGCCCGAAGACCCCTTCCTCCACGAGGAGCTGGACCGTTCCCGTGACGGGCTGATGCGCGACATCGTCGAGACGATCCACCGCGACCAGCTCGACCTGGTCTGCCACGACCGCCCGGGCGCACTGGTGGTCCAGGGCGGCCCCGGAACCGGCAAGACCGCCATCGGTCTCCACCGTGTCACCTGGCTGCTGGACAACGACCACTTCACCCCGGAACAGATCCTCGTCGTCGGCCCCACCCGGCACTTCCTCGACTATGTCAGCGAGGTGCTGCCCTCTCTCGGCACGCGTGGGGTGACCTCGGTGCGCGTGGACGACCTGTGCCCGGGGCGTATCGATGGCCAGGACACCATCGAGCAGGATCAGGTCAAGTCCGACGCCCGCATGGCGCAGGTCCTCCGCCGAGCCGTCCACGACACGGTGAACGAGGGCGCCTGGACCAAGTTCCTCGACGACGGGCGACTCGTCGCTCACATCGACGACGAAACCCTCGCGGTGGACAGTGCGGAGATCCAACGGCTCTTCGAACGGACACAGGACCTGGACATGCCCTTGGACGTCCGCCGCGAGCGCTTCACCGACCTGCTCGTCGACCACATGATCGACCAGGTCACCTATAGCCCTCGCGGACATGGTCGTGCCCTGCGTCAGCGCGTCACCGCCCAGCTGTCAGGTCCCGTCAACGCCACCTGGCCCAAGGTCTCCGAGAGCCGTCTGTACCGCCGCCTCCTGAATGACGCCGACCTGTTGGCCCGGGTGTCCGAAGACGTCCTCACCGACCGGGAGCGCTCGATCCTGCACCGTCGCCCGGTCGGACCGGTCGGTCAGGCGACCTGGACCCGCGCGGACCTGCCCTGCCTGGAGGAACTTCGGATCCTGCTCAGTGGGCAGACCCCCGATCGTCACCGGCACATCGTCGTCGACGAGGCACAGAACCTCACCCCCATGCGGCTGCGCGCCCTGGCCCGCCGTTGCCCCACCGGTTCCTTCACCCTCCTGGGCGACCTCGCCCAGGCCACCGGAACGCACCATTACGCCGACTGGTCGGCGCTGACCGAGCACCTGGACCTGCCGGACGGCTGGGAGCAGGAGGAACTCACCCTCGGGTACCGGATTCCCAGTCAGGTCATGCACACCGCGGTCCCCGCGGCCGTGGCCGCCTCCGAACTGACGACCTTCCCCACCACCCTCCGGGCGCCCCGAGACGGGGAGTTGTCCATGACCCGGTTGGGCCGGGACGACCTGGTCGACGGTGTCCGGCGTCGTGTACACGAGTTGGCGGCCGGTGCGGGGGAGCGTTCCGTGGCCGTCATCGTCGACGACGCCTCCAACCACATGGAGACGATCGCGCGGGCGTTGGCTTCCGATCCCACGTTCACCGGTGACAACGTCCATGTCCTGGGCGCGTCCACGGTCAGCGGCCTGGAGTTCGACCACGTGGTGCTGGTGGAACCCCGCGAGATCGCACGTTCGGGTCCTGGAGGCCATGGGCGACTCTACGTGGCGCTGACCAGGTGCACCCGAACACTGTCGGTCCTGTACGCCGGGGCGCTGCCCGACAGCCTGTTCGCCCCGAACGCACCGGTCGAGCACGAGGAGCGTGCCTGCGTCCGCCACCACGCCGACGGTCGGCGTTGCGACAACCGCACGAAATCCCCGGACGGCTGGTGCCGGGAACCCGGCTGCGACGGTTACCGCACCGCACATCCCCTTCCCACGAGTCCACCGGTCAACGTGTTGGAGCCACCGGCCGGGGCGGACACCCCCGCCCGGCTGAGGGAAGGGGCCCGGGCGGAGGAGATCACCGTCGGCGCCGCGGCGCGTGCCCGGTTCGCGGTCCTGCACCGGGCAGGCGCGTGGGACGCCCAGGTCGAGGTCCGTGCCATGCTCACGGACTTCCTGGCCGAGGGGCGCCAGACGCGGCGTGCGGACGGCTTCTGGCAGCTGGAACACGAGGGCTACCGGTTGGTCTTGGACCGCGTCGCCGCTTCCGTGGTCGATTACCAGACCGTGCACGCCGAACGCACCTGGCTGCAACACCGGGCCGGAGTCGCCTCCAGGATCTCCGCGCGCGTCCGGGCCGAGACCACCATCAAGGAAACGGAAGAACAGCGGATGGGCGCGCACACCTCACCGGTTCCACCACAAGGCGGCCCGCAGGACCCCACCGCCACCGAACACCTGGCGTTGTTCCTGGCCGCACGCGCGCGGGCGAGGGGACCGCAGGACCAGGGCGCGGCCGGTTTCCTGCGCCACAGCCTCCTGGCCGGCCTGTACAAGGCGGGACACCGTCCGACCGAGTCGGAGGGTGAGGACGTGATCTGCGCATCGGTCGGTGGGTCGGTGCTGTACCGGATCCTGCCCGACACCGACACCGGCTACGAACGGTTGCGCGAGGCCGCCCTGGAGGCGTTGGAGTGGCGTTGGTCCCGGGGGTCAAAGGCCGATCGGGTGTGCCTGGTCCTGGCGGAGGAACCGAAGGAAGAGTGGGCGTCCGCCGCGCTCACCGGAACCATGGGGGTGGCGGTCATCTGGCACGACGAGGACGAGTGGCGGGGCGAGGCCGCCACCTCGCTGAGGGCGCGTGCCGCTGATTGAGCCCTGATCGTTCTTCGGAACGGTCCTGCCGAAGGACGACGCCGTGGCCTGGGAGAGGCCACGGCGTCGTCATGGTGGGAACAGGAGTCCGGTGGGATCGAGGGATGATCGGATCCGCACCCTTACCGAGGATCACCCCTTTGTCTTTATCGCTCTCCTGCTCAGGTGAATCTTCTTCATATTCCATGGTGACCCCGTGGTGTTCTCGCGGTCGGGAAATGTCGTTTGCACAAGGCGTTCCTGGAAGTAATCTTCATCGAACGCCCCATGGGTCACGGATGGGTAACTCCTCGCCGAAGTCCTGATTCGGTGGATTTCGGTATCGGAGAATGAAGACCCGGCGACCACGGTGGATGCCGATGGACTGTGTGCGCGGAGGGTGTGGGGTGGGAAGGCAGGGTTTCGGAGGTCTGCTGCGAAACGAACAATGGAACACGTTGATCGACGCGGGTCGGATCAGGGTCTTTCTGTCCGGTGAACAGATCATTCACCAAGGACAACCGGACGACAGCGTTTATTTTCTGGACCGCGGAAACGTCAAGGTGTCCGTGACGCATTCCGATGGGATCGAGACCCTGGTGGCCCTGCGCGGAGCAGGCGAGGCGCTGGGGGAGTTCTCCGCGCTCTCCGGACTCCCGCGAACGGCGACGGTGCGGGCCTCGGGAGGCCGGTGCACGACCTACGCCCTGAAGGGTGACCGGTTCCGCGGTCTCATCAGGAGCATGGACCTGGACCGCCTGCTGTGGAAGCACATCGTGCGCCGCCAGGAGGAGAGTGAGGGGTTGCGCGCCGAACTCCTGGCCCTGAATCCGCGCCAAAGACTCGCGGCCTCCATGCTCCGCTTCTCCACCGCCACCGCCCCCGGACATGGCGAAGCCGGCCACACGCGTGAACTCCGGCTGAGCCAGTGGGAACTGGTCGGCGTGGTGGGCAGATCACGTTCGTGGATCCAGGAGGAACTACGGCGATTGCGCCGTGACGGGGTGGTCTCCACCGGTCGTGAGGTCATGGTGATCCACGACGTGGAACGGCTCCGATTCCTGGCCACGCCCCGGGAGTGACCCCCGTGCCGACCCCCGCACCGGCCTCCACCGCACGACTTTCGTAAGTAACCCGGAAGTGTGTCCAGTTCTGGACATCGCCCCGGTCCGAAACCCACAAGGGTGGGTTTGCGCAGTCCGAAATCGCCCGTGTTCATCCCTTGGGAGCCCCGATCATGTCGACCCTCTACCCTCCGCTGCCCGAAAAGGGCACGAGTTCGCCGATGCCGCCCTACCGCGCGGTGCTGGCGGTGGACGCCGAGAAGTACTCGCGGTTCGCCTCACGGCACCAACAGCTGCTCAACGGCATGGTGTGGTCGGTGCTGCGCGAGGGCTTCGTCCGGTCCGGGCTGGAAGCGCTGTGGGAGGAGGCCTCCTTCCCCCAGCACACCGGGGACGGCTACGTGGTCGGGGTCCCCACCGAACACCTCCCCGCCCTGATCCACCCCCTGCTCGGCAGGGTGCAGGAGGTGCTCGCCGAGGCCCAGCCCACGCTGGCCCGGGTGGATCGGAACCTGCGGTTGCGCATGCGCCTGTCCATCGGCCTCGGCCCGCTTCCCGACAGTGGGGGACTCCAATACGGCGACGGTGTCGGCAGCGCGATGAACGAGACCCATCGGCTCCTGGACGCCCCCGCCCTGCGCCGGGCCCTGGACGAGGCCGACCCCGACATCACCCTCCTCGTGGCGGCGCTCACCGACCGAGTCCACACGGACGCGGTCCTGGGCGGCTACACCGCCCTGGCGCCCGGCCACTTCCGGGAGATCGACGTGGACCTGCGGGCCAAGGACTACAGGGCCCGCGGCCACCTCCACATCCCCCACCCCTCGACAGGTTCCGGCGGCATCTCCTGGACGGAGGAGATGCCGCCGGAACCGGCGCCGAACCCGGAAACGGCCAGGGACACCGGCCGGACCGCCGCCACCGGTGGGCGGCGCACCGGCGGCCACCGCCAAAGCGTGATCTTCGAACCCGTCCGGCGCCGGGAGTGACCCCCTGGTTCGCCTTGGCCGACCGCCCCCTTGTTCGCACGACCCCTTTGGCACGATGACGTACGGAGCCGCGATGACCACGAAGACACCTCTCGACCACACGGTCCCCATCGGTGAGAACAGACGACCGGAGGAGGCCCCCGGTGAGGTGACCCGGTTGTTGTGCGTGAGCGCCTACCTGAGCGAGCACTACCGCACGGGGGTCCTCGGGCTGATCCTGGGCTCGCCCAAGCACGTGGTCTCGCCCTCCCTCGGGTTCGACCTGGTGCCGGTGCTCGCCCACTGCGTCCGCGCCCGGGAACTCGATCGGGAGTACGCGGCCAGGATCGTGCGGGCCTGGATACTCGGCGCCCTGCTGCTCACGATCCTCTGCCTGTGGTTCGTGCGCGCGTTGGCGGACACGTTCGCAGAGGACGGCTCCGGCGGTTGGCAGGCGAGCCTGTTCTTGTCGCTGATCGTCCTCCTGCTGCCCTTCGCCGCCCTTCCGGTGCTTCAGGGCGAGAACCGGGATCGGTTGCGTGCGGGCATCGACCGGGTCGGGGCCTGGTTCCTGCCGTCGCTCATGGTGGCCGCCCACCGTGACCACGTGGCGCACGTGCCGGCCACCGAGCTAAGCGAGGAGACCTTCACCGGTAACTCGCCCAGGGTGGACGCCCGTTACCGGAGCGCGCTCGCGATGGTGGGCCGCGAACAGTACTCGCCGGTGACCCTCTACGACCCGAGATCACCCTTCGAAGGCGCGGGGCTCGCATTGGAGAAGCAGTCCCTGGCCCTGGAACTCCAGCCCTCCGAGGACCGGGACGGCACCGCCCCGCTCACCGAACGCGAGGTCATCGACCTGGTCCGGCCGCGACTGGAATCCCTGGCCGAGTCCGCGGTCGAGACCAGCCAGGATCGCCTCGGGCGCTTGGAGATCACCGAGTGCGTCCTGTTGCCCGGACCCCTGCCCCGCGGATATCGGCGGGAGGAACTCCCGGTGGGGGACGCCTCGGACGGGGCCGTCGCCGAGCACCTACGGGACTCGGTGGGCGAGGGTGGCGAACAGCGCCGGCACTTCCTCCGGGTGCGTGTGGGCGGTTGGGGCGAGGGCGTGGTGGTCACCGTCTTCGTCCGAGTGCACACCCAGGGACGCATGCTCCTGATGGAGATCGCCCCGTACCTGCTGACGCCGCTGCGGGCGGAGTTCCACGCGAGGGCGGGCCTGGTGGTGGCGCTCACGAACGCGAGGGACCGGGCGGACGAGAAGGCCGTGCGCGGGGTCCTGGCGCGATGCCTGTCCACGTCGAGGTGGCCCCTGGCGATGGCGCGGGCCGCTGTCCGGCCCGCCGACGAGGACCGGCGCGGTGACGACGAACCGGAGGTGGTGCACCCGCCGCTGATCAGCCTGCGGGAGATCGTCGCCTCCAACGCACTCTCCCCCTTCCAGGAGATGGACGTGACCAGGTACGTCAAGACGCTCCGGGTGCGGATCGGTGAGGGGGGCGAACAGGCACTGGTACGCGCCGGATATCGGACCGAGGAGTTCCAGCGGCAGATCGTCAACATCGGCGACGGCGGGGTCTTCATCGGTGGTTCGTTCCAGAACGGCGCCGTCGCCACGGGCGACGGCGCCAAGGCGGAGGACAACTCCTCCGCCACCCACAAGAGCGGTGTCGACTTCGGAGGAGGAAAGGGCGCATGAACGATGACCGGCCAGACGGCCGTGAACACGAGGAGGACAAGGTGGGCGCAGGAGTCTTCGTCGGCGGCTCGATGACCGGCGGCGCCATCGTCACCGGCAAGGACGGCAGGGCCGAGGATCGCGGCCGGCGGACGGGACCGCCCTCGGAACAGGAACTCGTTCCGCCGGCGGCCTTCCCCGCGTCGCTCCCACCGGACGTGGTGGCCGTGAGCGGACACGTCACCGGCGGAGCCCTGGTCACCGGTGCCGGAGGGGTCGCCGTGGACGCCTCCACCTGGCTGGATTCCAGGTCGGAGGAGGTATTGGAGGGGCTGGCACAGATCCGGCGGGAGCTGTCCGGGCTGCGGAACACCTTCGAGGTGCGGTCGGTCATGGCGGAACTGGACCTCGTGGAACGGGAGATCCACGAGAGGGGCGAGGCCGGGCGAGGGCTGATCGAACGCCTTCTGGGGCTGTTCAACGGTGGGAGCACGGTACTTCGAGACGTCTCGCGGGGAGCGGAGTTCGCGGAGCGGTTGCGCGACTCGCTCATGCTCTTGGACGCGAACCGGGAAGAGACCTGAGCGGAGAGAAAGTGAAGAGCACGAATACCGTCCGATGGGACAAGGACCGGCAGCGTTGGGAACGCGCTCCGGAGCGGGAGGTGCCCGCCATCGGTCGACACGGAACACCCGCGGGGGTGATCGTGGGTCTGGCCGCGGCCGCACTGTTCACCGGATTGGCCCCCGCGGTGGCCGGCGTGATGGACCCGGGAGGGTCCGAGGCCGGCGGCGGGGTCGCCGATGGGGGCTCATCGACCACGCTGCGGTCCTTGGCCGGTGACACGGAGGGGGACCTCGCGAGCTCACCGGCGCCGTGGGCGACGGAGCCACAAGGGCCACCGGAGCGTGACGGTGTCGGGACCCGGGGCCCGGACAGCACCGGGGCCGGATCCGGTGAAGAGGGCTCCGCGACGGAATCGGAGGAAACGGGTTCGGGGGGAACCGATGGCACCGGTTCCATCGATAACGATCCTGACGAGGATGCCTCCTCCGCCTCTTCCCCGGTGGAGGAGGAACCCTCCGAGGACGAGGTGCCCCGGGCCGAGGATGGCGGGGAACGGATCGTCGCGGACCCCGCTGACTTCACCCTGGGCCTCCCCGAGTCCTGGGAACGGCGCTCGGAAGGTCCGACCGAGGCGGTCTTCTACGACACCGCCGACGAGGCCTTCCACCTGAGCGTTCTCTGGGAATCGGACACCGAGGCGACCCCGCTGGAGGTCCTGGAGGAGCGCGTGGCACAGGAGAGCCGACAGGCCGAGGGATACGAGGAGATCCTCGCCGTCACCGAGGACGCCTGGCACCCGGACGAGGTCGCCTTCGAGTACCTCACCACCGGCGACGAGGGCACCGAGCGCGCCTTGGCCATCGCCTTCCAGCAAGAGGAGGGGCCGATCTACGTGATGGTCTCCGTCGGCCCCGAGGAAGCGCGTGACTCGCTCCAGGACACCCTGGACCTGGCACGTTCCACCTTCACCCCGGGCAGCGGAGAACCACGACAGGAGTGACCGGAGCACCCCGAACGCCCGTCGGTGGATGAGCCCCGCCGACGGGCGTCGCGCGTCCATACCGGCCTTTGGCCCCACCTCGCCACCGCTCTCCCACGAGTCACGGCCGCCAGGGCACGACCCGGTCCGCGCCATCACATGCGCCGCGACCGCGACCCCTCCCCATCGAAATCCCCGTGATGGCGCGCTCGTGTTCCGCCCTCGCCCGATCGGCTCGGAAGGGCCGCCGCGGCGCCGTCGAGCCGACCGGACACACCGGCCGGCGGGAAGCCTTCGTCCCCGGTCATCGTTGCGCGAAGGCCACCATCGAGGGGTTCCCCACCACGTGCGCCACCGGGGACGGCCGCCGAGATCATGGGGTTCGGCGCCGACCACGCCCGGACGGTCAAGGGCGACCCGCCCACCCTCTTCGGTAGGTTGAGGAAGCCATCCTGGGAGGATGTCGTTGCCACCAGGCAGGCCGAACGTTCCTACGGGCGCAAGATCACACGCGCGATCAAGGTCGTGGACGTGCCCGGATGGTCCCGGTTTCTCGGTGCGGCGCAACCCGCCCGGCCACGTCGCGGGACGGGAAGAAGACCGTCGAGGTCGTATACCTGATCACCGACGCCGATGCCCGTGTGGCCCGGCCGCAGGTCTTGGCCGCGTGGGTCCGGTCGCGTCGACACGTCGAGAACCGACCACCCACCGACTCCGCCTGCCCATCGAGAACAACAGGAACCCTGGCGGACACGCCGGCCAGGACCAATGACCACATGAGAGAAGGCTTCACCTTGGCGAACGGGGACGAGAGGCCGGCCAACGCGCACGACCCGGATCCGGTGAACCGGAACGTTGTTCTGGCCGTATTGGTATCCGGCGCGTTCGTCGTCATTCTCAACCAGACCCTGCTGAACACGGCACTGCCCGCGTTCATGCGGGATTTCGGCATCACCGCGAGTGCGGCACAATGGGTGACGACCAGTTTCATGCTGGTCAACGGGATCATGATCCCGATCACCGCGTTCCTGATCCAGAACTTCACCACGCGCTTCCTGTTCCTGGCCGCGATGGGGATATTCATCGCCGGAACGCTCATCTGCGCTCTGGCCCCTGTCTATCCCGTTCTGTTGATCGGACGAGTGGTCCAGGCCGCCAGCGGCGGAATGATCATGCCGTTGATGCAGACGATTCTCTTCGCGATATTCCCTCGGGACAAACGCGGTACGGCGATGGGCACCTTCGGGCTCGTCATCTCCTTCGCCCCCGCCATCGGGCCGAGCCTGTCCGGGTGGATCGTCGATCACCTCCCCTGGCAGGTCCTGTTCTACATGATGCTGCCGATCGCCTTCATCGTTTTGATCGTCGCGTACTTCATCCTGCGAAACGTCACCGAACGAACCTTTCCACGCCTGGACGTTCTGTCGATCATTCTCTCATCCGTGGGATTCGGTGGCCTTCTCTACGGGTTCGGAACGGTCGGCGACGCGGGGTGGGCGAGCCCCCTGGTCCTGGTGCCGTTGCTCGTCGGTGCGATCGGTTTGGTCCTCTTCATCCTGCGTCAGCTGAAACTGGATGAACCGATCCTCGAACTCCGAGTTCTCCGATACCCCATGTTCACCCTCAACACGGTGCTGGGGATGCTCGTGTTCATCACCATGATCGGAGGCATGCTGATTCTGCCTCTGTACATGCAGAACATGAGTGACTTCACCGCGATGGAATCGGGCCTGGTCCTTTTGCCCGGGGCCGCCGTGATGGGGTTGATGTCCCCGGTCACCGGAAGAATCTTCGACGCCATCGGAGCGAAGTGGCTTTCCGTCATCGGATTCACCCTGCTCACCGTCACCACCTTCATGCTGACCGTGCTCACCGTGGACACCTCGTTCGCCTACCTCGCGTCGGTGAACACGGTGCGCATGCTCGGCGTTTCCATGGTCATGATGCCGGTGACCACGGCGGCGCTCAATCAGCTTCCGCAGCGACTCATTCCCCACGGGACGGCGCTGAACAACACCATGCGTCAGGTCGCCTCCTCGATCGGAACGGCGGTTCTGGTCAGCGTCATGACCATGGCCACCCGTGACCCCGAGGTGTATGGAGCGGAAGGACTGGTCCACGGTGCGAACGTCTCGTTCCTGGTGGCCGCGATCATCGGTGTGTTCGGTATCGTCGGTTCGTTCTTCATCAAGGACTCACACGGGCGCGGCTCACAGCCCGCGAACTCCGAGTAGCGGCCGGACGGGTGTTCATCGCGACCGAGCCCCGAACCTCACCTGGGGAGGTTCAGGGCTCGGTCGCCTCGGGCGCGCTGAACGACCGGCGGAACCGATATCCACCTCTGGGTACGCGACCTCCTCGATCAGAGGTGAGACCACCCGGGGCCGGTCGCGTCGTTCAGTCGGGCGATGATCTGCTCGCGCAGGCGCTCGGCCCGGGCGTCGGTGAAGTCCTCCAAGGCCGTCAGCGCCTCGCGCCACCGCCCACGGGCCGCCTCCACGTCACCGGCCTCGACCATCACCGAAGCCGACCGGTTCAGGCACACCGCGAGCCGCCACCACTCCCGGTGGCCGCGGTACTCCTTGGCCGCCTGCCGATAGAACTTCGCGGCCTCGTCCGGACGGTCGATCGCCCGATAGACCTCGCCCACGCCCTCGAAGGCCTCGGCCTCACGCACGTGGTCACCGATTCCGCGGTGCAGGCTCGCCGCCTCGTGAAAGGCGTCAAGGGCGTCTTCGGTGTCACCGAGACGTACCTGGATCCTGCCGAGTTCCAAGAGGGCGAACCCTTCCCGCACGGGGTTGTCCAACTCCCGGGCGACGTCCAGCGCGCGCCGCGTGCGGGGCAGAGCGTGGTCCATCCGCCCCAGTTCCCGCCACGCCGCCCCCGAACACACCAGGCAGGCGAACTGGTTCATCCGGTTGCCGGTCTCCTCGTGTATCTCGATCGCCTCATCCGCCAAGGCCACCGCCTCGCGGAGTTCGCCGGAGTCGAGTAGAGCGTCGGCCAGGTTTCCCAGCACGACCCCTTCCCAACGCCGCTCTCCCCGGCGCCGGACGATCTCCAACGCCCGCTCGAAGTGGTCGCGCGCCTCCTCCAACCGATGCTCGCGCAGGTGGAGCAGGCCCAGGGAGTTCAGCGACATGGCCTCTCCCAGCTCATCACCGGTCTCCTGACGCAATCTCAGGGCGTGCCGATGTTGCCCGAGGGCCTCCTGTCTTCGGTGGGACTGCACATAGGCCATCCCCAGGCTCTCCGACAGGTCGGCCTCGGCCGCCCGTTCGTTCTCGCGCCGGGCGGCTCCGAGACCGATGATGCTTGCGGCGATCCACTCGCTCATGGGGGTGCGGAACACGTGGACGTGCCTGAGTACCACGGGCAGACGCCAGGCGATCGAGTCCAATCCGATGGAGACGGCGGTCTCGGCGGCGGCGACCAGGTTCCGACCTTCGACCTCGAACCACCGGACCGCTTCCGCGTTGTCATCGAACTCGCGAACATGACGGTGCGCTCCGACGTCCGACTCCGGGCACGGGTCGAGATGGCGTAGCGGTGAGTCAACGGCCCGGGCGGCGGCGTCGGCGGTGCGCAGGTACCAGGTCAGCAGACGCGTCAAAGCCTCCTGCCGGCCCTCGGGGCTCTCCTCCTGGCGGGCCTGATCCCAGGCATAGGAACGCAACAGATCATGGAAGCGGTACCGGTCCGGGCCGATCTGCTCCACCAGGTGCGCGCCCACGAGCGAGTCCAGGACGCGGCGAGCCCGTCGGACGGAAAGGTCGGACAGGGCCGCCGCGGACGCCGAGTCGAAGTCGTCGCCCGGATGCAGCCCCAACATGCGGAACTGGCGCGCGGTCTCCTCCGGCAGGGCTCGGTAGGACCAGGCGAAGACGGTGCGGACGGCGTCGGCATCCTCCTCATCGTCTGTGGCCAGCGCGTCCCACAGGGCCGATTCGTCCCGTAGGTCCTGGATGAGTTCGCCCAACGGCATGTGGGGGCGGCCGGCCGCGCGTTCGGCGGCGATGCGTAGGGCCAAAGGCAGACGCCCGCACAAACGGGCCAGTTCGGAGATCTCGTGGAGGTCGTCACGGGGCCGGTGGCGTTCGGTGACGTGTTCCAGAAGTTCCACGGCCTCGGCCGGTTCCAGCGTCCGAACGGTGAGGCGGCGCGCCCCTTCTCTGGCCACCAGCCCGGACAGTCGGTCTCGGCTGGTGACCAGGACCGCGCAGGCGGAGTTGCCGGGGAGCAGGGGGCGCACCTGTGCGGCGGTGGCGGCGTTGTCGAGCAGGATGAGAACGCACCGGTCGGCCAGAAGCGAACGAAAGAGGGCGGAACGGCTATCGATGTCCGGGGGAACGGCGTCGGCCGGAACGTCCAGGGCACGGAGGAAGCGGTTCAGGACCTGGTCGGGTTCGACACTCGATCCCGCACCGTATCCGCGCAGGTCGACGTAGAGCTGTCCGTCGGGGAAGTGCTCTTGGACCCGGTGCGCCCAGTGCAGGGCCAGGGCGGTCTTACCTACCCCGGCGGTCCCGGTGATGACGTGGATCGGTGACCGGGGCCCGCCTTCGGGCCCCCCATCCCGAAGGTGGCTGCTGAGCACTTCCATCTCGCCCAGGCGGTTGACGAACCCGTGCACGTCACCGGGGAGCTGACGGGGGACGGGGGCGAAGTGGGATCTGGAGTCCTGCCCGTGGAAGTGCACTCCACCAGAGACGTCCCGGGCCTGCACCGCGCGCCCCGCGACGTCGGCCATGCTCGATCGAGTGGCCCCGCCGGGCTCTTCCTCGGGTTCGGGGGCTCTAGGGCCGACCACAGCGGAGTTCCGCCTCGGTCACTTCACGAGGGAAGTAGCGCGTCAGGTCCTCACCGATTCCGTGCAACGCGGCGATCTCCTCTCGACACCGCGTGGCTATGGCGGGATCGGTGAATCGCGTCCCACCTTCGAGAACGCCTCGGGCGTCATAGAGGATCCGGTAGGCGACGGTGTCTCCCAGGGTGACGACTTCCGGAACCCGGCCGTTTCGCTCCAGCGCCGCGAGGGGTTCGGGGGAGATGACGCGGACGTCCTCCCCGCATTGGGCCCGCAGGTGGAGGGAGTGCAGTTCCCACAGGAGGTAGGTGGTGAAGGGCTTCTCCACGATGCGGATCCGCCGGAGCGTGCACCCCTGAGCGGCGAGTGCCGCGAACGATTTCCGAAGGGAGGGACGGTTCTTCTCCAGAAGCCGGAGTGACTCTTCAAGGCGTCCATCGCGGAACGCCATCCAGCTTTCACTTTCCGGCTGGTGAAAGTCTTGCCGGCGTTCGACCTTCCAGACATCGGTGTTCCTGAGCGAGGACATCCGAGCGTCGAATTCATCGAGATAGGGATCGAGCGCCAGACGAACACCAGGGAGACCTTCGATGGTGTCAAGCATCGGGAATGTCCGCTTTCGCTGAGGTCAGAGTATTGCGGGGGATGATGACGAGTCGTTCGTCCTCGGCGATGGCGGCGCCAGGGGGAAGCCGTCGCGCGTAGGCCTCGGTCAGATCGCGTCCGATCACGGCGATGTCGCCGTTGTCGAGCTCCCAGATGTCGGGGCATCCGCTGGCCCGGTCCGTGTTGCCCAGCTCGGCGGGTGACCTGCCGAGCCTCCGCTTCATGGTCGCGGTGGGGTCCGCTTCCCAGGGGCGAGGCGTCATCGTGGGATCCCTCCACGCACCTTTTCGGGGGCGGGTGCGTGCAGGGAGGCTAACACGAATTCACGTAAATTTACAGTTGCTTATTATGGCATTGCGGGCTGAATAGGGGCGCTGTGCCCCGGGTTGGGCCTGTGTTGGAAGTGCGTCCTGAAGTTTCCTGGTTCCAGGTGGAAGATCTGGGTTTATTCGTGCATCACGCGAACATGAAAATGCGCGTGCATTGTATTTGGTGTGACAGGGTTCCATTCGAAGTTCGTCACCCGTGGGTCCACGGAACCAGAGGCCGACCGTTGCGTCGGGTGGGGCCTACCGAGGTGCCTCGAAGCTTCCGGACGGGGCCTGAGCCCCGGTGGTGCGGCATCGCGGTCAACGATCGTGGCGTGTACGCACCCACCCCGGACCGCGAACGGTGGTTCGCCATCTGCGGCCGGCGGCGGGTGGCGAGCGGTGAAGTTCCGGCGCTGGTCAGTCCCAATGGTTGAAGAGCGCCTCACCGAGGCTTTCGGGCCGCCAGTACTTGATGTCGCTCGTCAGGACCTCAGGCCAGGCCGTGGCGTCGAACGGACCGTTCAGTTCCTCCGGGGTCAGCACCCGAAACCCCGACATCTTCGCCAGGGCGGCCGTCAGAGCGGGAGTGTGGACGAACATCAGCGGGCCCGACTCCACGAAGCCGGCGGCGAAGTCGGTGATTCGAGGCTCTGCTGCGGCCAGTAGCGCCGAATCACGTGTGCAGGCCACGGCGACCGTGCGGTCGTGGTAGGCGATGAGCCCTTGGTGGAAATTGGGTGTCACCCCGTCGGCGATTCGGAATCCGACCACCCTGCCGCCCGTGCGACGGGCAGCCGTATGACAGGCATACCGGAAATCACGGAGGTCCACCATTCGGCGATGGTATCCACTTCGCCGTATCGCTGTTGGTCGCCATGATGAGAGAGGATGATCCTCATCGGGAAACGCCACAATGCGTACAAGATCCGGATGCGAGCCTGGCCGGACGCGGAATAGGCGCTGCGGGTGGTGGTCGTGCCCACCACCCCCTCGCCGGCACAGCCGGGTTGGAAAGGGTCTATCTTCTCGGGCATGGATCATCAGGGAGACTTTCGTCGGGTAGCGCTTGAGTCGGGCATCCCGGACGACGAGATCGACAGGTTCAGCCGGCACCTTCATTTGGCGATCGGGTTGGTCAGGTGTGGCGAGGGTTCCCCGGTCGGGCACATCGGTGGGGCGCCCCGGCTGCCGGTGGGCATGGAGTGGCCGTCCGCCGGGGACATTCCGTTACCGATGCTCCTCTCCGTCGATTGTGGGGCGCTGCCGAGGATCGACGGCTTCGACCTGCCGGCGGACGGGACGCTGCTCTTCTTCGTTCACAAAGAGATGGACTGCGACGAATCGCGGGCCGATCCGGGACAGTACGCACGAGTCGTGTACGTGCCGGACGGCACCGAAACCGCGGTCGCGGAACCCCCCGACGCAGCGTGTGTCGGCGAGCGGATCGACGTCCGCGCCGAACTCAGAGCCGATCTACCCCTTTGGCTGGAGGAGGGCGACGAGGACGAGGACTGGCACGAGTTCTGGGAGGATCTCGAATGGGACGACATGTCATCCTTCCAGCAGCGGTTGGCCCGGTACATGGAGCGTGAACTGCCGCACCTGGACGAACTTCGGTCTCTGGCCTACGGCCTCTGGTCGTCCGACGCCTACCTCGTCATCGGTGGGTACGCCGATGACGAGGCGACGGTCGGCAGCATCATGGCGAAGACCCTCGCCAATGGAGAGTGGTTTTCCTATCTCGACGAGGACGCGTTCCGGCTGGCGAGCGAATGGATACCGCTCGCCCAGGAAGGGCGGGTCTACGCGGAGTACTACACGAAATTCATGATCCGCCACGACGACCTGGCCGCCGCTCGGTGGGACAAGGCACTGACCGCGACCATTTTCAATGCCCCGTGACCAGGTTCGACGCACCTCTACCCGGATGGCCGGCGAAGGCTGTTCGCGAAGGCCGTGTTCCGTGCCGGGTTCGATGAGCAATGACCGGTCCGCCTCCGGCCGGGGTGGTAGATGTTCACACGACGCCCCCATGGCCGCGACCACATGATCGATGTGCTCGGTATCGGTGGACTCCACGGTCGGCCGCGGCCCCGCCATCGACAGGTCGATACTCATGTCACCTTCCAGAACCTCGGTATCCGTGGCGCTGAAGAGAAGACTCGATCCTGTTGAGAGCGCCGGTTCCAGACTCTCCGGTGGCTCCAGGGCTTCGCCGGTGACGGGTACGGACGAACACGGACGCTTGCGAGCATCACCTCATCGGCGTGGGGGAGGACCGGATCATGACTTCACCGCGAACCCCTCACCCGGAATGGGCGAGGGCCCTGCACCGGGCACGTGTGGAAGCAGGATGGGACGTGCACCGCCTGGCCGTGGAGATGGTGCGCGCCGCCAGAACCGAGGCCACGGCCACCACCGAGTCCCTGGCACGACGCATCCGAGAGTGGGAAGCAGGGCGGAACGCCATTCGCGAGCGCTACCGACCGCTGTTGGCCCGTGTCTTTCACCTGGGTCCGGAGATATTCGCCGAACGGCCCGTGGGTGGTACCGACACCACACGGGTGCGGTCGGTCACCAAGGGGCTCATCGCTCTCGACGAGCTGACCGGGGGCACGGACCTGTTGCCCATGGCGGTGCGCAACGCGCGTTCGTCCCATCAGGCCGCCCTGGTCGGTGATGACAAGGAGATGGCGTCGGCGGCCGCGGAGGCCTTACAGGTCGCGGGATGGCTGGCCTTCGACGCCGATGACCACCTGTTGGCCAGACGGTTGACCAGTGCTTCGGTCCTGACCTCCCGCGCGGGCGGTGACCGCTTCGCGGAACTGTTCGCCTTGGCGCAGCTGGCCATGCAGGATGCTCACGAGTATCGCCCCGATCAGGCGCGCACCGTGTGTGAGCACGTCTTGAAACAGGACGTGTCGCCTCGGATCCGTGGGTTGTTCGAGCTGAGGCTGGCACGGGCCCAAGGCCAGGAGGGGACACCCGTCCGGGCCAGGGAGACCTTGAACCGGGCGCGTGCACGGTTGCGGGGAGAGGACCGGGACCGTGATCCGCCGTGGACGTGGTGGATCACCGACGCGGAGCTCTCCTGGCATGAAGCCATGATCCACGTCGACAACGAGGACTGGGGCGCTGCCGTGGAACTGTTCGAGAGCGCACTTGGGGGCCGTCCACCCGGCTACGAACGGGGCGTGCTCAACGACGCCGCGCACCTGGCGCACGCCCTGACCCGGGTGGGAGCCTGGCCGGACGCGGAACAGGTACTGCGGGTGGCGGTCGTGCCCGCGGTGGGGCGGGTGCGTTCGGGCAGGGCGCACGCGCTGTTGCTTCGAACGGGTGCTGAGGTGAGCGCAGACTCGGGACCACTCGCGCTTCGGGAACTTCTCGCCCAGGCCACGACGTAGAGGTTTTCGGTGGTGGAGAAACGGCTGGTGGCGAGGGGGTGATGTTCTGCTTGGTGGTGCGGGCGGAACCCCCCGGTGAGGGCAGGGGATGGGTGAGGGTGGCTCCCGATGGGGGCTCGTTGGAGAGGGCGGGGTCCGCAGGGAGTGGAGTGGGGCGGGCGATCCCCGGTGGGAAAGAGGCACGGAGCGGGGTGGCCGACAGGGTTGTTCCTGTCGGCCACCCCGGGGTGTGTGTCGGTGTCGGGCCGGGTCAGGACTGAGGGGCTCGGGCGGTGGTGAGGAAGGCGTCCCACTCGGAGGAGGAGAAGGGGAGGAGGTCGACGAGGTGCAGTTCACCCTGAACAAGGCCGGGGTGCGCGCCGCCAAACTCGGCAAGGAGGGTCCGCCGTCCGGGTTCGAACAGGCGGTGCACGTGGGCACCCTGCACCGGTTCAAGGGGCTGGAATACCAGCACGTGGCCATCGCGGGGGTGAGCGAGGGGCTGGTGCCCCGCGCCGACCTGGAACGGCTGCGCGAGAGCGACCCGGCCCGGTACCGGCAGGAGGTGCAAAAGGCGCGGTCCACGCTGTTCGTGGCGGCCACCCGTGCGCGGGACTCCCTGGTGGTGTCCTGGCACGCCGACCCGAGCCCGCTGCTCCCCGAGAGGGCGGTGCGCGGGCCAGAGCCCCACGACGAGACCACGGCCGACGTCGTGGAGGGCGGTGGGTTCGAGGACGGCGGCCTCTTCAGGCCGCCAGGGGCGCTGCTGTAGGGAGTCCTTCGTAGAGGTCGATCCACGCCCCGGGCCGTGGGGCCTGGATCGGCCTTCCACTGAATGGCCGGGGATCGGGCTCTCCCGGCGCGGGTGCCGAAGTCGCGGAGTTCCTCCTGCTCGGAAGACCTCGTGCGTGTGCCGGACCAAGGCATCGGGCGGGGGAGGGCCCCTAACCTCGGGAACGGTCGCCTCCCGGCCCTTCAACGCGCGGTACTCCTCGGTGTCGGGAAAGTCCGCCCCCCGATTCGGAGAGGCCGACGGACGACCCGGGTCGAAGAGCCCGCGTGTGTCCGAGCGGAGTAGCGGGCCGCTGCCGAGACGGTGCGGCCACTTGCGGCCACCGGGTGGGCGCGCGGCCTCCAGCGCCGGGTGGAGGCCCGGTGGATCGATGGCACATCGGTCGTCGTGGGCGTCCGGCGACGCGAGCTTGAGCGCGCCCCGCCCTCATCGACGACAAGAGGGGGGCGGCCCCACCGGACGGCGGTCCCCGATGTTCCCAGGCCGGCGCCACGGCGTTCTCCTCCTCGGCGAGGATCTCCGAGGGCGGGCGGCGCGGGGCACGTTCGAGGGTGGGCCCGAGGTGGTCGACGAGCTCGTGTTCGGTTCCTGGCGTGGACCCGGTAAACCGTCCGGATCGAAAATGTTGTTTTGGGGTATTTGTGGCTGGAGATGATCCCGGTTCACGTCAAATCTCGCCGAAAGAGTGTGACCACATACGGCCAATCGCAGGTTCAGGCCCCCGGATCTGTGTCGGATATGAAATCGTGTCCACCGAACCGGTCACTATTATGCTCGTCCAGGCCGTCAGCATCCACCGGCTCAAGCCATGGCCAGGACGTACAACCTGAAGGACCGGTATCGGGGATGGCTGCTATCGGGGGACAAGCGCATCGCAAATCATGACAACAGCATGTAGGACCGACATAAAGGTTTACTCGTACTGTCCGGGCGCTCTGCTCCGATGCCCGCCTTGGCCAGGGGTAATGGACCAGGGTCCTGTCTTAGGGGAGGAGGAGGCTCTGGGGCGCCAGGGGATGAATTTAATCTGTTGACGCCGCAAGAAGCCTCATATAACGTCAGGCCGAGCATTCGGCGAGGGGGATCGAGCACGACATCATGGATGTGCTATTGGCGTTCCGTGATTTCGGGATCATCGTATGAACTCTGAGCCATCCGTGTCGAAACATTCAGAGTGTCTCGATATTCAGTGATGCTCGAAATAAGCATCAGAATGTCAGTTCGCACTCTGATGAATCTCTATTGGGTAGAGGCAGTAAAGGCGCAGCCATGGTAGCCGATCGATTCGATGTCACCAGCACCGAGCCCGCACAACGGAGCAAGGCAGAGGCCTTCGCTCGACTCCACGGCGAGGACGGACCCTTCGTCATCCCCAACCCCTGGGATGCCGGAACCGCAAGGATCCTGCAAGTCTTGGGGTTCGATGCCCTGGCCACCACCAGTGGCGGTCTCGCGGCGGTCCTCGGCAAATCCGACCGTAATACCGAGGTGACTCGCGACGACACCCTCGCCAACGCGACGCAGATCGCCGCGGCGACGCCGCTGCCGGTCTCGGTCGATCTGGAAGACGGCTTCGGCCCGACCCCGCGGGACGTCGCCGAAACCATCACGCTCACCGCGTCGACCGGTGCGGTAGGAGGCTCCATCGAAGACTTCACAGGTCGTAGAGAAGACCCTGTTCGGCCATTCGATGAGTCCGTCGAACGTGTCGCGGCAGCGGTCGAAGCCGCTCGCGGACTCGAATTCCCTTTCATGGTCACCGCGCGTGCCGAGAATTTCCTCTATGGACGGAATGACCTCGACGACACCGTCGCAAGGCTGCGGGCCTTCGCCGAAGTCGGCGCCGATGTCGTCTACGCCCCGGCCCTGCCCGACGCCGAATCCATCCGACGCGTGTGCGAGGCCGTCGATCGACCCGTCAACGTCCTTCTCGGGGCGGGCCAGGGGTTGACCGTATCCGAACTGTTCGACCTCGGTGTCCGACGCGTCTCGCTCGGATCCTCGCTTTCACGCGTCGCGCTGGGCGCGTTCAAACGCGCGGCCACCGAACTCCTGGAACACGGCACCCACGAGTTCAATCATGACGCGCTCACGATGGCCGACATGCGTGAATTAATGGGCAAATAGGAGATAAGGGGATAATGGCGTACCTGAGTTCCCCCCAGTATGTCTTGGGGGAGATCACCGAGCCCTACGACGCCATCAAGGGCTGGCGCGAGCGCGTCGAAGACCTCCAGATGACACCGGCCCCCGAGATCTGGGGCTGGGGCCGGATCCGTCGTACCGAACACGAGATCTCCGACCTGGCTGTGGCCTCCGGTCGCGCCACGATCGAACGCGCCGGAATCGAAGCCGACGAAATCGACGAGCTCTACCTCTGTTCGACCGCGTTCCCGACCTCGCTCGAATCCCAGGCCGACCTCGTGGCCCGAGTCGTGCGTGGTCTGGGTCTGCGTCGGGCCTCCGTCACCGGTATCGGTCTCACTCGATGCGCGAACCTGCTGATGGCACTGCGCGCGGCTTGCGCCGCCGTGGACTCCGGCCAGGCCCGGACCGCCCTCGTCATCACCACGGACCGGATCGAGTACGAACCCCACCGGATCGAAGACTTCGCGCTGTTCTCCGATGGCGCTGCGAGTTGCGTCGTCACCGCCGACGAGCCCGGCGATGGTTTTCGCTTCGGTGCCGCAGCCGCCGCCCAGGACTTCACCGCGGCCGAACCGTCGAGGCGGATCTCGGCCGACCTCGCCGCCGAGGTCAACGAACGCCTGCGTCGTGCCACCGGCGTCGAACCGGGTGACGTCGACCGCCTCCTCCACAACAACCTCTACCTCCCGATCGTGTCCCTGAAGGAGTTGCAGGCGGGCTTCGCCCCGGAACAGCTGTACCTCGACAACGTCACCCGATTCGGACACTGCTTCGCCGCTGATCCGCTCATCAACCTGACCGACCTCGACGAGGCCGGCGAACTCCGCGACGGTGGGGCCTACCTCCTCGCGTCCAGCGTGCCTGGAATACGGACGGCTCTCCTCCTGCATCGCCACGTCTGAGACCACACACCGAGGTAGACACTCACCGGAGCGAACCATGCGCAACACCGGACACCAGAACGAGCCGCGTCTCGACACGACCACCTCCCTGCCGATCCGCCCCCACCACTTCTCCCCGCAGACCTGCGACGCCGTCGACGCGGTGCTCGCCCAACAGCCCCGCGTCTGGCTTCGGCGATTGCTCGGCGACGCCGAGTCCCAGCAGACGAGGCTCCTCGCCCTGCGTGTCGCCGACACCGTGCTCGACGCCGCCTCGGACGAAGCCGAAGCCGACCCGGTCGAGCTGATCCTCCGCCGTCGCGAGGCGATCCGGGAGCGTATGGAGGCGTATAGGGGCGGACCGGCGTGGGATCGGCTCGTGCGCCAACGAGCCCCGCTCGCGCTGAGCGCCGGCTGCTGGCTCGACATGATCTCGCAACCCGCCACGGAACCCGCCGTCATCGTCAACCGTCTCGGTGCTCACCAATTCGCCCTCAAAGGCGAAGGCGTCGTCACCGACTCGCTCGAAGCGGTGCGCCGCCGTGCCCTGGAGGCCGCCGGGATCCACTTGCCGCCCCTACGCGCCACCGATTTCGCCGGCCACTGTGAGACCCGACCGCTCACCGCGGTCCACGCCGCCTTCTACGCGGCCCTGTCCCTGGTCTCGGCCAGCCGGCTCCCCGAGGTCATCGGGGTCCACTGCGCGTACTTCCTCCTCGGTATGGACGAGCGCCTACTCGGCGGGACGGCCATCGCCGAATCGGATCTGCTCGCCGTCCTGGAGCAGTACCGGGGCCTGTGCGAGGGTTCGCCCACCGGGGCGCAGGACTGGAACCGCCTCCGCCGTGCCGTCACCACCGTCCTCGCCCTCGAAGACGAGTACCTCCGCATGGCCGACGAGTTCGCTTCCTGGATCGAGGGGTTGTCCATCGACGACAAGGTCGCCGCGATCATCTCCCGTCACATGCCCTTCGCCGGTAAGCAGCACAAACAGGTCAAGGTCGGCGGCAGGCTTCTGACCGACTGGTTCGCCGATCCCGATCGAGCCGACCTCGCCGCGTTCCTCGACGCGCTCGGCTCCTCTCGCCAGGTGCGGACCCGCGCCGACGGCACCGTCCGGTTCATGGAAGCCATCAAGTTCGGCGGACCGATGTTCGGGATCTTCGACGCCGAGGAGGCCGCGACGTTCTCCGAATGGATCGACGCCGTCAACGCCGGCGAGCGCGGCGAGACCACCCTGTCGCCGAACGAGGCCGGCGACGCCGCCGCCCGGCGCTGGCGTGACCGCGTCGCCGCCGGGCCCACACCTGCTCGCGTCGTGTTCGAGCCCTCGGGTGCGATCGACGACCGGGAGCTGTTCCACCGTCTCGTCAACACCGAGTACTTCCCGAATGTGCTTCCCCACGCTCGCGAGCGGGTGGAGCAGGGCCTGTCCGAGGCCGAGACCTTGTTCGAGCATGGAGCGGACGGCCGCTTCACCGACGCTTCATGGTTCGAGTACAGCCCCGAGGCGCTCCTGGAACGCGCCGAGGCCATCTACTGGCGCAAACTCGTCGAGCCATACCGCAGGCTCGAAGAGGTCCCTGGCCGTGACGAGGTCGTCTTCGGACAAAAACTCACCGCTTTCGGCAGCATGGTCGACGGCGCCTGGGTCCATCGGATCGGCGGCCTCGGCCGCTATGACCGTCGCGCGGACGGCATGCTGATGGGCATCTACGCGGACGAGATGGGCCGTGGTGACGTCGCCAAGAATCACATCACCCTCATTCGCCGTGTCCTGGAGAGCATGGACATCCACCTCCCACATATCCGCAGTGAGGAGTTCAAGGATCAGGTCGAGCTTCCCGACATCTACGCCTTCCCGATCCACCAGTTGAGCCTGGCGCTGTTCCCCGACTCCCTCTACGACGAGATCGTCGGCTACAACCTCGGGATCGAGATGCTGGGGCTCGGCGAGATGCGTCTCCACGAGATCCAGAAGCTGCGCCGTTGGGGTTTCGACACCGTTTACGAGGAAGCGCACCTGACCATCGACAACTTCTCCTCAGGGCATGCCCGGCAGTCGGTCGACCTGATCAACATTCATCTCGACGACGTCGCTCGCAACAGCGGTGAGGAAGAGGTGCGGCGGAGGTGGCGGCGGGTGTGGCGCGGCTACGCCTCGTTCGCCTACTACCTCGAAGTCGACCTGGTGAACCGCCTCAAGAGCGCACCCGCGCCGTCCACCGAACTCGTCATCTGAGGAGAAGCGCCGTGACCGCCGTCTTCGACCACGACCTTCTGCGCACGCCGTTGTTCGAGGCCCGTCATCGCGACCTCGCCGACCACCTCGACCACTGGTGCGCCGCGCGCGACGACCAGGGCGAGACCTCCGTGCCCGCCGACCGGTGCCGCGCACTGCTCCGCGAAATCGGTGGTGCCGGCTGGCTGCGTCACCTTGACGCCGATGCTCCTACGTCCGACCTCCGATCCGTCTGCGTCAGAAGGCAGGTCCTGGCCTTCCACGAAGACCTCCTCGACTTCGTGTATTCGATTCAAGAGCTCAGCGCCGCCGCGATCATCCGCTATGGGACCGACGAACAGCGCCGACACCACCTGCCGGGCCTCGCGGCCGGAACGAGTGTCGGAGCGCTGGCCCTCTCCGAACCCGGCGCCGGATCCGACCTCGCCGCCGTCGCGCTCGAAGCGAGACCGGACGGCGACGGCTTCGTCCTCGACGGCGTCAAGACCTGGATCGCGCAGGGCGACATCGCCGACGTGCACGTCGTCCTCGCGCGCACGGGCGAGGGGCCCGGACCCCTCGGCCTCACCGCTCTGCTGGTTCCCGGCGACACCCCCGGGCTCAAGGCGTCTGCGATCGGAGCGATCGCGCCCCGCTCCTGGGCCGAACTCTCCTTCACCGGATGCCGTGTCGGTCCTGACGCCGTGCTCGGCGAACGCGGGCACGGCTATGTGGTCGCCCTCGACGTCCTTGAACGGGCCCGTATGACCGTCGCCGCCGCCGCGGTCGGCTTCGCCGGGCGGGCCTTGCGCCTGGCGGTCGAACATGCCCGCTCCCGAAAGGCCTACCGTGGCCGCCTCGCCGATCTCCAGCTCGTCAAGTCTTCGCTCGCGGAGATGCGCATCAAGCTTTTGGCGGCCTCGTCGCTCACCACCCGAGCCGCCTGGGCCGCCGACAACGGCGAGGACTACGCCGAGGCCTCCTCCGTCGCCAAGGTCCACGCCACCGAGGCCGCTGGTGAGATCGTCGACGCCGCCGTTCAGATCTTCGGCGCGTCAGGACTCGTCGCCGACAGTTCGATCGAACGTCTCTACCGCCAGGTCCGATCCCTACGCATCTACGAAGGTCCATCCGAAGTACTCCGGATGGGTATCGCCGAATCACTGTGACCGACCATGACCGACCAGGAGCCCAAGTGACCACACCGCTCAACGCGGTCCGAAGCGACGACCCGTACCCGTACTACGCCGCACTCACCGCCAAGCGTCCATTCGCGTTCGACGATGAGATCGATTCCTGGGTCGCCGCCGACGCCGAAGCGGTCCAGGCCGCTTTCAACGCCTCCGAGCTCGGAGTACGCGCGAGCGGCGATGAGGTACCCGCGGCGATCACCGACACACCCGCGGGTGAGGTCTTCGGCCAACTGGTCCGGATGCGGGACGACGAGGCCGCCGCCGAACTCAAGACCGCCATCACCACCGTGCTGACCGGGGTCACGCCCGAGGCGATCGCCGAGGCCACTCGCCGCCGTGCCCGCGAAGCGCTTGAGGACGGCATCGACTATCGCGCACTCGCCTTCGGTGTCCCGGTCGCCGCGGTCGGTTCCTTGTGCGGCATCCCCGAGAACGACCTTCGCCGGGCGGTCGAGTTGACCGCCGCGTTCGTTCGCTGCGTGCCCGCCTCCGCGGGCACGGAGGACTACGCCGCCGCGAACGAGGCCGCCGCCCGACTCCAGCCGCTCCTCGCCGCCGCGGCCGAACGCGACGGCCTGGCCGCCCGCCTGGTCGAGACCGTCGCCACCGGCCACGTCCCGAGGCGACCCGCGCTCGCGAACGCGGTCGGACTCCTGTCCCAGACCTACGACGCGACCGCCGGCCTCGTCGGCAACACCCTCCTCGGGCTCGGCCGGCACGAACGCGGCGAGGACTTGCGAGCCTTCGTCGACGAGATCGCGCGCCACGACGCCCCGATCCAGAACACTCGTCGCTTCGCCCACCGACCATGGACTCACGGCGGGCAATCCGTGGCGGCGGGACAGAAGGTGCTGCTGCTCCTCGCCGCCGCCAACCGTGACCCGGACGTCAACCCCGAGCCCGATGTCTTCGATCCCGCACGCCGGCACCCGGTCTCGTTCACCTTCGGTTCCGGTCGACACGGCTGTCCCGGACGCGCCGTCGCCATCGAGATCGCCGTCGCCATCGTCGCCGAGGCCGAAGCGGCCGGATGGACCCCGCGCGACCTACCAGGGCGGAACCACTACCTGCCCTCCCCGAACGCCCGAATTCCGGTGCTCGAAGGGGGGACCTCGTGACCGGCCCTCACCCACGGCCCTGTGCCCCGACCCGCCCGAGTGAGCGCCGCTCAGCGCTCGTCCCCGTCGGGTCCGGTGCGCCATCGAGGACCCGCTCTGGACCTGTCACGCCACCGATCAGGGAGAACAGCCATGAAACCCGATAACGACCTGCCCCAGGCGTTCATCCTCACCGGAGCGTTCTGGGTGATCTGCCGCAGCCCGCTCTACCTGACCGAACTCGCCGGCCGCGGCTTGAAGATCCTCGTCATCACGCCCGAAGGCTTCCGTGATCGAGCCGAGGCCGTCCGCCGCCAGGACAACGGACCCGCCGCACTCATCGAAGACGTGGCCTATGTGGCCGGCTCGCTCGACAAGGAGGCTTCCTTCAACCCCGGTGTCATGGCCGCCGTCACCGCCTGGTGCTCGCGCTACAGCATCAAAGGTGTCTACGCGGTCGGCGAGACCCTCGTCGAGCCGACCGGGATCGTCGCCGACGCACTCGGCCTGCCCTTCCCCGGTATGAGGGCCACCCGCGTGTGCCGCAACAAGTACCTCCAGCGCTGCTATCTCCATCGGCACAGCCCGGCCTCGCTCATCGTCCCACCTTCCGAACGCGAGGCGATCGACCCTGGAACACTTGAGTTCCCAGTGGTGCTCAAGCCGGCCACCCGCCACTCTTCCTCCGGTGTCGTCTCCGCCGACGGCCCCGTCGACGTCGCCCGTGAGCTCGTCGAATACCCCGACCACGAGACCGTCCTCATCGAGCAGAAGATCACCGGTCCCGAGTACTCGGTCGAGACCCTCAGTCAGCAGGGACGGCGCGTTTTCGCGTCGGTCACCGCCAAGACCACCACCGATACCCACAGCAACGCCTTCGTGGAGTTGTCCCACACCGTAGGCGGCGATGATCCCGCCGATAGCGCCCTCCTGCGGGTCAACGCCGAGATACTCGACCGGCTCGGCTTCGAGGACGGCATCACGCACTCCGAATGGCGGCTCGACCAGAGCGGAACCCCGCACCTGATGGAGATCGCCGCTCGTACACCGGGTGATGGTCTGCTCGCCCTCTACGAGCTCGCCACCGGTCTCCCGCTCGAAGAGCAGATCATTCGTGTCACCCTCGCAGAGCGCGCCGAATACCCCAGGCCCGTCCGAGTCGCCCGCCAGGTATACCTTCGACATCCACTCGGCGTCCTTGAGGACGTCAGGCTCGACTGGCCCGACGTCGCCGCGTCGTGGGTGGGCGAGACCGACATGTGGCCCCGTATCGAGCCGGGAAAACCCGATGACGCACCGAGCCTGCGTGCCGTCATGGTCTGCAAGGAGAAGGGCACACAGCTCAAGCCCTTGCGATCCTCCGATGACCGCGCCGTCACCTTCTACATCGACGCACCGGACACCGAACAGCTCGACGAAATCGAGGCCCGTGTTCGCTCCGCCATCGACATCGTCGTGTCCTAGGAGCGCTCAGTGACCACTACTCCGCCCACCTTGGCCGCGCCGCGCGTCTGGGAGACCTTCCGCGACAGTCCGATCGCCGCCAAGGTCATCCTTCTCGGTGTCACCGTCAATCGCCTCTCGGGCTTCCTGCAGATCTTCATAGTCCTCTACCTCACCCACGAAGGCTTCACCTCGGAGCAGGCCGTCGTCGCCGTGGGCTGTTACGGTGCCGGCGCCGTCGTCGGTGCCCTCGCCGGAGGCATCGCCACCGAACGTCTCGGCCCGCGGGCCGCCACCGTGATCAGCATGGCGGCCACCGCGGTCCTGACGGCCTCACTGCTCTACGTCCCGAACTATCTGCTGCTGCTCGCCTTCGTCACCACGGCCAGCGCCTGTACCCAGCTGTTTCGACCGGCCTCGTCGACATTGCTGTCGTCCCTGGTCGCACCTGAGCGTCAGACGATGATCTTCGCGATGTACCGTCTCGGCCTCAACCTCGGCGCGACCGGCGCCCCGTTGGTCGGCTACGGACTGTACTACCTCGGTGGCGAGAGTTTCGTCTACCTGTTCTGGGGTGAGGCCGTCATCGCCGCGGCCTACGCGGTGCTGGCCTACAACACACTTCCCGCCAAGAGCGTGCTGCGCCCGACCCCGGTCGAGGGCGACAAGACCACCGTGAAGGCACGCGAGGGTTATGCCGCCGTCCTCGCCGACTGGAGGTTCTCGCTCTATCTGGTCGCGGCCCTGCTGCACTCGATCGTGTTCGTTCAGTACGTGACGACCTTGCCGCTCCAAATAGAGGACCAGGGCATCGCGCTGTTCTGGTACACGCTCGCGGTCTCGGTCAACGGCGCGATCGTCATCGCGTTCGAATTGGCGATCACGAAGATCACCCAGCGACTCGCGGCGCGGACCGTGCTCGCCGTCGGCTTCGCGCTCGTCGGGGCCGGCGTGGCCTTCTACGCGCTGCCGATCGGGCCGGCCGCCCTGATCGTCGCCACCCTCATCTGGTCGCTGGGCGAGATCACCTCCGGACCGGCGTTCTTCGCTCACCCCGCCACCGTGGGCCCGCCCCGGCTCAAGGCCTACTACCTGGGCAGTTTCCACTTCATGTTCAGCCTCGGCATAGCTGTGGGGCCGCTGATCGGCGGCTGGCTGTACCTCCACATCGGATCACTGATGTGGCCGTCGATCGGTGTCTGCTCCCTCGTGGCGGCCGTCATCGCCTGGACATGCGTCCCCCGGCCGGAAACGTCCGTCCACACCTGAAACATCGCGACACGAGCACGAGCCCGCACTTCACAGGAAGGACTCGACGTGGGATACGCACCTCGCCGAAAGACGGTGTCCGATGATCCGATACGGCACCTTCGGATCGCCGGCATCGGTGTCGGACCGGCCAATCTCAGCCTCGCCGCACTACTGCACGACGACCCCGAGCAGCCGAACCTGTTCTTCGACCGCAAGGCCGACTTCAGCTGGCACGACGACCAGCTCCTGCCCGGAGCGACCCTCCAGGTGTCGATCTTCAAGGACCTGGTGAGCCTGTCCGACCCGACCAGTCGCTTTTCGTTCCTGTCCTACCTGCACGACCACGGGCGCACTTACCACTTCTTCAACGCCCAGTTCGCCGAAGTGCCCCGCGCGGAGTTTCGCAACTACCTGGCCTGGGCGGCGCGGGAAAACGAGAACATCGCTTTCTCGGAGTCCGTCGAGCGCGTCGATTTCGACGGGGTCTTCCATATCACCACCGACCGCAGGGAGGTCACCGCCGACAACATCGCGGTCGGCGTCGGTACCGTACCGTGGGTTCCCGACTTCGTCCGCCCGTACCAGGGCGCCACCCAGTTCCACGTCAGCGAACATCTGAGCAGGTCAAAGGGCTTGGGTGGCAAGCGCGTCGCCGTCGTCGGCGGTGGTCAGTCCGGCGCCGAGGCCTTCCTCGACCTGCTGTCACGACCCGAGTCCGAGCGGCCCGCCCACACCGCGTGGATCTCCCGGCGTCGCAACTACTTCCCGATCGACGACTCGGCGTTCACCAATGACTTCTTCATGCCGGACTATTCCGACTACTTTTTCCGGCTGCCCAAGAACAAGCGATCCGAACTCAATTCCGCCCACTTACTCGCTTCCGATGGAATTTCCGAGTCCACGCTTCGCGCGATCTACCAGGAGTTGTACAGGCTCCAGTTCATCGACCACGACGATCACCGCTTCGGACTGCTGCCCAACCGGACCGTCACCGCCATTCACCCCGGTGGAGGAGGTGCCTGGGAGCTGACCCTGAGCCACAACGACGAGCCCGATCAGACCCAGGGCCTGGCCGTCGACGCGGTCGTTTGGGCCACCGGCTTCCGGAGCGCCCCGAAGACCTTCCTGGAGCCGCTGCTCGACCGCATCGAGACCGAGAACGACGAATTCCGCGTGGACGAGGACTTCGTGGCCGGCTGGGACGGCCCGCCCGACCGCAACATCTTCGTGCAGAACGCGGTACGCGGCCAGCGTGGGCTGCCCGACGTCAACCTGAGTCTCAACGCCTGGCGCGCGAAGCGCATCGCCGATCGCTTGCGCGGCCTGCCGGTCGCCGACCGGGCGACGTCGTTCATCGAATGGTCTTCCAAGGACTCGCAATGGATGCTGTAGACATCGTGATCGTCGGTGGTGGCATCATCGGCGCCGTCATCGCCTATGAGACCGCGGCCGCCTTCCCAGACGCCGACATCGTCGTGGTCGAACGCGGGCTGGCCGCCCGAGGTGCCACCGCCCGCTCGGCCGGCGTCCACTTCCCCCGTGGCACGACCGAGCGCGTCCGGACCATGACCGACCACAGTCACCACTACTGGCAGCGCCTCGCGACCAGGCTCGACCTGCCGATTCACCGGATCGACGCGACCATCATCGCTTCGACCGACCGCGCCGACGCCATCCATGAGACCTACCTGTGGCCCGGTCCGCGGACCGGACGCGATACGCCATCGGGTACTCGCGATTGGACCCTGCGCGGGTGCCACCACGCCGACGTCGCGGGAGTCGCCGGCGCGTTGCTGGCCGAACTGCGCCCGCGCGTGACCGTTTGGGAGGGCGTCGAGGTCTCCGCCATCGAGGACGGCGAGATCCAGTGCCTGAGCCTGAGTCACGGTGAACGTCTGTGGGCCCACAGCGTCGTGCTCGCTCCCGGACCCTGGATCGCGCACCCGGCCTGGGCCGAACCGGTCGCGCCCTTGGAGCTACGCGTCAAGAAGATCGTCGCGGCGCACGTCGACGTCGTCCCCGGTCCGAGCGACGCGTTGACCGTCTTCGACGATGAGGACGCCTTCATGTTGCCGCTCCACCACCGCGGGCGATTCCTGTTCAGCTATACCTGCGACGACTGGGACGTCGACCCCGACACCGTCGAGCGTGGGCTCACCCCGGCCGATCTCGCGTCCGCCCGCACCGTCCTGGAGCGCTACGCGCCCGAGATGGCGCCGCTGTGTCGCTCCGGTCGGGTCTTCTGCGACGCCTACGGACCGGCTCGCGAACCCGTCGTCACCGAACTGCGTCCCGGCTTGGTCTTCGCCGGCGGCGCGGGCGGCTCCGGCTACCGGCTCGCCCCCGCCATCGCCGCGGAGACCGTGGACGTACTCGTGTCCACAGCCCTCGTGCCCTGAACCACCGAAGACGGAGACAGCCATGATCTTGAACCGATACAGCGAATCCGAACTCACCGAAGCCTTCGGTATCGACATGTCCTCGGTCGACGGACTCGGTGTCGGCGCCGGATGGGGCCGCGTCGCTCCGGGCGCGAGTTCCACCAGCCATCAGCACGACGAGACCGAGTTCTTCGTCATAGTCATCGGTGAGGGCGAACTCCACATCGATGGTGCCGTTCACCCGGCGCGTCCTGGCACCGTGGTCCTGTTCGAGCCCTTCGAGTCCCACGTCATCACCAACACCGGTGAGGTGGACCTGGTCTTCTTCACCCAGTACTGGCGCGACGCCGCCCGAGCGCAGGCCTCGGCCACCTCACGGTCTCGGCCTCATGCCGTCGGCCGCCCGCAGTTCGTGTTCTCCACTCCACCGACCCCCAACGGGGACCTCCACCTCGGTCATCTCTCCGGTCCCTACCTCGGCGCGGACGCCTATGTGCGCTTCCAACGCCTGTGCGGCAACCGCGCCTGGCACCTCACCGGCAGCGACGACTTCCAGAGCTACGTCGAGGCCGCCGCTCAGCGCGATGGCGTCACCCCGGCCGAGGCCGCCCGCCACTATTCCGCCGAGATCGCGACCACCCTGGCCGCCATGGACATCGAAATCGACCAGTATTACACCACCAGTGTCGACAAGGGCTACGCCGAAGGCCTGCAACGGTTCTTCACACGCCTGGTCGAATCCGACAAGGTCCGCCCGAAGGCCACACCGGCTCTCATCGATGGAGACAACGGAAGGTATCTGTACGAAGTCGACGTCTCCGGTACCTGCCCGGGGTGTTCCCACCCCACCGGCGGCAACATCTGCGAGGAATGCGGCGAACCCAACCTCGTCGCCGACCTGGGAGAGGCCCGCTCGCGCCTGAGCGAGACCGCGACCAAGCGAACCGACGTCGAACGCTGGACCCTGCCGCTCCACGAATTCGCCGACGTCGTAGCGGACCACCACCTGCTCGGTCGAGTTCCGGCCCGCCTGCGCGAGCTCGCCCACCGGGTCTTCTCCCGTGACGGTTTCGAGCTGCCCGTCTCCCACCCCTCCGACTGGGGCGTACGACCGGCCGAGGACGAGTCGGACTCCCAGGTGATCTGGGTGTGGCCCGAGATGAGCTACGGGTTCCTGCACGGCATCGAGCGCCTGGGCGACGAGATGGGGGAGCGGTGGTCGCACGAGACACCATCACGCGACTGGAAGCTCGTCCACTTCTTCGGCTACGACAACAGCTTCTACCACTCGATCCTCTACCCGGTCCTGTACCGGCTCGCCTTCCCCGACTGGAACCCCGACATCGACTACCACGTCAACGAGTTCTATCTCCTGGAAGGAGCCAAGTTCTCCACCAGTCGCCGCCACGCCATCTGGGGCAAGGACATCCTCGCCCCCGAGACCGTGGACGCGGTGCGCTACTACCTGTGCCGCACCCGTCCCGAGGACGAACGCACCGATTTCCGCCGCGTCGAGTACGACCGCGCCCTCACCGGGAACCTGATCGGCCGGTGGGAGGCGTGGCTGACCGACCTCGGTGAGCGCGTCCGTCGCGACTTCGACGGACTCATTCCGGACGCCGGTACCTGGACGACCGAGCACACCGCCTTTCTCGCACGGCTCTCGCAACACCTCGACCAGGCCACCGCCGCCCTCGGGGCCGAAGGCTTCTCGCTGCGCCGGGCCGCGGCCGTCCTCGACGCCATCGTCGATGACACCACCGAGTTCTCGCGTCGACAGTCCCGACTGCACGGCCTTGATCGCTGGGCGTCCGAGGGCCGTACCGCGATCGCCCTGGAACTGGCGGCGGCTCGACTGCTCGCGACCGTCGCCGCGCCGCTGATGCCGCGGTTCTCGGGGCGGCTGGCCTCCTCACTCGGCCTCGCCCCGATCGATACCTGGCCCGACACGGTCGAACTCATCCCGCTGGGCAACCGTTCCAGCCTGGCCGAGACGAACTTCTTCAACGCCGCGTCGCCGCCCGCCACGCTTTCCTGGTTGCGCGACAAGGTCGCCGTCCTGCTGAGCCTCGAAGGGGACTTCGAAGACCTGTCACTTCCCGAACTCGGCGCGAACTCCCTGGCCGCGACCACGCTCCAGTATCACGCCCTCAGCGAGCTCAAGGCCGACGTGCCACTGAAGACCCTCCTCGGCGACGCCCCACTGAGCACCACGGCGTCCACGCTGGACGACCTGGCCGACCCCGACCTGCTCGCCACACTCGATCGGGAGGAACGATGACCGACACGCCCGCCGCCGTACTCGCCGATCTCCACCAAGCCGGCTTGACGCTCTCGGCCGTCGAGGACAACCTCAAGCTCCAAGGCCCACAAGAGGCCATGACCCCCACACTCCTCGGCCGGCTCAAGGCCGCCAAGGGTGAGCTCCTCGAACACCTCGCCGCCCTCGAACACGGCTTCGGGCTGACCCCACTGCAACGCGCCTACCTGCTCGGACGGTCTGATCTGGTCGACATCGGCGACGTCGCGAATCAGGTCTACCACGAGATCGAGGGCTCTTGGGACCTCGACCGCCTGCGTCGCTCACTGGAAGAGGTCGCCCGGGCACACTCCGCGCTCCGCCTGGCGGTCGTCGACGAGGAACGACAGGCCGAGACCGGAACTCTTCCCGGCTTCACCGTCACCGACCTACGCGGGTTCGACCCCGACGAGCGCGAAAGGCGGCGCCTGGCCGTTCGCGAACGCCGTTCCCATCTGAAGCTCGCGGTGACCGGCCCACTGATCGACGTCGAGGTCTGCGTGCTCGCCGACGACCGGATGGCGCTGTGCGTCAATCACGACGGAATGGCCGTCGACGGCATCAGCATGTTCCTCCTGTTCGCCGAATGGCATCGTCGCTATGACTCCGGAGACGAACCCGGTACGCCCCCCATGGATTTCCGCGCCCACGTGGAGGCCCTCGACACCGTGGTCGACACGCCGGTCCATCAACGCTCTCGCGACTATTGGCGATCACGCCTGGACCGGCTTCCCCTCGCGCCCCGGTTGCCACTCACAGCCGATCCCTCCGCCATCGGCCCCACCAAAGTCGTTCAGCGGCGCGTCCGCCTCGACGCCGATGACTGGACGCGACTACGACAACAGGCCAAGGGCCTGGGCCTGACACCGTCGGTGGTGCTCCTCGCCGCCTGGGCCGAGACCCTGTCCCAATGGGGGGCCGGGAACGAATTCACGCTCAACACCACCGTCTCCCAGCGCCGCCCGATCCACCCCGGCGCGTTCACCGCCATAGGTCAGTTCTCCGACCCACTGCTCCTCGCCGTCCACATCGACAGGAGCCTGACCTTCGCCGAACGCGTCCAGGCCCTCCAAGAACGCCTGCGCACCGACCTCGATCACCGCCACTACTCCGGAATCGACGTCATGCGCGACCTGGCGCGACACCACTCGGACACGCGGTCCGCCGCCATGCCCTACACCTTCAACTCCACACTGGACGCGATCGGCGGCGTCGACGGCTCCTCACTGGAGGCCTTGGGCACCGAGGTCTTCACCCTCTCCCAGACCCCGCAGGTCTACCTCGACGTGTTCGTCCTCCAACAGCACGGCGAGCTCGTCATACGCCTCGACGCGGTCGAAGAGCTCTACCCGCCCGGCCTGCTCGACGCCCTCGCCCGGGGACTCGACGTGCTCGTCCACCGACTCTGTGACGAGAACGCCTGGGGCGCCGAGCGATTCGACCTCCTGCCGGACTCGCAGCGCAAGGCCCGCGACCACGCGAACGACACCGAGCGCGAATTCGCACCGGCCATGCTCACCGACGCCTTCCTCCGGCACGCCGCCGAACGACCGACGGCACCGGCGATCATCACCGCGGACGAGCGGATCACCTACGGCGAACTACTCGCCCGCGCCGCCGGCGCCGCCGTCTGGCTCCGCGAACGCGGCACCGCCCCAGGCGACCTCGTCGGACTGGTGATGCGTCGTGGACCGGAGCAGGTCGTCGGCATACTCGGCACACTGCTCGCCGGAGCCACCTACGTCCCCGTCGACGCCGACGTCCCGCCCGCCCGCCGCGACCGACTACTGCGCGATGGCCGCGTCACCCGCGTCCTCACCAACGTGGACGCCAAGACCGGTATGACCTCGCTGGACCTGCGCGGCGCACCGCTCGCGACCGAACCGCCCGAGGTCCTGCGCGCCGACCCCGACGACCTCGCCTACGTCCTCCACACCTCCGGCACCACCGGAAAACCCAAAGGTGTCATGGTCACCCACCGGAACGTGGCCAATGTCGTCGCGGACTGTGCCGAACGGTTCGAGATCGGCCCAAAGGACCGGTTCTTCGCCATCAGCGCCTTCAATTTCGATCTGTCGGTATGGGACGTCTTCGGCGCTCTCAGCGCCGGAGCCGCACTGGTCATGCCCGACGCCGATCGGGCCGCGGACCCCGCGCACTGGAAGGAACTCATCGCGGAGACGGGCGTGAGCGTGTGGAACTCGGTTCCGGCCCTGGTCCGCATGTTGGCCGACCACGACCACGCACTCCCGCCCTCGTTGCGACTGATCATGATGAGCGGTGATCGCATCCCGCCCGACCTGCCCGCCATGCTCTATGGCGCGCGGCCGGATCTTCGCGTCGTCTCCCTCGGCGGCCCGACCGAGACGACGATCTGGAACATCTGGCATCCGATCCCACACGATCATCCTGCGGACACGCCGATCCCGTACGGTCGTCCCAACGCGAACAACCGCGCGCATATCCGCGACGCGGACGGCCATGACTGCCCTGATTGGGTACCCGGCGAGATCCTCGCCGCCGGCGTGGGTGTCACCCCCGGCTACTGGGGATCACCCGAGTTGACCGCTGAACGCTACTTCGATGACCCGGCCACCGGCGACCGGCTCTACCGCACCGGCGACCTCGGGCGCTACCGACCCGACGGGACCATCGAAATCCTCGGCCGCACCGACTTCCAGATCAAGGTCAACGGCCATCGCATCGAGGCCGGGGAGGTCGAGGCTCGACTGACCGCCGTCGCCGCGGTCGCCCAGGCCGCCGTCGTGGCCCATGAGGCCACTTCCGGCGTAGTGCTCGTCGCGCACCTCGTCCCCGCTTCCGAGGCCCGCCCTACGCCGGCCGAACTTCGCGAGGTCCTCCACACCGAGCTTCCCGCCTACATGCTCCCCGCGATTTTCTCGTGGCACGAGGCGCTGCCGCTGAACCGCAACCGCAAGGTGGATCGGGTCGCCCTCGCCGCCGCTCCCATCGACGATCGGTCCACCAAACCGCAAAGTCCCGCGGATCCGGCCATCGAGGCCACCATCACCGAGTTGTGGTCGAGCGCGCTGCGCACCGAACGAGTCGACCCCGAGACGGACTTCGCCTCGCTCGGCGGCGACTCCCTGATCGCGGCACGCATCCTCACCGCGGTGCGAGCCGAATACGGGATCGGTCTGCCGCTCGACGCGATCTTCGCCCTCAACACGGTCCGGGCCATGGCGAGTCACATCGCGGACGCCGGGGAGAGGGAACAGTGACGCCCGAATCGATCATCAATCGCATCATCGCCGAGCGGCCGACCCACGATGGCGCGCTCACCGTCGCCGGGCTCGGGCACCACCGCCGCATGCCGTTGTCCGAACTCCACGACCGCGCCCGCGCCGTCGCCACCGCCTTGCGGCGAAGTGGCGTCCAAGAGGGCGATCGGATCGGTGTCCTGGCCGTCAATCGTCTCGAATGGGTCCTGCTCGATCTCGCCGCGCTGATGATCAAGGCACAGACCGCCGGATTCGAGCCTGGGAAGTTCACTCCGGACATCGAACTGGTCGAACGCTACGACCTCGACCTGCTCTACACCGACGCTTCGGTCGGTGATGGTGCGCCGCCCACCATTCGCCCCATCGCCGAGGTCGCCGAATACGCCGAGCACGACCCACGGGAACTCAAGGCGCTCCAGTGGGAACCGGACGAATGCACCACCGTCAAGTTCACCTCGGGTTCCACCGGTGTCCCCAAGGGGCTGGAAGCCACCGTGGCCAGCGTCGATTCCTCGCTGTGCGACGTCCAGGGTTTCTTCGGGCACCTCCGCGGCGACGACATCCTCGTGTTCCTGCCCCTATCGCTGCTCCAGCAGCGTTACTGGCTCTATTCGGCCATGCACTGGGGTCACGACGTCACCATCACGACCTACCAGTCGGTGTTCGCCGTCATGCCCATGGTGGAACCGACCGTCGTCATGGGTGTGCCCGCGTTCTTCGATACCGCCAAGCGGTACATCGAAGGACGCCTCTCCGACGACCACGACGCCGCCAAAGCCGCCGTCGAGTTGTTCGGCCCGCGTATCCGCTACATGTGGACCGGGTCGGCCCCCGCCGATCAGGCCGTGCTGCGATTCTTCAACGAAGCCGGCCTGCCGATCTTCGAGGGTTATGGCCTCAACGAAACCTGCATCGCCACCAAGAACCATCCCGGTGCGCACCGCGAAGGCAGCGTCGGTAAGGCTCTCCCCGGCAAGGAGATCCTCATCGGTGACGACAACGTGGTCCGCGTGCGCAGCGACCACCCGGTCAACACCACCTACGCCTACGCTCCACCAGGCGAGAGCGAGCGAATATTCAAACCCGGCGGGATCGTCCGCACGGGTGACTTCGGGCACCTCGACGACGACGGTTTCCTGTTCATCCATGGCCGCGCCGACGACGTCATCGTCCTCGACAACGGAAGGAAGGTCATAGTCCGTGTCATCGAGAGCCGCTTCCGCGACACCGGAGCCGTCGCCGAGTGCGTCCTGTACTGCCCCGATCAGATCGGGCTGGTCGCCGTCGTCTCCCCGTACCCCGGCCCGGTCGATACCGAGGCGATCACGGCGGCGCTCGAAGCGGTCAACGCCGCCTCCGAACCCGACGAGCGCGTCACCAGGGTGATCATCGCCGAGGAGCCGTTCACCATCGACAACGACCTGCTCACCTCCCAATTCAAACCGATCCGAAAACGCATCCAGGAACGATACCGAGCCCGCATCGACGACCCGAAGGAAGGCCTCCATGCCCGTTGATCTGGACACCCTGGCCCGCGAGCAACTCGCGCGAACCCTACGAGAGCGGCCAGATCCTGCCTCCCTCGACCTCGGCGAAGACCTCGTCGAGACCTATGGACTCACCTCGCTGAACAAAGTCCTGTTCCTCACCTCGCTTTGCAAGGCCGCCGACGTCGGTCTTGAGAACTTCACCGAAGACGACGTCGCCGGTATGCGCACCCTTGGCGACGTCGTGGACACCTTCCGACTCCACGCCGACAAAAGGGGATGACACCGATGGCCGACAACCTATGGAATCGGACGGCCCCGGCCGTCCTTGACAACGAGCACGTCCGGCTGCGGCCGGTGACCGAGGCCGACCGTGAACCGCTGCGCAAGATCGCCTTCGGCGACGGCATCTGGGACCACTTCGTCAGCCGCGTCGACACGGACGCCGACTTCGACGCCTTCTTCGACGCCATGATCGCCGACGACGCCGCCGGGAGGCGCGTGGTCTTCATCATCGTCGACAAGGCCACTGAGCGTGCCGCCGGTAGCTCCAGCTACGGCAACATGGCCGAGGCCGACCGGCGTCTTGAGATCGGCTGGTCCTGGCTCGGCGTCGATTTCCAGGGCCGAGGAGTCAACCGCTGGGCCAAGTACCTGTTGCTCCAGCACGCCTTCGAGGACATGGGTGCGGTCCGCGTCGAGTTCAAGACCGACGTGCTCAACGCTCGGGCCTGTGCCGGCCTGCGCAAGATCGGCGCTTGTGAGGAGGGCGTGTTGCGCAGCTTCAACTACATGCCGGGAGGCCGCAGGCGTGACGCCGTCTACTACTCGATACTCGCGAGCGAGTGGCCGTCCGTGAAAGAACAGCTCCGCGACCACGGCAAAGCCGTCAACCCGTCACGATGAACGACGTACCCTTCATCGAACTCGCCGGACGGCCCCGCGAGCGGGGTCTGGCCCACGGGGGCGCGATCGCCGGACGGCTCCGCGCGTTCCTCGACGACTCTCTCGCCCGACTCGACCATCTCATCGACCAGCCGCTGGACCGTGGCTCGGTGCGCCGTGCGATCGCGACTCACCGCGATGCCGTCGCCGAGGCCCTCCCGGACCTCGCCGAAGAGGTCGACGGCCTGGCGGCCGGTGCCGACATCGACCATGACGAGGCTTGGCTGCTCCAATTGCGCCGCGAGCTCCTCGGCTACAGCCGCGTCACCGCCGGTGACTGCACTACCTACACCTCTGTGCGGGGTCGGCCGATCCTGGCCCAGACCGTGGACCTGAACGGGAACCTCGACGACCAGATCGCGGTCCTCGCGGTCTCCGGGGCACGTCACCGCTCGCTGGTGCTCAGCTTCGGCGGCCTACTCGGCTACCTCGGAGTCAACGACGCCGGGGTGGCCATCGGCCTCAACCTCGTCATCGGTGGGGCATGGACACCTGGAGTACCGCCGTACCTGGCGATCCGGCACATACTCGACAACGCCGACAGCGTCGACCAGGCGGTGGAGATCCTCGGCGGGCTCAAGCTCGCCAGTTCACGCTCGTTCACGATCTGCGGCGTCGATCGCGCAGTTTGCGTCGAGGCCCTGGGGGAGGAACGGCGGATCCTCGAACGGGCGGACCTGGTCCACACCAACCACTTCCTGCACCCGGATTTCGCCGTCCACGACGAGATCAACGTCTTCGCGAAGAACTCCTCGAAGCGTCGACTCGAAGCCGTCCACGCGGTGGGCATACCCCGGGCGGACGATGTCGAAGGTCACCACCGGCTCCTGTCGGGCCGGCCGATCAACGTGGCCGACAACGGTGACATTCGCCGCGAGCGAACGGTCGCAGCGGTCATGCTCCATCCCGACACCGGCGAACTGCGCCTGTGGCCCGGCGATCCCGCAGTCGAGAAGGAACACCTGTGGGCCTTGCGGTGATGTCGATACAGGGGCCCCGGCCGATGAACATCGGGCGGGACCCCTTCTCGCGGGCGCTTCTCGTCCAAGGACGAGCGAGAACGCTTCATGGACCCGCGGACCTCAAGGGGCACCTCACCGCGTACGCGCCAATGACAAGGAGACGAGTTCGATGTCGACACCGAGACACCAAGGATGGTTCATCGAGGCCGACGACGGGCCCGACCCCCGTCCGAACCTCTATACCTTCGTGCACGCGGGTGGGCGGGCCGATCGATTCTTGAACTGGCGGCCCGGCCTCCAAGACCTGGTCCGTGTCGTCGCGGTCTGCGGACCCGGCACCGGTCACCGTTTCGCCGAACCTCGACACGACGACGTCACCGAACTCGCCGAGGCCGTCAGCGAAGCGATCACCGCGCACTCCACCGGACCGTATTTCTTCTTCGGACACAGTCTGGGGGCACTGGTGGCGTTCGAGACCGCGCGACGCCTGCCCGGCGGCCCGGCCGCCCTGGTCGTGTCGGGCTGTGCGGGGCCCGCCCTCCTGCCATCCGAACGCGTCAAACGAATGACCACGCTCGGAGCCGATGAATTCGCAGAGGAAGCCCGCTTCTTCGGGGGTATTCCGTCCGAGGCCGAAAGTGGTTCCGCGGCGGCACTGCTACTCGAACCGCTCCGCCGTGACCTTGGCATGGTCGCCGCCTATGCGTTCCAGCCTGGACGTTCGCTCGACCTTCCGGTGGTGAGCATCGTCGGCGGTGATGACCCGCACGTGGACGGCGAAGGTGTCGCCCGTTGGCAGGACGTCACCTCGCAACCGTTGGAGCACCATGATGTGTCAGGCGGTCACTTCTACTTCGAGGACGACGATCGCACCGCCATCGAGATTCTCCGTCGAACCGTCGACCGCCATGACCCGAGACCGCGAAACCGCGACACTCACACCCAGATCATCTAGTGTTCCCGAGCGGTGATTCATTGTTCGAATCCCGGCACGCGTGTGTTCCCCGGTGAACCGTGAGAACTCCGGGGTACCGGCCGGCGGGTACCGACGTCGGACATCGCGGTGGGGCGGCGATGCCCGACGTCGGTGGCTCAGTACAGCTTGTTGGCTCCGCCGTCGGCCATCAGGGTCTGGCCGGTCATGTACTTGGAGTCGTCCGACAGCAGGAACGCCACGATCGGGGCGACGTCGGTCTCGGGGTCGCCGAAGCGGCCGAGCGGGACCTTCGCGAGCGAGGCCTGGTACAGCTCCGGGGCGGACTCGCTCCAGGCCTTGACGCCCGCCGTCATCGCCATCGGGCTCACGACGTTCACGCGGATGTTCTGGCTCGCCCACTCGTTGGCGACCACGCGGGAAAGGCCGCGGATGGCCTCCTTCGCGGCGGCGTAGGCGGCCTGGGTGGGCTGGCCGACGAGCGCGGCGCCCGAGCCGAAGTTCACGATCGAACCACCGGACTTCGCCAGGTGCGGGTGGGCCGCGAGCATGAAGTTGCGCGTGGCGATGAAGCCGGTCGAGAACGACAGGTCCCACTGTTCCCGAGTGAGGTCGGTGAAGGGCGCCTGGCGCGAGGCGTGCGCGTTGTTGACCAGACCCGTCAGCCCACCGAAGCGCTCGACGGCGGTGCGGACCGCGAGTTCGGCGGTCTCCGGCAAGCCGACGTCACCTTGGACGAAGGCGACGTCGGCGCCGAGCTCGGTTTCGAGTTCCGCTCCGGCCTCCCCGTTGACGTCGACCGCGACGACCTTGGCGCCGCGACGGGCGAGGACGCGTGAGATCGCGCCACCGATGCCGGCGGCTCCTCCCGTGACGACGACGATCTGGTGTTCCAGCTGCATGAACGTTTCCTTCCTACGCGCGGTGCGCTCGTCGGGATCGGCCCATTCTCCGCCGAACGGGGTTCGGGCGCGGTGTATCCGCGAGGTGTTCGGCGTGGCCGTCGACTCCCGATACCGCGTGTGAATCGGTTGATTAAGGACATCTAGTGCGTTTCGGGTGCCAATGGTGGACCGTACTAGGATCCGAACCATGCCGCGTTCTCGACCGACCCCCGAACACCTGTCCCCGGGGTACTTCGCGTTCGTCATGGGCACCGGGATCCTGTCGGTCGCTGCCGCGCAGCGGTCGTGGCAGGTCACGTCCCTGGTACTGCTCGGGTTGGCGGGGGGCGGCTACGTGCTCCTCATCGCCTTGAACGTGTGGCGGATCATCGCCTACCGCGAGGCCTTCGCCCGTGATCTGCGAGACTCGCGCAAGGCGTTCCTGATCTTCACCTTCGTCGCGGGAACCGGTGTTCTCGCGACGGGCCTGGCGGCGCACGGCGCGCTCACCGTGGCGACCGTCCTGTTGGCGATCGGCGCCGTGAGCTGGATGTTGCTCGGCTACACGGTGCCGTGGGCGGCGGTGCTCAGCCGCGACGAACGGCCGGTGACCGACGCCGCGAACGGGACCTGGTTCATCTGGGTGGTGGCCGCCCAGTCCGTGGCCGTGGTCGCCGCGACGCTGGAGCCGCACTACGAGGGCCTGGGGCGGCACGGGCTCTCGGTGCTGGCGGTCTTCGCCTGGTCGATCGGTGTGGTGCTGTACGCCGCCGTCGCGATGTTCGTCGTCCTGCGGATCCTCCAGGCGCCGCTGGACCCCCGCGACTTCGACCCGCCCTACTGGGTGTCGATGGGCGCCATCGCCATCAGCGTCGTCGCCGGCTCTCGCATCATCGAGATGGAGAGCACGCCGATGGTCGACGCGGTCCGCGGCCTGGTGGAGGGTGGGGCCGTGGTGCTGTGGGCCTTCGCGACCTGGCTGATCCCCGCGCTGATCGCGGTCGGCGTGTGGCGGCACCTCGTCAAGCGGGTACCGCTGAAGTACACGCCGACCCTGTGGAGCATCGTCTTCCCGCTCGGGATGTACTCCGTGGCCTGTATGTACCTGGGGCGGGCCGACCGTCTACCGCTGGTCGAGTGGATCGGCGAGGCGTGGATCTGGGTGGCCCTGACGGCGTGGGCGCTGACGAGCGCGGCCATGGTTCGGTCGTGGTTCCCCACCGTGCCTCGATCGCCTGCGCCTTCTTCTCTTCTCTGAGTAGAGAATCCCGGCCCCGGACGTGTGAAGCATGACCGGATGCGGCCAATGGGGAGAAGAGCCCGATGCGAACGCGCTCCGGTTGATAGAACCTGCGTTGCGGAGTGTCAGTGGGTCGTGACGGTGCGGCCGTCCTCCGGAGAACTGGAGAGTGTTCGGGTGCGGTCGAGCGAGCTGGTGGCCAGGGTCGATTTCGAGGACGACGTCACCGAGGAGGAAGCGGACCGGCACACCCGTGCCCTGGCGCTCCTGTTGGAGGACCTGGACGTCGACGAGGTGCGTGCGGCGGACGGTGAGGCCGTGGAGGGGACCAGGTCAGCGGACCCCGGGCTCCTTGCCGGAGCGGTGCTGGTCAGCGGCGTGCTACTCAAGCCAGTGCTCACGTCCCTGGTTTCCCTTGTGGGTTCCTGGCTGGAACAGAGCGAACAGCGGTCGGTCACGGTCGAGCTGGAGGGCGCCAAGATCACAGTGCAGGGACGGGTCTCACCCGAGGATGTGCAGACCTACGTCCGAGCCCTGCGGAACGACACCGATCGGCCCACGGATGAAACCGTGAAGGACGGCGCCTGATGCGCACGGCGATCCTTATCGGGGTCAACACCTACGAAGAACTCGAAGATCTGCGTTCACCGCTGGCCGACCTACGGGCGCTGGAGCAGGTGCTCCAGGCCAACGGCCACTTCGACCGAGTCCTGGTGTTGGCCGATCCCACCCGCAACGAGGCCAGGGAGGCACTTGAGGGGGTGCTGGGCGAGTGTCGCCCCGAGGATCTCCTGTTCGTCTCGTTCTCCGGTCACGGGGTGAAGGACAATCGTGGCCGGTTGCACCTGGCCTTCCGGGACACACAGCGTAAACGCCTCCTGAACACCGCGATCTCCGCCGAGGTCCTCAAACTCATGCTCCAGGACTCGCGAATGCGCAGCAAGGTGCTCCTACTGGACTGTTGTCACGGCGGTGCCTTCGCCGATGGGTTCGCCACGCGCTCCGGCGAAGACGAGCACATCGACTTCGAACGGGAGCTCAGCGACGGGGCGGGCACCTATGTCATCGCCGCGTCTGGGGCATTGGAGAAGGCCAGGGAGGGCGACAACACCCATGGCGCGCGGCCTTCGCCCTTCACCTCCGCGGTCGTTCGCGGGCTGGCGGGTGCGGCTCCGGACACCAACGGTGACGGCTGGATCGACGCCGTGGAGCTCTACCAATACGTCCACCGTGAGGTGGAGGACGTCGATACCCAGCGCGTCACGGCCTTCGCACTCGGGGTGCGGGGACAACTCGTCCTCGCGCGCCACGCGGGTTCGGCCACGGCCGCGAACCTGCCGGGAGCGACGGACAGGAATGGACGCGCCTCCTCCGAGGGCACAGGTGAGCACGAGGGTGATCCGACCGGGCCGAGCGCCGCGCCGAAACCCCGGGCCACCCACGAGGGGTGGCGTTGGGGCTCCTACCTGGACTACCAGCGCGACTGTTTGTTGCGGCAGAGCGTGCTGCAACAGCTTCCCGACGCCGACGGGCGTGATGTGGTGGTCTGCGACATGGGCTCGGAGGTGTTGCTCAGCGGGTCTGCGGACCGCTGGCGGCTGTCCGAGAGCGCCGAGAACCTCGTTCTGGAAGCGGCCAAGGAGCGTAGGCCGCTGCGCTACGGCTACCCGGCGGTGCTCTTCGACACCGCGCGCCCCGAACATGGTAGCGGGAGGCGTGCCAAACTCGCCCCGCTGTTCGTCCTGGACGTGGAGATGGTCGGGGAACAGAAGGAGCGCTTCCTGGTCCCGGTCGGTGAACCGGAGCTCAACCGGGAGCTGCTGCTCTCGGCCGCCGAGCTCGACGAGGCCGACATCGAGGAGCTCGTCGACTGGTTCCAAGTGGACTGGGCAGGGCGAGGTGTCTCGGGGCTGGCGGACAAGGCGCGTGCGGTCTGTGCCCGATTGAATCTGGATCGTGTTGATGACCTGGTTCCGGGCGAACTGAACAGCGAACTGGACGTGCGGCGTGGCGCGCGAAGGGGTGCGCAGAACGCCGCCGTGTTGTACCGGGGAGATCCGGCGGGGGCGGCCGTCAAACAGCTCATCGGTGACCTGGACCATCGCAAGGCCAACGCGATCAGGATCGAGACCATCGCGGACACGGCACTCGGGGTGCTCGCGGAACCCCGTCGGATCATTCAGGAACGGGGTTCGGTGACGCCGGTGGTCACCGGCCTCAGCAACGCGGCGCAGGAGGAGATCCTGGCATCGGCGATGAGCCGGACCCTGACCGTTGCCACCGGGGCACCGGGCACCGGCAAGACCGAGCTCATCACCTCCGTCGTCACCACCGCGGTGGTAGCCGGCCAGTCCGTGCTCGTGGCCTCCACCAACAACACCGCCGTGGACGAGGTCGTCGGCAAGGTCAATCGTCTCGGTTCCCAGGCCGACCTGGTGGTGCGCACCGGCAACCAGGAAAAACGGGGGAACGAACGCGACATCCTCAACGGGCTGCTCGCGGCGGAGTGGGACAGCGTCGATGTCCATACCGCGCATGAGCGCCTGTCCATGCGGCAGCGGAGGCTTCTCACGGCGCAGGACGACCTGGCCGCCGTGGAGGAGACCGAACGGCGTCTGACGATGTTGGCCGACACTCGCCGTAGGCAGATCGAGGAACTGCCTGGCGGACTGAGCCCGGACACGTTCCCAAGGCATCGGGACGTGGAGCGTTGGGCCGGCACCGTCGCTTCCGCCATGGAGAGCCGGTGGTCCGGATGGTGGCATCGATGGCGCACACGCCGGGGACTTCGGGTGGCGGGCTCCGACCGGGAGTTGGTCGCCATCCTGAGCTTCCTGACCACCGAACGCGAGTGGATCGGGCTGCTGGAGGAGCTAGGTGCCCGACCCCGCCCCGAGGACGTGGCCGACACGGTTCGCGCCCTGCGTGACGAGCGGCGACCGGAGAGCACGGAACTGCTGCTGGGCAGAGTCGCCGAGGCACTGACCTCAGGCAGGCCCGTCATCGAGGAACGTCTGCGCAACCTGGATTCGGGTGCGTCCGGGTGGAAGGGCATGAAGAACCTGGTGCGCACCGTCCGGGCCTGGGCCACCACGTCCCGCTCGGTGCGCGGGGTGTTCCCGCCCATGCCGGGCCTGTTCGATCTGGTGGTGGTCGATGAGGCGAGCCAGTGCACCGTCGCGGACCTGATCCCCTTGTTGTATCGGGCCAGGAGGGCGCTGGTGATCGGGGATCCGCACCAGCTACAACCGGTCAATCGGCTCAGCGACCAGGACGACCGCAGGATCCAGGTCGTCCATGGACTGCGCGCCGACGAACTCGACGATCGCTCGCTCACCTACACCGGCTCTTCCGCCTACCACGCCGCGGCCTCGGCACTGGCGGCTGGCGGCGGCGAGGTGCTCTGGCTCGACGAGCACTATCGGTGTCACCCCGACATCGTCGCCCCCGTCAACCGGCGCTTCTACGGTGAACGACTCGCGGTACGCACCGACACGGTGGGTCTCACCGCTCCTGAGGATCCCGCAGCTCGATGGATCGACGTGCGTGGACGGTGTGAACGTCCGGGCGGTCGGTCCTGCCGCAACTCCGAGGAGGCCGAGGCGGTGGTGGACCTGCTCCGAGAGCTGTGGGCGAGCCTTCCGGAGAAGGCCACCATCGGCGTGGTCTCGCCCTTCACCGCCCAGGTGCGCGAGATCGAGCGCAAACTGGGCCAGAGGGCACTCCAGAGGATCAGGGTGGGGACCGCGCACACCTTCCAGGGGGGTGAGTGCGACGTGGTGGTCGTCTCCCCGGCCGCGGCCACCGGTGTGCATCGCTCCAGTGGCCAATGGGCGCTGCGGCAGCAGAACCTGTGGAACGTGGCCGTGACCCGGGCCCGCTCACGTTTGTACGTCGTGGGTGACCGGGCGTACTGGGCCGACCAGGGAGGGCTGCTCTCCGACTTCGCCGACGGTTCGATCGAGCCCGTGGACAAGGCGTCCGGCGATGCTCGCAGCCGACTGTTCGAAGCACTCGTTGTCCGAGGAGCGGAGCCCAGGGTGCGTCAGAGCATTGGAGGATACGTGTGCGACCTGCTGGTGAGCGGGGCCGCCGGTGAGACGGCGGTGATCGTCGACCGTGCGGGCGTCGGCACCAGTATGTCCCTGGGGCCGGGCCGTACACTGCAACGAACCCTGGACCACGCGACCCTGTTCGAGAAGGTCTCGGGTCTGCGCACCGTGCGGGTCCCCGCCTGGCGTTGCCTGGCCGAACCCGAGGTGGTGGCAGGGGAGATCGTGAAGGAGAAGGGTGGAGCGTCCTTAGCGCGGTGAACCTTTGTGGTCACCGCACCAGCGATGTTTCAGGTGGCGGGTGAGTCTTGGGTGGATAGTTCCAGGGCCAGTTCCATACAGCGTTGGCGGGCCGGGGAGAGGTCGTAGGGCATCTTGCCGATGGCCTCGAACGCGCTCATGGAGCCTGCCGCCCGCCTGCCGGAGCCGAGGTCGGCGGGAGCGGGGTGCAAAGCGTCCCAGGCGTCGAAGAGGGCGTCGTCCTCCTCCTCCAGGCCGGACTCCTCGATGACGGCCAGCAGGGCGCTTTCGAAGGCGTGCCGTTCGGCGGCCACCCGAGCCACCCGTGGATCATCGACGGCGACGCCGTCGTCGAGCGCCTCCTCGGCTTCATCGATGCGGTCGGAGTCCTCCCGCAGGGTGGGGTGTGTGGCCAGGGCGATGAAGCGGGTGGCCTGGACGGCCGCGCCGAGCGGGCCGAAGATCCGTTCGGTGACCAGCAGGGTGTCCAGGTCCGCCTGACGCAGGGAGCCCTCGGGCAGGCTCTTGAGACGGTCGGTGACGAAGTCGGAGAGCAGGCCCATCCGGCTGCCTTCGGTGCGCATCCGTTGCACGGCGGTCCGCTTCCGCCGCAGTTCCGCCTCCTGCTCGGCGAGGGTTTCCTCCAACCGCTCCAGGATGTTCGCGATACCGTCTCCGCTGCCTGCGCCGGCGGAAGTCGTGCCGGTGGTGAAGGCGTCACGGATGTCGTCCAGGGCGATCCCGGCGTCGGCCATCTTGCGAATCCACAGCAGGCGGATCATGTCCTCGTACCCGTAGCGGCGGCGGCCATCGCTTCCCCGCTCAGGCTCGGGGAGAAGGCCGATCTCGTGGTAATGACGGATCGCCCGTGGTGTGCTGCCGGCGAAGGCCGCCGCGTCACCGATCTTGACCTGGCGGGGCGGCATGAAGGACGAATGCATGAGCAGGGGCCTTTCCTCAAGGAACCGGGACGTAGGCCCACCAGACCACATGCCGCTACGGAAGGTGCAACCTCGTGCACACCGCCCCGCGCCGATGCCGGGAGATGCGCCCCGCCTCCGTGATGGCCGAGGGCCCGCGGGGCTCGGGGTGGGGGTCTGTACAAGGCGCCGGTGGATGTGGCATCCTCGAAATTGGGCAGTCGTCCAAGTCGATCGCCCAAATTTGGAAACGGGGGAGTGCATGACCACACGGCGCGCGCACCAGGTGCGGGAGAGCCTGCTCGACGCGGCGGCCGAGCTCATCGCCGAGCGGGGCTGGACCGGGGTGAGCACCCGGGTGCTGGCCGAGCGGGCCGGGGTGGGCCCCGGGCTGGTCCACTACCACTTCCCGTCATTGCGCGCCCTGCTCAACGAGGCGGCCCTGCGCACCATGCGAGCCGTGGCCCAGGAGGGGGCCGCCCACCTGCCGGGCGCCACCGCCCGGGAGGGGATCGACCTGCTGCTCGGCTCCCTGGACGCCTACTCGGGAGAGGACCCCACCTCGGTGCTCTTCACGGAGGCCTTCCTGGCGGCGGGGCGCGACGAGGAACTACGCGAGGCCCTCACCCGGCTCCTGGCGGACTTTCGCACCCTGCTCACCGACTGGATGCGGGCCACCGGGGTCCCCGCCCCCGACACCACCGCCCGAGTCCTGGCCGCGACCGTGGACGGGCTCATGCTGCACCGCCCTCTGGACCCCTCCCTGACCGCCGAGTCCGTCGTCCCCGTCCTGCGCAGGCTCCTGAGCGGAGCCGTTGAGGAGCAACGATGAGCACACCGCACACGTCACGAGCACCGCACGCCGTCGTCGCCGGTGCCGGGATCGCGGGTCTGGCCCTGGCCCACCGCCTGGCGCACCACGGATGGCGGGTCACCGTGGCCGAACGCGCCCCGGGACCCCGTCCACAGGGCTACATGATCGACTTCTTCGGTCCCGGCTACGACGCGGCCCGGATCATGGGGATGCTGCCCCGGATCCGGGAACTGGGCCACGACTTCGACGAGGCCGTCCTGGTGGACGAACAGGGGCGGAGCCGGGCTTCGATCGGCTTCCGTCGTTTCGCCCGGGCCATGGGCGGGTCCCTGGTCTCGATCATGCGCCCGGACCTGGAACTGGCCCTGCGAGAATCCCTGCCCGAAGGGGTGGAACTCGTCTACGGGGCCGCGCTGACCGGGGTGGAGGAGCGACCCGACGGGGTCCGGGTGCGGCTGTCCGATGGTCGGGTCCTGGAGGCCGACCTGCTCGCCGGGGCCGACGGCATCCACTCCACGGTGCGGGGCCTGGTCTTCGGCCCGGAGGAGGACCACCTGCTCCACCTGGGATTCCACACGGGCGCCTTCGTCTTCGAGGACGCCGAGCTGCACGCCCGCCTGCGAGGACGCTTCCTGCTCACCGACAGCCTGGGCGCCCAGATGGGCTTCTACGGCCTGGAGGGGGATCGGGTGGCGGTCTTCACCGTGCACCGCACCGAGGACACCACCCTGCCCGACGATCCGCGGCGGGCCCTACGCGAGGCCTGCTCGGGCCTGGGGTGGTCGGTGCCACGGGCACTGGAACGGTGTCCGGAGCCCGAACACGTCTACTACGACAACGTGGCCCAGTCGCGGATGGACACCTGGTCCAAGGGGCGGGTGGTGCTGCTGGGAGACGCGTGCCAGGCGGTGTCGTTGTTGGCCGGACAGGGCGCCTCGATGGGTGTGGGTGGGGCGTTCGTGCTGGCCGAGGAACTGGCTCGGGCGGCAACGGTGCGTGAAGGACTGGAACGCTACGAGGCGCGGTGGCGTCCGGTGGTGGCCGAACGTCAGCGCGCGGCCCGCACCGGGACCTCCTGGTTCCTGCCCGAAACCGCACTACGACTCCGGTTGCGCCGTCTCGTGCTGGGGTTGGCCGCCCTGCCGGGTGTGGACCGCTGGGTGGCCTCGGCGATGTCGGGCAAGCCCAGCCGGGTGGTCGAGGACCTCGCCGCCACGCCCCTGGTCGAACCGATCGGGGGCGTGGACGCGAGTCCAACGGAGGGCCGGAGCGGGTTCGAAACGCCCCGGCCGTGAGGCCGCGGCCTCAGGTGTCGCAGCTTCGGCAGCGGCGTGTGGCGACCCGCTTGGTGTTGCCCTTCGTGGCCTGGGCGGGGGTGCTCTCGCCCAGGCGGCGCCACAGGAGCGGGTCGGGGTCGTTGATCCAGCCCCACATCGGCGCTTCGATCTCGGATTCGGACTGATGCCCGCACCCTGGGCGGTGCGCGATGCCTCTGGGTGAGATGAGGATGGCGCCGCGAGGGAAACGGGCCTCCTTCGAGGCGGGCCCGGGCTCTTGCCCGGATCGGCTGCGGGCCTCGCTCACGAGTGAGCACGCGCAGCCGCCCCCGATGGGGAGTTCGCAGAAATCACAGCGTTCCATGGTCCGATCATGCCCTGTTCTTGTGACGAATGGGCCTCGCGCCGCATCCCCGGGCCCGTTCGTTGAGCGGAAGGTGGCGGGAATCTCCTCTTCAGAGGCGGTCTCGGCCCCCATCCCAGGGTCCTCCACCGCGGGGCCGACCGCTTCAGTCGGCGGGACGTGGCTCCTCCGGGGCCGCGCGGGCCAGGGCACAGGCGTCGATCGGCTGCTGCACGAGAGGCCCGTACAGGTCCAGCACCGCATCGCGGGAGACCTCGTCGGTGGGGAACAGCCCCAGCAGCCGGACCCCCTCGGCCAGACCGATCAGTTGGCAGGCGATGGCGCTTGCGTGGCGGCGATCGGAGGTGGTGTCCCCGATCAGGTCGCCGAGGCGGGTCAGGAACCGCTCCCGCACCTCCTCGCGGGTGCGGTCGGGGTCGGGCGACTCGCGCACGTGCGAGACGGCCACCAGCAGGGGGTCGCGCACGTCGTGCTCGCGCCGGGTGAGGACCTTCTGCACCAGAGCGCGCCCGAGTTCGGAGCGGGGCAGGTCGAGTTCGGCCAGTGGGATCTCGTTGGGCCCCAGCTCGTTGAACAGCTCGGCCTTGCTCCGGTAGTGCTTCATCACCAGAGAGGGTGAGACCCCGGCGGCGGTGGCGATGTCGCGGATGCTCACCTTCTGGTAGCCGTGTTCGGAGAAGAGCGCTCGCGCCTTGTCGAGGATGGTGCTCCGACTGTCGGTTCTGCTCACGGTTCCACCTTCTCCTGGACCTCCTTGACGACCTCGCGTACCGGGGCGGGCCCGGTGACCACATCATCGCCCTTCTCGCCGCGCTCGCGAGCCGGGATGATGGCCCCGAACAACACACTGGCCACGCACACCGCCAGGCCGAGCCCGTTGGCGGTGAACATGGCCTGGGCGGAGGGGAACACCGCGCCGTTCACGGTCACGGTCAGCGAGGCGAAGACCAACGCCACCACGGCGCTGCCGCTGGAGGTGCCCATGGAACGGACCAGGGCGTTGACGCCGTTGGCCGAGGCGGTCTCGTTGCGGGGGGAGGACGCCATGACCAACGCCGGCATGGCCGCGAAGGCGATGGCGCTGCCGACGCTGACGAGCATGTTGCCCATCATGATCTCCCACACGGCGTCGTTGTTGAACATCCGCCACAGGTAGGTCACGCCCATCACCACGCCGCCGGTCAGCAGTACGGTCTTTCCGCCCCAGCGGTTGAGCATGCGGGCGGAGATCGGTGAGAAGACGAGCATCATCAGGCCGCCCGGCACCATCGCCAGTCCGGCGACGGCCACGGGCAGGGCCATCCCGTACCCGGTCTCGGTGGGGACCTGGAGTTCCTGGGTGGTGACCAGGCTGTTCAGGAACATCGCGAAGCCGACGAAGTACGAGGAGACGTTGGTGAACAGGACGGGTCGTCGGAAGGCGGTGCGCAGGTTCACCATGGGTTCGCGCATGCGCAGTTGGAGGGGGACCCAGATCGCCAGGCAGACGAGCGAGAGCACGGTCAGGCCGATGACCTCGCCGCTGGTCCAGCCCCACGTCGCGCCCTTGGACAGGGGGAGTAGAAGGCCGACGAGGACGATGGTGAGCAGTAGCGCGCCGACGATGTCGAAGCGTCCGGGGAAGCGTTCGGTGGACTCGTCCAGGGTCAGTGGGATGGCGATCAGGAAGATCGCGCCGACCAGGGCGGTGGTCCAGAACAGGGAGGTCCATCCGAACGCGCCGTAGAGCAGACCGGACAGCGGTAGCCCCAGGGCTCCGCCGATGCCGAGGGTGGCGCTCATCAGGGCGATGCCCCCGGCGAGCTTCTCCCGGGGCAGCTGGTCGCGCATGATGCTCATGCCCACGGGGATGAGGGAGGCGCCGAAGCCCTGCATGGCGCGGCCGACGAGCATCGCGGGGAAGCTCCCGCCGAGCGCCGCGATGAGCGAACCGATGGTCATGACCCCCAGGGACACCAGCAGCATCCTGCGCTTGCCGTACATGTCGGCCATGCGGGAGACGATCGGGGTGGCCACGGCTCCGGTGAGCAGGGTCGCGGTGACCAGCCAGGACGCGTCGTCGGCGGATACGTCGAGGATCTCGGGCAGGTCGGGCAGCAGCGGGATGACGAGTGTCTGCTGCAGTGAGACGACCATGCCACAGAAGGTGAGGATCCCCATGGTGGCCCAGGAGGGCACACGCAGGACGGCCATACTTGGAGCTCCAAAGTGGTGAAGGGGTGCGGCGGGCGAGTGGGGTTCGGGCGCACGAGAAAAGGGGTGAACGATTGTTCACCCCCTTGAGTGAACACCCGTTCACCCCCGTGGGTCAAACGACTCGCGCCCACTGGGACCAAGGTCACCGCCAAGGTCACCTTTCCCGCGCGGGCTCAGAGCAGGGGTCGAAGGTGTGTGTGCGCCCAGGCCGCGAGCGTGGTCGGGGTCGTGGTGAGCACGTCGCGTTCCTGCTCGGGCACGAAGTCCTCACGCAACCCGGCCGCCATGCCGACGACGCCCTCGGCCTGGCCGGCGCTCATACCGACGGAGCGCAGCCCCGCGCGCACGTCGTCATCGGAGACCGGCTCGGCGCGTACCTCGCGCCCCAGAACCCGGCCGAGGATCCTCGCCACCTGGGCGAAACTCAGGTCCTCGGGGCCGTGTACCGCCTGCACCCCGCGTCCCACCCCGCCGCCCGCGAGGAGCCTGGCCGCCGCGACGTCACCGATGTCACGGGGATCGACCCAGGGCATCGCGAAGTCGAGCGGCCACAGGGTGGGAAGGACGCCCTCGCGTAGGGAGTCCGATTCCATGAGCAGGTTCGTGAAGAAGTAGCCGCAGCGCAGGTGCAGCACGTCGGCCTCGGTGGCGTCCAGTGCCTGTTCGGTCCGGGCCAGCCCGTCGATCTCACCGGCCCCGTGCCGTTTCTCCGCGCCCACGCTGCTGAGGAACACGGTGTACCCGATGCCGTTCTCCCCGACCGCGCGGGCCGCGTTGGCTCCCATGCGAGCGTGGCCGGCGATGGGGTCGTCGTCGGGGGTGGGCGGGTCCACCCAGAAGAGGCGGTCGGCGCCCCGGGTCGCGCGCAGGACGGCCTCGGCGTCGCCCTGGTCCCCTCGCACCGTGTCCACCCGTTGCCGGGTGGCCGCGTCGAGTCGGTCGGGGTCGCGCAGCAGCAGGGTGGGACGTACCCCGGCCTGCAACAACAATCGGACGACCCGTGAACCGACCTTGCCGGTGGGCGTGGTGACGACGATCTTTCCGTGTGCGTGTTCGTTTGCCATGGCCGGACGCTACAAGCGATGGCGGTCGATTCCCGTCCGCCACTCGGCGCCGAGTGGCGGACGGGAATCGGGGGCGGGGGCACGGCCCCCACCCCCACGCGTTGGTTCAGGCCCGGCTGCGGGCCTTGTATGCCGCGCGGCGGGCCGCCTTGGCGACCTTGCGGTCCGGGTGGAGCCGGCCCACCGCGTCCAGCACCGACAGCGTCTGGGGATGGTCGCCCCGCCACACCTCGCCGGAGCTTTGGAACAGCAGCCGGGTGAAGGGCAGACCCTCGCCGGCGCCCTCGCTCTTCAACGCGCCGGCCAGGGCGGACTCTCCCGTGTGCAACAGGCCCGCCGCGGAGTCGATCGTGAACCAGAGCCCGTGCGAGCCGATCACCTCCTCGACCTCCTCCGATGGAAGGTCGGGGGCGCCGATCAGGGTGCTCGCCGCGAGACCGGCCACGGCGGGACGATCGGAGGCGAGCAGTACGCGCACCGGGGGCAGGGCCGGACCGCCGAGTGCACGCAGCACCTCGGAGGCGATGATGCGACGCACCGCCCCGTCCCCCGTGGGCTCGGCGCACGCCTCGGCGATCTCCGTCACCGCCTCCTGCGCAGTGCGAAGGGCGGCCCACGCCTTGATCTCCGCCACCCGAACCTCGCGGGGGAGCCGGCGCAGCGCGTCCAGGAGTTCGACGGCCCCGGCCCGGGCCAGGCCGCCGAGCAGCGGCGCGTCGACCCCTTCGGCCAGGAGCATCCGCCGTACCCCGTACCGGCCGAGCGGGGTGAGCACGGCCGCGCAGACGATCTCCGAGTCCCGAGGGCCCGAAACCGACTCGTCCAGGGTCAGGGAGTAGATGGGGAGCAACCCCCTTTCCGGCGCGAACTCCGCTCGCGCTTCCCCACCGGTGTGGTCGACCAGCCGGATACCACCGTTGGAGCCGATCCCGAGCGCGGTCTGGTACAGGGTCATGTGCGCCATCCGACGCGAATGGTCGATGAGTTCCGGGGACGCGCCGCTCAACTGGGCACCGGGTCGGGCCAGCTCCTCGATGATGGTCGAGGCCAAGGTCGACAGGGAGACCTCCGTCTCGTCGGGCTCCGCGTACAGGTCGTCCAACAGGTCCCGGATCAGACCCGAACCGAACCGGCCGACGTCGAACAGGTCCTCCGGGTCCGGGTCGCCGGCGATGGCCCGCTCGAACAGGGCGACCCACAGGTCCAGGGTTCGCCGGGGGGACGTCCCGTCCCGGACCTCGGGGCAGGCCCGGGCCCGCCCCGAGTCGACCTCGATCAGGCCCAGCGCCACCGCGGTGCGCCACAGCGCCAGGAACTCGGGCAGCTCCCGGGCGGCGCGCAGCCGCTTCAATTTCTCCGCGCGCTCGGCGGCCTGTTCCTTCGTGGCACCGGGCCACAGGTCCAGGTCGCTCGCCAGCGCCCGGATGTCGTCCGGGCGGGGCACGCCCGTCCCCGTCAACTTGCGTTCGGCGGTGAACCAGTCGGCCAGCGCCAGCAGTTCGCGCAGTGGCCAGGTGTCCCGTGCGGCGAGCGCCAGTTCCTCCTCCGGCGGTAGGGTCACCGGCCGTACCCGTGCCCGTTCCGTCGGCTCAGTGGTCTCCTGACGCACCAATGTAACTCCCCGTTGTCGAATTCCTACTTTCGGTGTCCACTTCTATCGGTCGGAGCACCGCCATGTGGGGCTTTCCGAACACAGGGGCGCGTCGTCGGGCCGCGACACACCTGATCGAGCCCGGGGCGAGGCCGGTGAACGACCGCGTGTGTTCCGGGTGGCGCCCCGGCGATCTGACAGGCGCCACCCACCCGTCCGCGACGAGGATCCGCTACGTGTCGAGGGGGCTCATGTCCCCGCGGCCCTCGGTGCGCCGATCCCCGGGTCGATCCGCACGGGCCCCGACTTGGCGGGCCGCACGTCGAAGTCGAAGATCGCGGTCGGAAGGTAGACCGTGGCGCACGCGTTCGGGATGTCCACCACGCTGGAGAAACGCCCCTCGATGGGTGCCGCGCCCAAGAGCAGGTAGGCCTGCTCGGGGGCGTACCCGAACCTGGTCAGGTAGTCGATCGCGTTCAGGCAGGCGCGCTGGTAGGCGAGCTGGGAGTCCAGGTAGCGCTGTTCGCCGTCCTCGGTGACCGAGATCCCGGAGAAGGCCAGCCATTCGGAGTACTGGGGCGGCGTCTTGCCGGGCATGAAGACGGCGTTCCCACTCACCCCGTACGTCTCCATGCCGCCCTTGATCAGGTCCAGGTGCAGGTCGATGTACCCGCTCATCTCGATGCCACCGCAGAAGGTGATCTCACCGTCGCCCTGGGAGAAGTGCAGGTCGCCGACGGAGAAGTTCGCCCCGGAGACGAAGACCGGGTAGAACACGCGTGTACCCCGGGTGAGGTTCTTGATGTCCTGGTTTCCGCCGTTCTCCCGGGGCGGGGCCGTCCTGGCCGCCTCCGCGGCCACCCGGTCGAACTCCGAGCCGCTCAGGCTCCCCAGGACCGCGTCCCGTGGTTCGGGTGGCAGCGCCAGGGGCGGCAGCCGGTCGGGGTCGGTCGCGATCAGATCGCCCTCCCTGCGGTTCCAGCGCGCGAGCATGTCCGCGGAAGGGGCGGTGGCCATCAACCCAGGGTGGGTGATGCCGGTGAACGACACCCCCGGGACGTGCCTGGAGGTGGCCACCTCGCCGTGGAAGTCCCACACCGCCTTGTAGGCGTCCGGGAAGCGGTCGACCAGGAACGATCCGCCGTTGCTCTTGGCGAAGATACCCGTGTAACCCCAACCCTGGCCGGCCAGCGGTCCGGAGTCCTCCTGCGGTAGCGGTCCCACGTCCAAGACGTCGACGATCAGCAGGTCGCCCGGTTCGGCGCCCTCGACCCCCACCGGACCGGACAGGGCGTGCACCTTGGACATCGGGGCGTCGCGGATGTCCTCGGCGGAGTCGTCGTTCTTGATCGCGCCGTCGAACCACTCGCGACAGTGCATGCGAAACGTCGATCCGGGGCGCACCCGAACGGCGGGCGGGATGTCGGGGTGGTACCTGTTGTGGCCGATGACCCGTTGGTCGGTGAACGGCTTGGACGAGTCGAGCGGAAACAGGAGTTCGGGCATGGTCGAGTCCCTTCCAGGCGGACGACCTCAGGGCTTGGGAAGTCGTCGGTGTGTCGGATCGTTCGTGAAGCGCGCTCCGGGCCGCCCTGCCCGGGGTGGTGGCGACCGCACCACGTCCGGGGCGTCCGCGCTGCGTTCGGCGCGTTCGTAGGCGCTCCTCACGGCTCCGCGGGAGCGGTTGAGCATCGGCGCGCCGAACACCCGACGTGCCGGCCGGTGACAGGTGGGACAGGGCAGGGTCGAGGGCGCGGTTCCCATCGCCGCCTCGATGTCGATGCCGCCGTGTTCCCCGCACTCGAACCGGTACTCGGCCAAGACGACCTCCTCGTCGGCGAATGTTCCGAAGATCCCGCTGATCGCGCGGCATGACCCACCCCGACGCGGTCGGGGTTGAGCGTGATGACGTTATTGCGGAGTGTAATCAAGGGTCGCCGACGTGGCCCGCAAGCGACCGCGTGTGTTCCGGGTGGCGCCTCGGGGACCCGAGAGGCGCCACCCCTTCGCGAGGAGGATCCGCTACGCGCCGAACCCGCGGATCCGGTGCTGCATGACCTTGTAGGGCCAGCCATGGTCGGTGTTCCACTGACTGACGCTCAGGTGCAGTTCGTCGGGGGTGGAACCGGGGATGATGTAGCCGCCGTAGAGCTGGGCCACGTGGGAGTCGTCCTCGTGGCCCCACGTCCCGCCATGGACGAGAGTGCGTCGGTGGGCCGTGTGCAGGTTCGACGTGGGGGTGTCCATGATGATGCCGTCGATGCGGTAGCCGCCCGCGTCGAACCAGGTCAAGACCCATTTTCCGGCCATCGGGCGCAGACACATCTCCCCGAACGCGCCGTCGAGGATCGGGGTGGGCGGGTTGCCCCAGCCCCACACGCCCTCGCGGTACCCCCAGGGCTCGTATGCGGCCGGGTCGGCGATGGCCGCCGTGGGGACCCGGTGCATGATGATCGGCCGGCTGCGGTCGAAGGAGGTGGAGTAGACGTAGACGTATCCGTCGTCGCCCTCTGCCCAGGTGAGCAGCTGGAACAAGCCGTCGTGCAGGTGGGCGTCGAAGTGCGCGTCGGTGTGCGTCCAGGTCGCGCCGGAGTCGTCGGAGCGCCAGATCTCCGTCCACACCACGTTGCCCAGGCCGTTGTTGACCATGGCGTGCAGGTACATGGTGTCGCCGATGGTGATGACGTCGGAGGGCAGGACGGTGGTGAAGACCGGGTTGTCGTGGTCGTAGTGCCACAGTTGCTCGGCGGCCTCACCCCCGACCGCGCCCGACCACTGGACACCGGCGTCGAGGTCGGTGGTCGTGGAGTACAGGGCGGTGGGGGAGCGCCACCAACCGCCGCCGACGGTGGCGCCCTCGAAGCTGTCGCCGAAGACGAAGAGCATCCGCCCGTCGGGGGTGCGGACCGGGATGCCCAGGTCGGTGGCCTCCATGCGAAAGCGCGTGGTCAGGCCGGGGCCGGTGAGGTCGCCGATCTTGGTGACCTCCAGGGCTTGGCGGGAGGAGGCTTCGTCGGCGCCGGCGGGGGAGCCCGTGCCGAGCAGGAGTCCGGACCCCAGGAGGGCGCCGGCGGAGGTGCGAAGGAACGTGGACCGGTCGATCTGCGGGGGACGAGGGGTGCGGGGGTCGATCATGGTCACTCCTACGTGCGAGTGGTCGAACGGTCAGGATCGACAGCCGCGGATGTGGTGTCAACCAGAGGAAACGGGGCCGGTGGGGCGCCCGCGGAGCCGTCACGGACCGGTTCGCGCGCGAAACCCGACGGTGGCGCGCTGTTCGCGGGGGTCGGCAGGAGAAGTAGGAAACCAACATGATTTGCGGGCTCGTTGGTCGAAAATTAACTGATCCGTTATCCGAAGCCCCGGTGTGCTCGCCGCGTCCTCCTGTTTCACTGAGGCGGCGGCCACGAAGAGGTGGCCGGCCCCCGCACCCCAGGAGTCGTCTTGAGCTCGAACCCCCCGAACCGGCGCGCCCTCCTCAAGAGCGTCGGCGGACTCTCCCTCGGACTGGCCGTCACCTCCGGCGGCCTCTTCGCCTCGACCTCGGCGGCCCACGCCGAACCGGTCACCCGGAACCTGCCCGCCCCAGACCACGCAGGGCTGCGCCTCGTGGACCACAACGAGGACGACCCCCGCATGTGGTACTACCGCTTCGAGACCGACGAGATCGGCTGGAACCCCGGCGTCAACGTCCTCGTACCGGACGGCTACCGGGACGACGGCCGCACCTACCCGGTCCTGTACCTACTGCACGGCGGCGGCCCCGGCTCGGACTTCATCAGCTGGGACCGCACCGGAATCCGCGAACTCTCCCAGGACAAGCAGATCATCATCGTGATGCCCGACGGCGGGCCCTGCGGGTGGTACTCCAACCCGGTCACCTCCAACGTGGGTCCGCGCAACTGGGAGACCTTCCACATGAACCAGGTCCTGCCCTGGGTCGACGCGAACTTCCGCACGCACGCCGAGTTCGACGGCCGCGCCGTGGCGGGTTTCTCGATGGGCGGCTTCGGAGCGCTCAAGTACGCGGCCAAGTACTACGGCCACTTCGCCTCGGTGAGCTCCTACTCGGGACCGGCCAGCACGCGCCGCGACCTCGGGGTGGTCACCCACTGGGCGAACTTCACCTCCGCCGCCTTCGAGCTCGGTGGCGGCATGGTCTACGGGGCGCCGTGGGACGAGGCCCGGGTCAGCGCCGACAACGCGGTGGAGAACATCGAGCGTTACCGGGGCAAGCGCGTCTTCCTGGTCGCGGGGAACAGCCCCGAGCGCTTCGACCTGTTCGACCGGATGAACGAGGAGCAGGTGCTGGCCGGGCAGCGGGAGTTCCGTGCCGCCCTGGACGAGGCGGGCATCCCGCACGACTCGCACGAGCCGGACGGCGGCCACTTCGTCCGCCCCGACCTGGTGCGGCGCGACCTCGACGGCATGATCGAACGGCTTCGCTCGGCGGGGTAGAGAGGATCGCGCCGGTCGGGACACGTCCGGTCGGGGGCACGGGCGCGGCCCCGACCGGGCGCGGTCAGTCCCGTGCGCCCGGATCCCGATCGGTTCCCTCGGAGGACGAGTCGGGGACCCCACCGTCCTCGGCCTCGGTCTCGTCCTCGGCCCGCCCGGGATCGTCATCCGCCACGGCCCTGGCCGGCAACAGCGGGTGCTCGGCGACCTCGTAGCGCCGGATGTAGGTGCCCAGGAACGCCTGAAGGCTCGCGCCGATCGGCAACGCGAGCAGCGCGCCCGGAGCGCCCAGCACGGCCACGCCCGCCAGGACCGAACCGAAGGCCACGGCGGGATGCATGTCCAGGGTCTTGGCGGTGATCCGCGGTTGCAGCAGGTAGTTCTCGAACTGCTGGTAGACGATGACGAACACCAACATCCACACCGCCGGCCACACACCCTCGACCAGCGCCACCAGCACCGGGACCGCGCCGCCGATGTAGGTGCCCACGGTCGGGATGAATTGGGACAGCACCCCGATCCACAGCGCCAGCGCGAAGGCGAAGGGCACGTCCAACAGGATCAGCACCACGTAGTGCGCGGCACCGCAGATCAACGCCAACAGCGCGCGGGAGTACAGGAAGCCGCCGGTCTTGGCCACGGCGATCTCCCAGGCCCGCAGTACCTCGCGCTGGGTGCGCGGGGGCAGGACCGAACAGATCACCCGGCGAAAACGCGGGCCGTCCGAGCACAGGTAGAAGGTGAACAGCGCGACCGTCAGCGCGTTGAACAGCAGCACCAGAAGGGTCGTTCCGGCTCCCCACACGTTGTTGGCGATGCCGGTGGCGTACTGCTCGATGAGTCCGCTGACGCTGGAGACCTCGTTGAGCAGCGTGGTGGGGGAGTAGGAGGTGTCGAACGTGCCGTTGACCCACCTCAGGGCGGCCCGGACCATCGACGGGACCTCGGAGACGAAGGCCAGGACCTGACCGATGAGCATGGAACCGAGCATGCTGAAGAACACGACGGCCACCACCAGCACCACCAGCATCACCGCCCCGGTCGCGGGTCCGCGCGGCCAGCGGTGCCGGTGCAGCCAGTTGACCGCCGGTTCCAGGGCCAGGGCCAGGAACAGGGAGATCAACAACAGCATGAAGAGGTTCTGCAGCTTGAGGAACAGCCACAGCCCGACACCGAAGGCCATGACGATCCACAGGGCCAGCAGCATGGCGCGGGGCAGCCACCGGGGCATGCCGCCGCCGCGGTCGTGGCGCGGGGCACGGGGTGGGGAGGGGCTGGTGGACACGCGGGATCTTCCTCACTGTGGACTCGGTACGGCGGGACCCTTGCCGGACGGTGAGGGGAAACCGGCCCTGGAGCACGGGGGCGCGCTCGGTGGTCCTTCGCCGACCTCGGCGCGGGGCGCCGACGTCGTTCTTCGGCAGAACGAGGTCCACCGTACCGACACCGAGGGCGTGCGAGGGGCCCACCGGTGCACGGGAGGGGTGCGTGGGAGGTTGCGCGGGAGGTGAGGGGCGGGGCCCCGGGGGAGGGCGAATGGACGTCCGGGGGAGGGGCGCGGGCGTCCTTCCCCCGGGGGACGTCAAAGGTGCGGGGTCAGGAGGGTGAGCAGGTCCTGGTCGCCGCGGTCGGTCAGGTGGGCCATGAGCTCGGGCGCTTCGGCGTCCTCGGGCAGACCGACGGCATGGATCAGGGAGGACAGACCGTCGGTGAGCGAACGCCCGGCCAGGTACAGGGCGGCGGCGAAGGGATCGTCGGGGACGGCGTCCGCCTTGTGGAGCCGGCACAGCACCCGTCCCTCGGTGAGGGTGATGAAGGCGTGGTCGCCGACCCGGGCGTCCTCGACCAGGAGCAGGGGGCGGATCGAGTTCATCAACGGCTGGTTCTTCCACGCCGCTATGGAGGGGCGATCACCGATGCGCACCGGCAGGCGGCAACCCGGACCCATCCCCACGCTCACGGCGAAACCGCTGGGGATCGGAAAGCCCGACCCGCGCAGGTGTTCGCCGTTGAGCTCCACCCGAAGCCACCACGACCCCTCGGTGTCGCGGAAGCAGCGCCGGGTCCGCTCGACCACCCGCCGGGGCCGATAGGGGGTCCGCGCCGCCACGAGACCCGGTAGGGCCACCCAGCCGGGGCGGGGGCGGGTGAACTCGCTGCCCGCTGCCATGGCGCGGATCGAATTCTCGGTGATGTCGAACCAGTCGGTGATGCGTTCGATGAGCGTGCCCACGGGCATCTCACCGCCCGCCTCGACCAGTTGACGGCGCATCGTCTCCTCCAGGCCGAGGTATTCCCTGCCGCCCCAGGCACGGAGTCCGAACAGCCGTCGGTCTCGGCGCATGATGCGTTCGTCGCCGTGGACGCGTTCCCGGAAACCGGATTCGTTGAAGCCGGTGCCGACCCGTTCGAGGAGTTCGTCGAAGTGCAGGGGGCGTCCGACGGCGGTCAGCACGGCGAAGGCCTTGTCGGGGAGGTTTCGGCCCCAACGCACGAGGTGGCCGTCCATCACCCGCGCGTGCGGCAGCGTGGACAGCCACCCCAGGGCGTGCTCTTGGGGGACGCCGCCTTCGAGGGGCACGCGTTCGGCCTCCTCCAAGGGGATCACGGTCCGCTCGGCCAGTTCCTCGGTGAGCCTTTTGACCAGGGCCGTGGACTCCTCGGAGGTGATCCAGCCGTCGACGACCCGGTGGCCGGGCAGCAGCCTCAACAGGACCTCGCCCACGCGCAGGTCGAGGGAGGGGAGGACGTCGGGGTACTCGGGGGACAGGTCCCAGAAGGCGTCGAGCGGGGTGGCCACACCCAGGTTCCTCGACAGTTCGGGCAGGTGCGCGGCGGTGCGTGCGCCTCGTGCGCCCTTGAGTCGGGAGCGCACCTCCTGGGCGACCTGCTTGTGGATCTGCCGGATGCGTTCGCGGGTGACCCCGAAGCGTGAGCCGAGGGTGTCCAGGGTCTCGGAGTCCAGGGTGAGGACCCGGCGGCCGGCCACGGCGCGGCGTCGGGGATCGGCGGTGGCGAACCACCCCTCGATCTCGGTGAAGAGGGGGCCGGTACCGGGGCCGGTGGGAGGGGCCTCCCACGGCAGGTGGTCCAGCGCCGTCAGGTACAGGTCGTGCAGGTACTTGTGGGCGCCCTCGGGGTCGGGCCACTCGTGCGGGTGGGTGGCCAGGACGTCGGGGTGCTCACCGGTGAGGTAGAGCGCGGGCATGATCTCGCCCAGGGCGAGATCCTCCCAGTGATCCAGGGTGAGGTGGGCCAGGCCGGTGGCCAGGTGGTCGGGGCCGACGGTGTGCAGGGCCCGGGGCAGGGTCACCTGCCGCCACCAGTGTTCCTCGAAGAGGTCGGGATGTCCCAGGGCCTGCCGGACGGATTCCTCGCAGGTGTCGTCGAGGGGTGGGACGAGGTGGGCGAGACGGATGTCGAGGGACCTGGACAAGGGCGACCTTTCCGTGGTCGGGGGATCGGGAGATGACGGTTCGTGAGGTGGGAACATCACACGTTCCTCCCACGCGCGCGTCACCCGGGACGGGGTTATGCGGGATACGCATAGCGGTTGCCGGGGTGCCGCCTTCGTTCCACGTAGGTGATTCGGTCCATGGACGACATGTTAAACGAGCGGTTCGGCGGCGTTTCCCCGCCCGTTTTCGGTCCGCCCGAAGCCAACGGTTACGGCATCGGACAGGATTCGCGGGTCGGCCTCGGATCCATGCGGGAACCACGGAAGCGCTCCGGCCGCGCCTTCGCCCGTCCGCGGCCCGGATCCTCGTCCCCGACGACCGGGACCGCCACCCCGATCGGTACGATCCTCGGTGAGCCGAGGACCTGGTCGGCCGGGGTGTGGGAGGAACGGAACGTTGTTGTACGCGGGCACCTTCACGATCGTCGCCCACGATCGAAGCAGCGGCGCGTGCGGGGTGGCGATCAGCAGCCGGATGCCGGCGATCGGAGCGTTGACGGTGTTCGCGCACGCGGACTTCGGCGCCGTCGCCACACAGGCGCTCATCAACCCGCTGTTGGGGGTGGACGCCCTGGAACTGTTGGGTTCACGCCCCGCGGCGGAGGCGTTGGAGGGGGCACTGGCCAAGGACCCCGACCCCGACTCGCGTCAGGTGGTCGTGGTGGACCGGCAAGGCCGCTCGGCCGCGCACACCGGAACCATGACCCACCCCTGGTGCGGTCACCGGACCGGGGACGGCTTCGCGGTGGCGGGCAACATCCTGACCGGCGCGGACACCCTCGACGCGATGGTCCACGCCTGGTCGACGAAGTCGGACCTCACCTTCGACGAACGGCTGCTCAGCGCCCTGGAGGCGGGGCAGGCCGCCGGAGGCGACCGCAGGGGCAGGCAGAGCGCCGCCTTGTACGTGCACATGGGCAACCCCTACCCCTACCTGGACCTGCGGGTGGACGAACACCCAGACCCGGTCGCCGAACTGCGCAGGGTGCACGGCGTGGCCCGGCGGGAGCTGCTGCCGTTCGTGGCGGCCCTGCCCACCAGGGCCGACCCGGGCGGCTCCTTCGAGCGGCTCCACGAATGACCGGGCGGCGTGAGGTCGGCCACGTGCCGGGGGCTTCTAGGGCGTGTTCCGTGGATGCTGCCCGTCGCGAGCGGCGCATCCAGTGGTGCCGGCACAAGGCCGAAGAAGGAGTCAGCCCGGGTTTGGCTGTCGACTGATGAGAACGCTGTGACGGTGCCGCTGGGGCGCCGTGCAGCAGGGTACGTATTCGCGGAACACGCCCTAGCCTGGTGGGATGACCGAACCTGCCTACTCGGCCCCGCTCTCACCTCGGCTGGTGGCGGCCATCCTCGACATGGATCTGCCCCAGCACCTGCTCGACGACCTGGCCCAGACCCCCGACCAGACGGGGGACATCCTCCTGGGCGCCGCGGCCGAGATGCGCGAGCGCCGCCCCGACCTGGCCCGTCGGGTGCTCGACCTGCTGCGCGAACACGCCCCCGAACCCGACTACCGCCAGTACGCCACCCACATGTTGGCGGGCCTGCTCCGCTCCCAGGGCGCGGTGGCGGAGGCCGACGGACTCATCGACGAACTGATGAGCCCGGGGGTGCTGGGCCGGCCCATGGCGGCGGTGCTCGCCGACGAGTTCGCCGCCGACGGGGACCTGGATCGTGCCCTGTACTGCTACAACATCGCCTGTCGCAGCATCCTCGCCGAGCCGGTGGAACTGCTGGAGCGCATGGATCCCGTGGGTTTGTTGCCGCTGATGGGCCGCGCGCGGGTGCGTGAACGACTGGGGCTGCCCGCGGACGAACACGATCGCGCGGTGCGCGCGGCGGATGGGGCCGGCCCCTCCTTGGAGGAGGAGATGGGTCTGCTGGAGGAACCCGTCGAGGAGGCCCCCGACGCCCGGGTGGTGGTCGTCGGACGGGCCCGGGAACACTACTCGGGGTTCGAACGCGCGCTGCGCGAAGGCGGGAACGGGCAACGGATCGTTCTGGCCGAGCAGGCGGAGATCGACGCCTACGCGGGCGAGCACGGACTCGACCCGGCGGCGGAGGAGACACGGAACGCGTGGGCGCGCACCCTGCCCGAGGACCGCGTGGTCGCCTGGCCACCGGAGCGCAATCGGCCCTGCTGGTGCGGTTCGGGCCGCAAGTACAAGAAGTGCTGCGGATCCCCTTCCGCGCGCTGACCGGTCGACGCCGCCGCCATGGGCGCGAGCGGGCAGGTACCGGTGAGCGGCGCGTCCCGTCGGACGGGGGTGACCTGGTCCAGGGGCCGGCCGACCTCGCGGCCACCGGCTCGGGCAAAACCCGGGTATAGGTTCGCGTGATTCGTGGGACTCATGCGTCAGCCGACTCACCATCGGGTAGCGGAGCGTGTGCGACGCAACCGAAAGTCATGGGCTGTAGCCGTGTGTCATATCGACGCGCGTCGGCAACCCGTACGCGTGAGGGAGAGCCATGGCCAAGGAAACCAACCCGATCAAGGCGGCGGTCGACAAGGTCGCGGAGGCGGTCTCGGAGGAGAAGGACCCCGCCGCGGACATCCCCGGCCGCCCGACCGAGCAGCCTCCGTCCCTGGAGGAGCCGACCGAACCGCGGGCGCCCCTGCCGCCCAAACCCGACCAGGACAAGCCGGCCTCGTACACGGCGACGGGCCGCCCGGTGGAGGGTCTGGCCGACTCGCGCTCCCAGGAGAGCGCCTACCTGACCAACGCCCAGGGCACACGGCTGCCCGACTCCGACCACTCGCTCAAGGCGGGCCCCCGCGGTCCGGTGCTCCTGCAGGACCACCACCTGCGGGAGAAGATCATGCACTTCGACCACGAGCGCATCCCCGAACGTGTGGTGCACGCCCGTGGAGCCGGCGCCCACGGTGTGTTCAAGGGGTACGGGACGGCCACAAGCGTCACCAAGGCCGCCTTCCTGCGCAAGGACGTGGAGACCCCGACGTTCACGCGGTTCTCCACGGTTGCCGGTTCCCGGGGGTCGATGGACACCGCACGCGACACCCGCGGCTTCGCCACCAAGTTCTACACCTCCGAGGGCGTCTACGACCTGGTCGGCAACAACATCCCGGTGTTCTTCATCCAGGACGCCATCAAGTTCCCCGACGTCGTCCACTCGGTCAAGCCGCACCCGGACCGGGAGATCCCCCAGGCCCAGAGCGCGCACGACAGCTTCTGGGACTTCCTGTCCCTGCACACCGAGGCGTTGCACCACACCATCTGGTTCATGGCCGACCGCGGCATCCCGCGCTCGTACCGGACCATGGAGGGCTTCGGCGTCCACACGTGGCGGTTGGTCAACGAAGGTGGCGAGACCACCCTGGTCAAGTTCCACTGGAAGCCCAAGGCGGGTGTGCACTCCCTGGTCTGGGAGGAGGCGCAGCTCGTCGCCGGCGCCGACCCCGACTTCCACCGCAGGGACCTGGCCGACGCGATCGAGGCGGGCGCCTACCCGGAGTGGGAGCTGGGCATCCAGACCTTCCCGGACACGCCCGACCAGACCTTCGAGGGCATCGACCTGCTGGACCCGACCAAGATCGTTCCCGAGGAGCTGGCGCCGGTCCAGCCGATCGGCCTGCTCACGCTGAACGCCAACCCGTCCAACTACTTCGCCGAGACCGAGCAGGTCGCCTTCCACCCGGGCCACCTGGTGCCCGGCATCGACGTCACCGACGACCCGCTGCTGGCCGGGCGCCTGTTCTCCTACCTGGACACCCAGCTCACCCGACTGGGCGGGCCCAACTTCGCGCAGGTGCCGATCAACCGTACGCACGCGCCCGTCAACGACATGCTGCGCGATGGCATGCACCAGACGGCGGTGCACGAGGGGGTCGCTCCGTACAAGCCCAACAGCCTGGACGGCGGCTGCCCCTTCTTCGCCGGCGCCGAAGAGGGCGGGTACGTCGAGGTCCCCGCGCGGGTGGAGGCCTCCCGGCGGGTCCGAGAGGCGCCGGAATCCTTCGCCGACCACTTCAGCCAGCCACGCCTCTTCTGGTTGAGCCTGTCGTCGGTCGAGCGGGAGCACACCATCTCCGCGTTCACCTTCGAACTCGGCAAGTGCTACGAGGACGCGATCAAGGAACGCACCCTACGCGCGCTCGCCGAGGTCGACCCCTACCTGTGCGAGCAGGTGGCGGGCGGACTCGGACTCCCGGCGCCCAAGGCCACCCGGGAACTCGAATCGCCCGCGCCCAGTCCCGCGCTCTCACAGTTGGGCGGCACGTGGCCGACCAAGGGGCGGGTGATCGGCGTCATCGCCGACGATGGATCGGACCTGGACGTGGTCCGCGCACTCAGGGACGAGATCTTCGACGGGGGCATGGTGCCGCTCGTGGTCGGCCCCACCGGTGGGACGCTCGGCGCCTCGGGCGATGACCCGATCACCGTGCAGCGCAGCTTCGCCACCGCCCGGTCCATCGAGTTCGACGCGTTGATCGTGGCGGGGCTCCCCGCCGCGGGGGACGACGCCAACCCGTCCCGTGACGGCAAGGCGTGGACCGGAGGCGCCGACACCGCCGTCGATCCGCGGGTGTCGCTCATGCTCAACGAGGCCTACCGGCACGCCAAGGCGCTGGGCGCCCTGAACGTGGCCCGGCCGGCGCTCGACGCGGCGGGGGTTCCCGTGGAGTCACTCGGTGTGGTCGTGGGCGACCAGGGCGGGACCATCCTGCGAGAGGTCGTCGACCTGCTCGGACGGCACCGGGTCTGGGACCGGTTCCCCACTCACGCCTGACCGGGGGTGGACGCTGTGGTCCCCGTGGAGTGAACGCTCCGCGGGGACCACAGTCCTGGTGGCCCTATCTGGCAACGAGCTCGTACGGGGCTTGGGGCACAGGGCCCGCCGATCACGGACGGTTCCTGCGATATCGTCGCAGGTGAATTCGGTGCCGGATTTCTTTTGGCGGCGGGTTCACAAAACCCTGGTGCGAGAAGACCGAATGGCGAACGCCAGGCTCTCGTGGCGCACCTCCTCCCGTCTCCTCACGGGGGCGAGAGCAAAGGAGCACGTGCACGGGTGCACTTCGTGCTCTCAGTCGCGCAGGCGGTCCAGTTCGGAGCGCAGCTCGTCGACGAGGGACAGCGCTCGGTCCAACCCCGTGTCCGTGCCCTTGTCCGTGCCCGTGTCCAGGGTCTGGGCACGGCCCCGGTCGGGACGGGCCAGGGACGGCCCCGGCGCGATGTTCACCTGTTCGGTGGACCCTGCGGCCTCGATGTCGAAGACCACCCGGTCCGACCGGTGCCAACTCTCGAACCACTCCAGCGGGGTACCGGACCGGTCGAAGGTACCGCCCTCCAAGAGCAGCAGCGGGGAGTTCTCGGCCACACCGAGCTCCCTGGCGATCCCCGGGTCGGCGGGGACCGCCCGAATCTGGCGTCGGCCACCGGAGGGCACCACGCCGAAGTACGACTCCATGAGCCGGTGCAGTGAGGAGTCGGTGAGCATCTCGGCGTCCAGCCCGGCGAACCGGTCCGCGGGCAGCCAGGTGCGCACGTAGGACAGGGGGTCCCCGTCCACCGAACGCACCCGCTCCAGACGGAGCAGGGAACGCGTGCCCAGGTGTTCCTCGGCGGAGGGCACCCCCGAACGCACCGGGTCGAGGGAGACCACCTTCGTGGAGAGGGCGAGCCCCTCGGCGGAGAACTGGTCGAACAGGCCGGTCACCCGCTGCACGAGACGGTGGTGTTCGGCGCGTACCGCGGCGACCGCCGCCCGACCGTGCGGGCGACGGACCACACCCTCGTCCTCCAGGGTCGACAGCGCCTGACGCACGACGCTGCGCGAGACACCGAAGCGTTCGCGCAGGGCGGCCTCGCTGGGCAGGGTCTCCCCGGGGGCGATCGTATGGTCCTGGATCTGCGCGCGCAGCACGTCCGACACCTGGGAGTGCAGTGGGCGCGGGTCGGAGCGGTCGACAGGCATGACGGCCATTCTAGGCAGTGCGCGGAGGCCACCCGCTCGCTGAACGGGTGGCCTCCGCGACGGGACGCGGAGCGCGGTGCGGCCCCGGGGTCAGGCCTCGGAGCGCGTGGCCCGCCAGACGTGGCCCCAGCCCGGGGCGAGTTCGGCGGCCCGACGCAGCGCCAACACCAGGCTCGCCTCACGGGCGATCCCCTGCCCGGCGATGTCGAAGGCGGTGCCGTGGTCCACCGACACCCGCACCACGGGCAGCCCCGCGGTGATGTTGACCCCGTCGTCGCCGTAGACCGCCTTGAACGGCGCGTGTCCCTGGTCGTGGTAGCAGACCGCCACCAGCTTCCAGTTTCCGCGAACCGCCGCCGGGATGAGGGCGTCGGCGGGGATCGGTCCGTGGGCGTTGATGCCCTCGGCGCGGGCGAGCTCGATCGCCGGCGCGAGGACGTCGGCGTCCTCGTCGCCGAACAGCCGGTTCTCGCCCGCGTGCGGGTTGAGTCCGGCCACGCCGATGGGTTCGTCCGGGGAGCCCTGCGCGCGGGCGAAGGCGTTCATCAGCCGCAGCACCTCAAGGGTGCGCTCCGGGGTGACGTCCTGGATAGCCCGTCGCAGCGACACGTGCGTGGTCAGGTGGAAGAAGGACAGCTCCCCGGCGGACAGCACGAGGCTGTAGTCGCGCACCCCGAACTCGTGGGCGAGCAGTTCGGTGTGGCCCGGCCAGTCGTGCCCGCCCAGGTGCATGGCGGCCTTGTTCAGCGGCGGGGTGACGATGCCCTCGACCAGGCCGCGCTTGGCCAGGTCGACCGCCTCGATCACGAACCGGGCGGCCCCGTCGCCGGCCTCGGCGCTCAGCTCACCGGTCGGGACGTGGCCCAGGGAGGGGCCGGTCTGCACGATGTCGATCACCGAGGGGTCGTCGGCCGCGTCGGCGGGAGACTCGACCGGGTTGACCGCCAAGGGGTCGCCGCCCACCGCGGTGACGGCGTTGCGCAGCGCGTCGAAGTCACCGACGACCACCGGTCGGGAGTACTCGCGGACCTCCGGGTGGTGCAGGAGTGCCTTGGCGGTGATCTCCGGACCGATTCCGGCGACGTCGCCGAGGGTGACCGCGAGGGTGGGGCGGTGGCTCATGCGTGGGTGCCTTTCGTGTGGCGGACCGCGTCGGCGGCCTCGATGAGGGCGTTGGGACTACCGAAGCCCCCGGCCTTGGTGACGATGGAGTGCCCCTCGTGTGGGCCTCCGGTGAGGGTGCCCAGCGGGATACCGGGGGCGACCTCTCCGGTCAGGGTGATGGAACGTGCCCGCAGCGCCTCGGTGAGGGCTCGGGCGCCGTCGCCTCCGGTGACGACGAAACCGGACAGTGGGTGCCGCTCGGCCACGCGCGCCGCCAGCTCGCCGAACCGGCGTGCCACGAGAGCGGGGGACAGGCCACCGTCACGGTCGTCGGGCGCGACCAGCGCGGTGTGCGGGCAGGCGGGATCGAACCCGGCCACGACCTTGTCGGACCAGGCCCGCCACGCCTGGTCGTCGCCCAGGTCTATGGTCGTGGGCTGCTCCACCCGGGTCCACTCGTCCACGACCAACTCGTGCACCTGACCGCGTGCGGCCTGGTGCAGCGAGGTGACCACCACCAGTGCGGGTGCGGGCTCGCGGACCGGACGCCAGGACTCGGCGAGCCGTGTCGCCAGACCGGCCGAACCGACCGGGACGACCCGGTCGCCCAGGAGCGTGATGGCCGCGGCGATCCGGGCGAGGTCCTCGTCGCTTTCGGCGTCGACCACCGCGACCGGTCCGGCGGCGCGCAGCCGTTCGGCGTCCTGCTCGGGGTCGGTCCCGGTCAGGCGCACGTGCCGAGCGCCCAACAGTTCGGCGACGCGGCTCTCGGTCACCGGGGAGACGGGGTCGGTGCCCACGGCGGTGCGGTGCACCTCCACACCGTCCACCAACAGGACCCCGTCACGGACGATACGACCGTTGGCGGGGAACGCCGTGCAGACCACCGCGACCGAACCCGGGTGCCAGGCCGCCAGGACGCCGTCGATCTCGGCCCGGATGGGGCCGCGCAGCGTGGAGTCGACCTTCTTGTAGAGCAGCCTCGTACCGGCCTCGCGCAGTCGACGAACCTCGGCGGAGGCCGTCGCCGCCGCCTGCTCGTCGGGCAGGGCCCGGGAGTCGGTGGTCACGGCGACGACGTCGGCGGTGGCGTGGGCCGCGGCCAACTGGAGTTCGGTGCGCCAACCGGCGCGCACGAACTGCACGGCGGTGTCGCCCGCGCCGGTGAGGTCGTCGGCGACCACGGCGATGTGCGGCGCGGATGACGCGTCGTGAGCGGTGGCGCTCATGACCGGTCCCCCTTCGTGACGGTGTCCGTGGGACTCTCGGCCCCGTCGAGTGCGGCCTGTTCGGCCCGCTCGGCCTCGGCGGGCCGGGCGCCGGCGCGGCGCAGTGCCCAGGTGGTGACCAGCGGCGCGAGCAGGGCGGTCACCAGCACGCTCGCGGCGACCTGGGAGGTGGCGGTGCCGACGTAGGCGGCGAAGGACGGGTCGGCGGCGGCGACGATGGCCGGGGTGGCCACGGCGTTGCCCGAGGTGGTCCCGGCGGCGAACCCGACGCCGGACTCACCACCGCGACGCAGCAGGAAGCGGTACCCCAGGTAGACCAGTCCGCCGGTGAACAGGACGATCACCACGCCCATGACGATGCCGCCGAGACCGCCGCGGACGACGTCGCCCAGGTCGATACCGGTGCCCAGGGCGAAGGCGAAGAACGGGATGACAATGCCGGGCACGGGCTTGAGCACCTCGCGCCACTTGGCGTCCACGTTGCCGATCACCACGCCCAGCAGGAACGGCAGGATCGCGGCGAGCAGGGTCATGAAGGGGATCTGACCGAGCCCGGAGGCGCCGATGAACAGCAGCGCGAAGAACGGGCCGTCGTTGACCGCGCCGGCGATGTAGGCGCCGCGGTCCTTGGTGCGCCCGTACTGGCCGGTGATGGCCAGCCACAGGCCGCCGTTGGCGTTGGTGGCGGCGGCGATCATCGCCAGGATCGACACACCGAGGATCCCCTCGGGGCCGGTGGCCATGGCCAGGGCGATGATGAGCAGGCCGGGCACGACGCTCTTGCCCAAGAGGACCACACCGGTGGTGGCCAGGACGGGGCCACTGGTGCGGAGGGTGACCTGGGTGCCGGTCGCGAAGATCAGCAGGGCGATGAGCGGCATGGCGCTGTCCTTGAACAGCGCGGTGGTGAAGCTGCCGATGTCGAGCGCGCCCGGGGCGAAGGTGCCCAGGATCGATCCCAACACCAGCGGGACCAGCATGGTTCCGCCGGGGATCTTGTTCAGCCAGTGGTAGAGGGGAACCACCGACCCGTGGTCGTCACGCATGAGTGTCCGTTCGAAAGGGCCCCTCGGGCGGCGAGTCTCGGGGCCGGGTCACATATTGTCCGTACAGAGTGTACGTACAATTTTGTTCCGCGCCACCCCCTACTCACATCCGGGCACGCCGAAGAGGGCCCTCCGACGCTCGGATCCCCGATGGGAAGGGCATTTCGAACAATGTGAATCGGACGGATCCGTCCGCGGCGCCCGGCCATCGGAAGGCGGACGGGCCTGCCGGCGTGGTTCGGGGCGCGAGTACGGGAAGTGCTGCGCTTCCCCCTCGGCGCGCTGAAGGTCTCCGCTGGGCTCAGCGGGCGCGAAGGCGCGGCATGGGCGGGATGGGACGGTCGGGACGGCGAGGGCGTCCCGCCTGTCGGGGCGCCCTCCCTTCGCGGACACAGTCCAGAACCTCACCGGCGGCACACCGACCCGCCTGCTCGAAACCCCACCGATTGGAGTCGACGTCGTGCCAGACGGCGTCACGCAACAGGACGCGCACGGTGTACGGAGGCGTTCCGCGTCCGCGCAGTCGCCACCCCTCCCGGAACCCGTTCTCGAACGCCGTGACGAATTCGCTGGGGATCGGGGCATCGGTACGCCGACGGGCTTCGTGGCACTCGGTGGGCAGGTCGTCGACGAACGCCACGGAGCCGGGAGCCGGGACATCCTCGGGAAGTGGTTCGGCGTCCAGCCACACCAGGGCGAAATGACCTGGACAGGCGGTCTGGACGATCTGCCGGACGAACACGCCGGTGACGGGTCGGGGGAGTGGGAGTGGTTCGACGGGCACGGGTCGCTCCGCTCCTTCGCGCGTTGGGTGGGAAACGTGACCCAAGGGTGCCGCAGATCCCCGCCCCGGGCCGGATGAGTTCGCTTCTCCCCGAAACGGCTGACGAGTGAATGAAAGAATCCCTGACCCCACGGGCCTCCGTTGCCCCGGTATGGCGGCCCTGCTCGAACCTATCGGTACGGCACTACCAGGGTCGTGATCAGAACCGGTCGTCCCCGACCGCACGAAAGGAATAGGCGCTCCCCACGAAACGGCCGTGGACACCGTTGTACTCCGGTTCGGGACCGGCGGACAGGATCGCGTACACCTCGCCGTCCTCACCGAGGAGAGCGCGCGCGAACACCTGGAAGGGACCATGCACGTCGTGCTCGTAGCGGTAGGAGAGCACCTCGTCCACCTCCTGGCCCTCTTCCGTGTCCTGGTCCTCCCGATCGAACTCGGGACGGGACCCCGCCTCGTGCTCCAACCGGTCCAGCGCCCGCCCGGGGGAGGTGACGTCGGGTCCGAAGGACCTGACCTGGATGAAGTGACGTCGAGCGTCCGGGGTGAAGAAGACCTTGAAGACGCCATCCTCGGGCGGCTCCTCCTCACGGCTCCAACGCTCGGGCACGTGCAGGAGGAAACCCTGATGGTCCTCCCAAACGCTGTAGCCGTCGGGTGCGGGATCCTCCTCGCCCCCACCTTCGTCCGCGCCTTCGTCCGCGCCCAGGGTGGGCACGTCATCGGGAGGGGAGGGCGGGGGGTTCTCCTCGGGTTCGGAGGTCCCGGCGGAGACGCTCTGCTCGTCCTTGTCGTCCTCGTCATCGTCGTCGGGGAGGACGAATATCGCGGTCAGCATCAGGACGATCAAGAACCCAAGGACCGTGAACGATCGGACCGGATAGGCGGACACCGACCGAACGGAGACGGCTCCACCCGAGGGCTCTGGGAAGGAGACCCAACGCTGCCGTTCGGCGTCCCAACGCAGGTTCTTCGACATCGGTCCTTCCTCAAGTCAGTAGACGTCGCGCCATGTCCGCCAGTGTGACCGCGGAGGCCAGGGCGCCCAGAGCCGTGTTCCCCGGGGCCAACCGCTCCCACAGTCGGCGCAACAGCCCTTGGTCGGCGCTGCCGCTCTGGGTGATCGCGAGCTCGGCCTCGGCCAGTTCGGCGTCGACCACGGTCACTTCGGAGGTGTCGGCGAGCAGGGGCAGTTGCCCGCGCAACAACCGGATCTGCTCCAGGAGCTCCTGGAACCGCTCGTCGTCGGGCGTGACGTCGGTTCGCGCCGTGCTGTTCTCACCGGTGGCGATGGACACGCCCTCGGCGTCGCCGCCGATGACCACCGAACCGGCGGAGTGGTCCCCGGCCGGCGCGGGAGCGACCTGTCGGTCGGGTCGAGGCGGCACGTCGTCTCGTCCCACCGGAACCGAGGTTCGGGCGTCGCCTCCGGTACCGGTGGAGAACGCTCCACCACGCACCGACCCTCCGATGAAGACCGAGCCCGTGCCGGTCCGGTCGTTGTCGTCGTTGGTACTCGTCATCTCTACTCCTGGTCCGTGTGAGGGGGCGCGTCGGCGGTGTTGGCCCGGGCTCCGCTTCCGGTGGCGATCGATCCGGCCATGGACCCACCGACGAACACGCCACCGCCACCGACGTTGACCACCTGTTGTTGGAACTCGTCGGTCATGTAGCCGGCCTCTGCGAGGGCCTGGTGGGTACCGGAGGTGATGCGGTCCTGAATGGTGGTGACGTAGCGGTTGATGTCCATCTCCTGGAACATCGACCAGGTCTCGCGCGCCCCCACCTCCCGGATGCTGACCCGAGGCCCCTCCAGGGGAAGGTGGGATGTGGCACGCCACCCTTCGCGCGTCCAGGAACGCAGGGCGTTGAACCCGGAGAACAGGGTGGCGACCGTCACCGCCGGGCCGGCCGCCAGCGTCGACATCCGTAGCCGGATCGAACGTTCGGTGAGGTCGTCCACCTGGTGGAAACTCGACCGCGGTGGGGCCAGCACGTAGGGCAGTACCTCCAGCACGAGGAGGTCGCCCTGGGTGTGCACGCGCAAGAAGACGGTGGTGACGACCTCCTCCTGCCAGCCGCCCACTCGGATGCGCAGGAAGTGCCGTCGCTGTTCGGCGCCTTCCCCGGTGGCCTCCGCCAGGTGCGCGTGCACGTCGGTGGCCCGGTAGGGCAGGGTGGCGCGGCGCAGATCCTCGGGCAGGTCGCTCGGCAGGAAGACGCACTCCCGCAGTTCCAGTTCGTTGAGCCGGTCCTGGCTGGTGCGAGTGGTGCGTTCGGTGAGTTCGGCCAGCCGGGGGATGATGAGGTCGAGCACCCGGCGGCCGGACAGGCGCCCGGGGGCGGTCGCCTGGCCGGGCCGCGGCCTCAGTTCCAGGGTCAGGGACCAGGGTTTGCGCGGCACCCCGGCGCCCAGGAACGGCTCGTCCGCGTTGTACAGGGCCAGGGGAGAGAACTGCTCGGTCTCGATCGCCGCCAGGATCCTCGCGCGTCGGGAGGCGAACGGCGTATGGGAGGTGTCCGGGGGGAACCCGGTGAACCGGTCGCGGGACAGCTCCGTCCACAAGATCCTGGAGATCGCGCTTCGGTGCCAGGCCCCCACCAGGAGCAGCAGCGCCGGTAGGGACAGGACCACCAGGCCCTCGACGATCTTCTCCGTGACGAAGGTCGACAGGATCACGTACGCCGAGAGGGCCATCAAGAACCAGGTGGAGAGGGGCAGGATCCCGAAGCGGAACCTGGCGAATCGTCCGGTCGGTGGATTGCCCGAGCCGTCGACCACCAGGGCGGACCGGCCCTGTCCGTACGGGGAGCGTCGGGCCAAGGAGAGCAGGCTCGCCACGGTGAAGAGCATCAGCGAGATCAGCAGGGCGCCGCCCAGGCCGGGCCCGGCCTGGTCCGGGTCCAGGCTCAGGTTCCAGTTCGTGACCGGGAGACTCAGCGTGATGATCGTCAGGCCGGTCACCCAGATCAGCAGGATCAGGACGGCGCTCCCCAGATCCAGGTTCCGGGCCCGCAGGGCGTGTCCGAGGACGGTCGAGGCGTCGTAGCCCAGGGAGGGCGGAACCAATCGTTCGGGGTGCTCGACCAGCTCGGTGATGACGGTGTCCCGGAACGCGGGGTCGAGGTAGGTGCCCGCGCTGAGCAATCGGGTGGCCTCACTGCGACGGTGCGGAGCGGTGTCGACGGGAGGAAAGGGGGAGGACGGTGCTTCCGGGGTGGGGGAGGCGTCATGGCCGTGGAGGGTCTGGTTCGGTGCTTCCATTCTTCCCTTCGTCCAGAGAAGTTTTCTTCCGCGGGAATGAACCAGAATTATAGGGCGCGGATTGGGGGATCGGACATCGAACGGAGTAATTCTCTGGGGCGAAAATCGAAATGTGTATGTTTGCCTTTTTGGGGAACTTGAGTGGATTCATGGTGTTCTTCGTCCGCCCTTCGGGTGCCGATGGTCCTGGTGAGTGCTCATGTGGGTGAAGCGGTTCTTCTTCGGGTGGGGGTGCGTGCGGGGCGCGTGTTCGATCAGGGGTGAAGGGGGGAATTCAGCGGGGGAATCCTTTGGTGGCCGGGATGGGACATCGCCTATTCCAGCCCGACCACGTGCTCGGATCACCTCAGTCGCGCAATCGGGAAAGGAGACTCGGCAGTTCTCGGTCGTGGGCCACGGTCAACCGGCGGGTGGCGCGGGTGACGGCCACGTACAGGTCGTTGGCGCCGCGGGGCCCGTGGAGCACCTCCTCGGGGCGCACCACGATCACCGAGTCGAACTCCAACCCCTTGGACTCGGTGGCCGACAGCACCACCACGGGCGCCGCCTCCTCGTCCCGACGCCGTTGGGGGCGGCCCGCTCCGGGCAGGGCCTCGGCCACCTCCACGAGGGAGGCCTCGGAGGTGATGACGGCGACCCGTCCCTCCACGATCGCCTCGGTCTCCTCGGCCACCAGGGCGGGCAGCCCGGACAGGTCCTCGGTGAGCCGCACGGCCCGGGGTGGGTCCCCGTCCTCGCGCACCGACTCGGGCACCTCCTGGTCCGGGGCGGCCACGCGCAGCACGTCGGCGGCGACCGCCATGATCGGCGCGGGCGTTCGGTAGTTGACCCGCAGCGTCTCCACGTGCACCTTGTCGCGGGCGTACGGTTCGAGCGCGGCGGTCCACGAGGAGGTGCCCGCGGCGCTGCCGGTCTGGGCCACGTCACCCACCACCGTCAGGGAACGGGTGGGGACCCGGCGCATGATCGACCGCCAGGCCATGGACGACAACTCCTGGGCCTCGTCGACGATGACGTGTCCGTAGGTCCAGGCCCGGTCCGCCCCGGCCCGGTCCGCGGTGGTCGTCGCCGGCCCCGAAGCCCGGTGACGGTCGGCCAGGGACGCGGCGTCCAGCCCCAAGAGTTCCTGTTCGGCCAGGCCGGTGAACTCCAGCACCCCCTGGGCGTAGCGTTCGGCCTCGGCGCGCTCGGCCTCCTCCCGCCGATCGCGAGCGCGTTCGGCGCTGTCGTCGTGGCCCAGGAGCTCGGCGGCCTCGTCCAGCAGGGGGACGTCCTCCACCGTCCACGGGGACCCGTTAGGGCGGTACAGGGTGGTGGCATCGGGCACCTTGGACGCGGTCGCCACCCGGGCCAGGGCCTCGTGGTCGGCGAACAACTCACCGAGCAGCCGCCCCGGGGTCAGGTCCGGCCACAGGGCGTCCAACGCCCACCGGACGGGGTCCTCGTGCCAGAGGCGTTCGCCGATGAAGGGCAGGTCCTCCTCGACCACCGGGCGGCCCAGCAGGGTGGCCTCGGCGCGGGCGAGTTCGGTGAGCAGGGTGGTGACCACGTACTTGCGGGCCACGTTGTGCGACAGCCGCAGGCCCCGGGCGGTGGTCAGGACCCCCTCGCACACCGGCCCGGGGACCACGAGGTCGCCGGCGTCGGTCCTCACCCGCAGGTCCTCCTCGCCGAACGCCCGCGATGGGGTGCGCCGTCGGTCGTCGATCGCGGCGCGCACGAAGTCCGCCATGGCCACGGACCCCTTGATCGCGGCGACGTCGTGGCCCTCGCGCGCGGTGGCCTCCACCCCGGGCAGGAGTTCGCCCACGGTGCGCATCACCACGTCGGTCTCGCCCAGGGAGGGCAGCACGTCGCCGATGTAGCGCAGGAACGCCGGGTTGGGGCCCACCACCAGCACACCGCGCCGTTCCAGGACCGCGCGGTGGGTGTAGAGCAGGTAGGCGGCTCGGTGCAGGGCCGCCACGGTCTTGCCGGTGCCCGGCCCGCCCTGGACCACCAACACCCCGGACAGGGCGGAGCGGATGACCCGGTCCTGTTCGGCCTGGATGGTGGCGACGATGTCGCCCATCCGACCGGTCCGGCCGCGATCGAGCGAGGCCAACAGCGCGGCCTCGCCGACCAGTTGCCGCCGGTCGCCATCGCTGAGACCGTCGGGGTCGAACACCTCGTCGTCCAGGCCGATCACCGTGCGGCGACGGATCCGCAGGTGGCGGCGGCGGGTGATCCCCTCGGGCGCGCCCGGGGTGGCGGCGTAGAAGGGGCGGGCGGCCGGGGCGCGCCAGTCCACGAGGATGGTCTCGTACTCGCCGTCGCGCAGGCCGATCCGGCCCACGTACCGGGCCTCGGTGTCCCCGTCGGAGTGGGCGAGGTCGATCCGGCCGAAGCACAGGCCCTCCTCCACCGCGTTCAGCTGTGCGCCGCGCAGGGCCTGTTCCTGGGCACGCGTCTCCCGTTCCACGATCGCGGCGTAGCCGGAGCGGTCCTCCTGGAGATGGACGGCGGCCAACCGCTCGCCGGCCCGGGCGCGCAGCACGTCCAGGCGCTCGTACATCGTGGTGACGCGTTCCTGCTCGGTGGCGATCGCCGCGGCCTCCGTCGCCGTGACGGAAGGACCATCTTGACGGTCTTTGTTCAAGCTGCTATCCTTGCGGTGAGAAGTTAGCGAATAGCTCTATTTTTGCGGATGGATAGAGAACTCTAACAGAGGCGCTCCCTCCTCGGCCACCCCTTCGCGCACGCCACCCTCACCCATCACGGGCGAGGGTTTTTTCGTGTCCCCGTCCCACCGGCTCGTCACAGCCGCTACACTCGGCCCCATGCGAACCGAACCGATCAACGGACAGTGGTGGCGCCGCACCTAGGCGGCGCACCGATCAGTTCGCATTCAACGAACAGCGACCGCCCGGACCGGCGGTCGTTTTCTGCTTTCGAGGCGACCCCGGCCGGTGATGACCACCCGACCGTAGAGCGCCCCGAAGGACCGGCCGTGAAGCCCAGCGACGCCCAGAACAGCACTTACAGCACCCCCGCCGGGGTGAGGGTCCACCGCGGCGCCACCCCGTGCGACCCCGAGATCCTCACCGAACTCGTCAGCTCCGTCGAGTTCCGCCGAGGCGGTGTGCTCTCCTCGGGAATGGAGTACCCCGGCCGCTACGACCGCTGGCACCTGGGCTACGTCGACCCCTGTCTGGAGGTCGCCACCCGAGGGCGACGGGTCACCGCCACCGCCCTCAACGAGCGGGGCCGCGTCCTGCTCCCCGTCGTGGACCAGGCGCTGCGCACCGCCGGCGAGGCCGTGGCCGCCGGCCCCGACCAGGTCACCGTGACCGTGCCCGAAGCCGACCCGGGGGAGTTCTTCACCGAGGAGGAACGCAGCCGCCGGCCCAGCGTCTTCACCGCCGTGCGCGCCCTCCTGGACGCCCTGCGCAGCCCCGAGGACACCAACCTCGGCCTCTACGGCGCCTTCGGGTACGACCTCGCCTTCCAGTTCGAACACATCGAACGGCACATCGACCGCGACCCCGGCGACCGCGACCTGGTCCTGCACCTGCCCGACGCCATCGTGGTCCGCGACCGCAAGCGCGAGACCTGCGTGCGCTACACCTACGAGTTCACCGTCCCGGCCCAGGGCGATCGGCCCGAGGCCACCACCGAGGGCCTGCCCCGGACCACCGAACCCACCCCGCCGGTGGTGGCCACCGAGGTGCCCGCGGGGCCCGAACCCGGCTCCTACGCCGAGATCGTGGCCGAGGCCAAGAAGCGCTTCCGTCGCGGCGACCTGTTCGAGGTGGTGCCAGGACACCGGACCTACGCCCGCTGCTCCTCCCCGGCCCGCTTCTACGAGAACCTGCGCGAGCGCAACCCCGCCCCCTACGAGTTCTTCTTCAACCTGGGGGAGGGCGAATACCTGGTGGGCGCCTCCCCTGAGATGTTCGTACGGGTCAGCGGCGAACCCGGAACCGGTCAGCGGGTGGAGACCTGCCCCATCTCCGGCACCATCCGCCGCGGCGATGACGCCCTGGGTGACGCCGAGAACATCCAGGAACTGCTCTCCTCGGTCAAGGAGAAGTCCGAGCTGACCATGTGCACCGACGTGGACCGCAACGACAAGTCACGGGTGTGCGAGCCGGGCAGCGTCAAGGTGATCGGCCGGCGGCAGATCGAGATGTACTCACGCCTGATCCACACCGTCGACCACATCGAGGGCACCCTGCGCAAGGAGTTCGACGCACTGGACGCCTTCCTCACCCACATGTGGGCGGTCACCGTCACCGGCGCGCCCAAGACCTGGGCGATGCGCTTCATCGAACAGCACGAGACCAGCCCTCGCCGCTGGTACGGCGGGGCCGTCGGCGTGCTCAACTTCGACGGTTCGATGAACACCGGGCTCACCCTGCGCACCGCCCACATCCGTGACGGGGTGGCTGCGGTGCGGGTCGGCGCGACCCTGCTGTACGACTCCGACCCCGAGGCCGAGGAAAAGGAGACCTTCCTCAAGGCCCGCGCCCTGATGGAGACCCTCGCCCAGGGTGAGGAGCAGCACGCCCGGGAATCGCAGCCGTCGCCGGTCGTCGAGGAACCCGAGCCCGCTCCGCTGCCGGGCGCCGGCATGCGTGTTCTGCTGGTCGACCACGAGGACTCCTTCGTCAACACCCTGGCCGACTACGTGCGCCGCCACGGCGCCGAGGTCACCACCGTCCGCTACGGGTTCGACCACGCCCTGCTGGACCGGTTCGCCCCCGACCTGGTCGTCCTCTCGCCCGGGCCCGGTCTGCCCGTGGACTTCGCCATGAGCGACCTGCTCGACGCCCTGGCGACCCGCGGACTGCCCGTGTTCGGTGTGTGCCTGGGTCTGCAGGGCATGGTCGAACACGCCGGCGGTGAGCTGAGCACCTTGGACGCCCCCGTGCACGGCAAGCCCGGCCGGGTCGAGGTCTTGGGCGGGGACCTGTTGGCCGGCCAAGGTGAGGACGGCCGATTCCAGGCGGCCCGCTACCACTCGACCTACACGGTGCCCGAGGCGGTGAAGCACTTCGAGGTGACCGCCGTTCTGGACGGGGAGGAGGGGGAGCCCCCGGTCGTCATGGCGATCGAGGACCGTGCGGCGCGCTGGTACGCCGTGCAGTTCCACCCCGAGTCCATCCTCACCGCGGCGGTCGGCGAGGGCATCGTCTCCCGCGCCCTGGAACTCGCCCGTGAGGCGGGTTGAGGCCTTCAACGGTTGAGACACGGGCGTTCGCGTGGGACGGATCTCGTCCCACGCGGGCCTTCTCACCTGGGACGACTTGAAGAAGTGAAATGCAACCCCCGTGGGGCTGGTTTGATCAAACTGTTACCGGACAGGGGGTTGGTATGAGTATTTTGCTGCTGATCCTCGGAATCATCCTCATCGTCGCCGGCGTGATGGGCCTCCTGCGCGGGCAGCTCCTCTGGGGCATCGTTCTCATCGTCGTCGGAGTGATCCTCTCGCCCGGCGGTTTCGTCCTCGGCCTCTAACGAGCGACCGAACCCTTCCAGCGAGCACTGTTCCACGATGAAACCGGCCAAGGGATCGGGTGTCCGACACGCGCACGAGCGTGGTCGGACACCCGATCCCTCGGCCGTGTCCACACCCTCGCACGGGAGGCAGGTCCTACCCCCGGGTCGGACGTGTACCCTCGTGGGAGGCCGAATCGGCCCAACCCCATCGCGTGTACCGTTCCCCGATCAGATCCCCGGGTGACGGGATCGAAGCGTGCCATGGGTCGGGGGAGTTGCTAGGAGAGGGTGCTGTGAAGAAGGTCGATCCCCAGGTCCGCCTGGTCGCACGTCCGCAGGTGGACTACGACGCCATCACCGACTACCTCAAGGAGGTCGGAGGAGAGGCGTGGATCGAGCGGTTCGACCGGGGTGAACTCGATGCACACCTCAACGACTCCCAGAACCTCGCCGAGTTCGCCGGGCGACTGTGCTATCGCTCCTGGGAGCCGGGGCTCAACCCCAACGTCACCCGGGTGCGCAAGGACCAGGACCAGTACCTGGGCAACCTGTTGGCCAGCCTGCACGGTTCGGTGCTCGAACACATCAGCTTCAGCTTCGTGCTGCACAACGTCTCGCGTGTGCTCACCCACGAACTCATCCGTCACCGCCCCGGCGTCGCCGTCTCCCAGGAGTCGCTGCGCTTCGTGCGCCTGACCGACCTGCCGTTCTGGTTCCCGGACTGGGCCGAGGAGGACCCGGAGCTGATGGAGCGCGCCACGGCGATGCTCCAGCAGATGGAGGAGTTCCAGTTCTGGATGGCCGAACACTTCGGTCTGGACGACGAGGGCGTGAAGTTCGCCGAGAAGAAGCACAAGACGTCGTTCATGCGTCGCTTCGCCCCCGAGGGCGTGGCCACCGGTCTGGTGTGGACCGCCAACGTGCGCACCCTGCGGCACACCCTGGAGGCCCGCACCGCTCCCGGTGCGGAAGAGGAGATTCGCCTGCTTTTCCACCTCATCGGTGAGACACTGAAGGAGGAGGCCCCCGCGCTGTTCGGCGACTACGTCGTCGAGGACGGCGCCTGGGTGCCCCAGTGGCGCAAGGTCTGACCGACCTCCCATGACCGCCCGCCCCGGCCTCTGCCCGGGGCGGGCTCCTTTGTGCCCATCAGGCGTCCAGGCCGGCCATCCTGCGGTGATCTTGCTACCAGAAGCGAAAAAGGCACCTTTTTCGCTTCTGGTAGCAAGATCACCGCTTTTCGGTGCCGGTCCGTGTCCACTTCGTCCCGAAAGGGTCAAGGGGGCCTCGGGAATGGGCCAATGATTCCCGGGCCGCGCCAATAGCGAGCACGGATTCGGTTGGATCTCGCATAAGTCCTGGTGGGAGCATTCGTAGGGGTGTCCGGCGTGGGTAGGAGGCGAGGGCGAACGGAAGGCGAACAGCCCCGCCTCCCACGAACCAGGAAGGGGTTGCGCAGTGACCAGCGAACTTGTACCGGAGAACCTCATCGGGCACCAAGTACTCGACCCCGAAGGCAACAACATCGGGAAGATCAAGCAGGTCTTCCTGGACGACCGCACGGGAGAACCCAGTTGGGTCTCGGTCCACACCGGACTCTTCGGAATGAAGGAGACCCTGGTGCCGCTCCAGGGGGCCCGACCGATGGCCGAGGACATCCAGATCCCCTACGACAAGGCGACGGTCAAGGACGCTCCGCAGGTGGAGGCCGACCGTCACGTCGAGCCCGAGGACGAGGCCATCGTCCGCGACTACTTCGCCAAGCACGGTGGTGTGCCCCGACAGAGCGGGGGAGAGACCGACGACATGACCGGGACGCCGCCCATGGGTGAGAGGCGCCACGGGACCGACGAGGCCATGGGCCGGGAGACCGACTCCTGGACCGAGGAGGGTGACACGGTCGGCCGTGCCCGTTCGGGCGAACGCCTCGGTGGTCCGGTCGACCCCGAGGCCGAGGACGTCTCGCTGATCCGGCACGAGGAGCAGGTGGAAATCGGCGTCGAACGCCGAGAGAGCGGACAGGCGCGGATGCGCCGACACGTGGACGTCGAGCGCTTCGACGAGACCGTCCCGGTGCACCACGACGAGTTGGAGGTGGAGCGCCGGCCGATCACCGACCCCTCCCAGGTGACCGACGAAGGCGACCTGGAGGAGGGTGAGCAGACCTTCACGCTCTACGAGGAGCGTCCGGTGGTCTCCAAGCAGAACGTGCCGGTGGAGGAGATCCACGTTCGAAAGCGCGACGTCACCCGCGAGGAGCACGTCGAGGGCGAGCTTCGCAAGGAGCGGTTCGAGATCGAGGGTGAGGACGAGGACGGCACTTCGCCCTCCGGCCCCAGGTGATCGCGAGCGCCATCGTGCGCCGGGTGCCTTCGGGCGCCCGGCGCACCCTTTTCGTGCGGGGCCCGGTACCGGAGGGACGAAAGGAAACCGAAAGCCTTGCGCACTAGGTTTTCTGAACGAGGGGTGTCGGGGACGGACGACACCTCCTGGTCAGTCCTTCCCTGAGGCCCGCCGCCTCGGGGAGGGGGTACCTCTCGAACGGTGGCCGGTGGAGAGCGCCGGCCACCGTCACCCCTTCACCGATCGCCCACCCGAGCCCTGTCGGGGTGTCCTCCCAGGTCGGAGCCGGACGTGAGCTTAGGCTCGCATCTGTCGGCCGCCGACAGGAGCAGGGGGAACACGATGACCGAGGACGTGAACGGGGAGAGCGCCCGAGAAGAGGTCACCGGCGAGGAGACGGCCGGGCGCGACGCCGAACCCGAGCCGCGTGGTCGTGACGCCGAACCCGGCCGCGGACACACCCTCGTCCTGGGGGCCGGCATGTCCGGACTGGCGGCCGCCGACCGACTCGCCGAACAGGGGGAGCGGGTCACCGTACTGGAGGCCCGTGCCCGCACCGGCGGACGGATCCACTCCGTGCGCACCTGGGGCGGAGCGACCCTGGACGTCGGCGCCTCCTGGATGCGGGGGGAGGAGAACAATCCGCTCTCCCGCCTGGTCCGGGAGGCCGGCGCGCGTACGGCGACCTTCAACCGTGCCACCGAGACCGCCTACGACCCCAAGGGGCGCCGCCTCCTCTTCGACCGACACCGGCGCAACATGGAGGACGTCAACCTCCTCCACGAGCACATGTACTGGACCACGGTCGGCGCCGGCCGGGAGGAGTCCATGGAGCAGGGCATCGACCACGCCCTCTACGACGTCAACCTGGTCCGCGCGCGCGCCCGCGACGCAGCGGAGATCGTGCACCGCATCGCCGAGGCCGAACACGGGGCCGACGCCGAGGAGATCGCCTTCACGGCGGTCTCCGCCGCTCACGAGTTCAGCGGTGACGACGTCGTCTTCCCCGACGGGATGGGCCGACTCACCGACCACCTGGCCCGAGGGTTGGACGTGCGCTTCGAGCACGTCGTGTCGTCGGTGGACCACGGCGAGGACGGCGTCCGGGTCCGGGTGGACACCCCCGGCGGAGAGGAGACCCTCACCGCCGACCGCGTCCTGGTGACCCTGCCGCTGGGGGTCCTGCAGGCCGGCCAGGTCGACTTCGAGCCGCCACTGCCCCAGGACAAGCGCGAGTCGTTGGAGAGCCTGGGCAACGGCCGCTTGGAGAAGCTGTTCCTGCGCTTCGACGAGGTCTTCTGGGGCGACGCCGAGGTGATCGTGCACCTGGGGACCGAGGAGGGAACCTGGTTCCACTGGTACTCGGGACAGAACGTGTTCGGCGTGCCGGTCCTGGTCTGTCGCAACGGCGGCAACGCGGCGCGCTTCCTGGCCGGCAAGGACGACGCCGAGGTGGTCGAGCACGCCATGGAGTCGCTGCGGGGCATGTTCAAGAAGGCGCCGGACCCGGTGGACCACTACCTGACGCACTGGATGGACGACCCGTTCGCGCGAGGAGGGTTCTCCTTCACCGCGGTCGGCTCCGGTGACCAGGACCGGATCGCGTTGAGCGACCCGATCGGGGAACGCGTGTTCTTCGCGGGGGAGGCCACCGTCGTCGAGCACAGCGCCACGGTGCACGGCGCGTTGCTGTCGGGGCTGCGGGAGGCCGAGCGCATCCTGTCCCTGGACTGATCCCCTCGGCGGGAGGTTGTGCCCGGTGACGGGCGGGTAGTGCGTTTTCACGGGCCGCGCACCCCTTTGACCAGGGAAGTCGTGTGTGCGGGGTCGGCGGTGTCATTCATCGAACAGGAAACGGGGAGCCACGATGGGGACCGAACACGGTGTCGAGGGTCTGAAGACGATTCTGGGCCAGGTGCCCTTTCCCGCGGACAAGGAACGGATCCTGGACCGGGCTGCTTCTCTGGGGGCCGACGACGAGATCATGAGGGCATTGAGGGCGATGCCTCCGGTCGACTACGACCGACCCGACGACGTCCTGCGGTCGGTGCCCATGGACGAGTCCGACACGGACGCGCGCAAGGAGTCCGATCGGGCCCAGCAGCGGCGGGAACACACCAAACCCGGTCTTTCCGAGACGATGAAGGACACCGGGCCGGTGAACCCGATCGAAGAGGAGACCGGGGAGAACCGTAAGTCCTGAGCGGGCCGGGGCGGCGGGGCCGCCGCCGCACCCGCTGACGCGTTCGCCGGGAGAAGAGCCCGAACCGGAAGGTGGGTCCGTACAGGCTACGATTGGCGGGCGGCCGTTTCGCCGGGTCACGGGACATCGACGGAGCGCGCTGCGGTGGGAACGGAAGATCCCGCCCGTTATCGTGGTCGCCATGGGGCGATCCGCGCAAGAAGGCAGACACGAGGCGGGGGGCAGTGTGGCCGGCCCGGTGGTCACCGACCGCATCTGGACGGTTCCCAACCTGTTGAGCATGCTCCGGTTGTTGGGTGTTCCGCTGTTCCTGTGGCTCATCCTGGGACCCGAGGCCGACTGGTGGGCACTGCTCGTGCTCGCCTTCGCCGGGCTCAGCGACTGGCTGGACGGCAAGATCGCCCGAGCCTGGAACCAGGCCTCCAAGTTGGGTCAGTTCCTCGACCCGGCCGCCGACCGGCTCTACATCTTCGCGGCGCTGCTGGGACTGGTCATCCGTGGGATCGTGCCGTGGTGGCTGATGGCCATCCTGGTCCTGCGAGACGTCCTCATCCTCGGCGCCCTGCCGCTGCTGCGCCACTTCGGCTACGGGCCGCTTCCGGTGAACTTCGCGGGCAAGGCCGCCACCCTGTGCCTGTTGTACTCGTTCCCGTTGTTGTTCGTGGCCGAGTACGCGTCCATCGTGGGAGATGTGGCCAAAATTGTAGGTTGGGCGTTCGCGCTCTGGGGAACGGCTCTTTATTGGTGGGCCGGATTGCTCTACGCCGTACAGGGACTACGCCTGATCGGACAGTCCCGCCGTGCCGAACGCGCTGATCACGAGGGTGTGAGAACGGGAGACCCGGACAGCGACGAGGGGCACGGCAGGTTCACGGAACGGTAACGGGGCCTGATCCGTGACACCGACGGGCCGGCTCACCTGAGTCCTGTCGGATCGAAAGGGAGTGTCGTCTCCGTCATGAGAACATGTCCCACCGCGCGCGCCGGTGCGCGCTCCGAAGAACGCACATCCCCCATCGCCCCCCACGGCCAAGCCGTTCGGGGGGATCGGGGATGACCACACCCAACGAAGGGCCCGGGACCACCACGCCTCCGATGAAGGCCGTCGTGATGGCGGGCGGCGAGGGCACTCGCCTGCGCCCGATGACGGCCAACCAACCCAAACCGCTCCTACCGGTGGTCAACAAGCCCATCATGGAGCACGTGCTGCGCCTACTGCGCAAGCACGGATTCACCGAGACGGTCGTCACCGTCCAGTTCCTGGCCACGCTCATCCGCAACTACTTCGGTGACGGCGAAGAGCTCGGCATGAAGCTCCACTACGTCGCCGAGGAGGTCCCCCTCGGGACCGCCGGCAGCGTCAAGAACGCCGAGGAACACCTGCGCGGCGAGCCGTTCATCGTCATCTCCGGTGACGCGCTCACCGACATCGACCTCACCGACATGCTCCGCTTCCACCGTGAACGCGGCGCCAAGCTCACCATCGCCCTGAAGCGGGTCCCCAACCCGCTGGAGTTCGGCATCATCATCGTCGACGAGCAGGGCCGCATCCAGCGTTTCCTGGAAAAACCTACCTGGGGACAGGTCTTCTCCGACACCGTCAACACCGGCATCTACATCATGGAACCGGAGGTGTTGGAGAGAGTCGCCACCGGAGAGGTGGTCGACTGGTCCGGTGACGTGTTCCCCGAACTCCTGGCCGAGGGCGAACCCATCTACGGGTACGTCGCCGACGGCTACTGGGAGGACGTGGGCACCCACGAGAGCTACCTGAGCGCCCAGGCCGACGTGCTCTCGGGCAAGGTGGACGTCGACATCGACGGCTTCGAGGTCTCCCCGGGCGTGTGGGTGGGCGAGGGCTCCGAGGTCAGCTCCGAGGCCGTACTCAAGGGACCGCTCTACATCGGCGACTACGCCAAGGTCGAGGCCGGCGCGGAACTGCGCGAGTACACCGTGGTCGGCAGCAACGCCGTGGTCCGCGCGGAGGCCTTCGCCCACCGCACCGTGCTCCACGACAACGTGTTCATCGGCCGCGGCGCCAACCTGCGCGGCACCGTGATCGGCAAGAACACCGACGTCATGGCGGCGGTGCGGATCGAGGAGGGCGCGGTCATCGGTGAGGACTGCGTCATCGAGTCCGAGGCCTACCTGCACAACGACGTCAAGGTCTACCCGTTCAAGACCATCGAGGCCGGGGCGGTGGTCAGCACCAACGTCGTCTGGGAGTCACGGGGGCAACGCTCCCTGTTCGGTCCCCGTGGTGTGTCCGGCCTGATCAACGTCGAGATCACCCCCGAACTCGCGGTCCGGTTGGCCAACGCCTACGCCACCACCCTGAAGAAGGGTGCGATGGTCACGACCTCCCGCGACGTCTCGCGCGCCGCGCGCACGCTCAAGAGGGCCATCATCAGCGCGCTCACCGCGACCGCCATCGAGGTGCGCGACCTGGAGGTGGTGCCGCTGCCGGTGGCGCGCTTCCACACCTCCCAGAGCGGCGTCAGCGGCGGCATCGTCGTGCGCACCAGTCCGGGCGACCCCGAGTCGGTCGACATCATCTTCCTGGACGGTGAGGGGGCCGACCTGTCGCCGGGCGCCCAGCGCAAACTCGACCGGGTCTTCTCCCGAGCCGAGTACCGGCGCGCGTTCCCCGGGGAGATCGGCGAGCTGACCTTCGCCGCCCGCAACATCGAGAACTACTCCCACGACCTCCTACGGTCCGTGGACACCTCCGGGGTGGCCGAGGCGGAGCTGAAGGTGGTCGTGGACTGCGCGGGCGGCACGGGTTCGCTCATCCTGCCCTCGCTGCTGGGACGGATCGGCGTGGACGTGCTCACCGTCAACAACCGCCTGGACGAGGCCTCGCCCACCGACACGGTCGCCAGGAAGATGCGCGACCTGGAACGTCTGGGCGAGTTGGTGTCGGGTTCGGGGGCGGACTTCGGTGTGCGTTTCGACCCGGTCGCCGAACGCCTGTCCATCGTGGACGAGAACGGCGAGCTGATCGACGACGACCGCGCGTTGTTGGTGGTGCTGGACCTGGTGGCCGCCGAACGCGGTGCGGGCAAGGTGGCGCTGCCGGTGACCACCACCAGGGTGGCCGAGCGCGTGGCCGGTGCCCACGGTGTCGAGGTGCGTTGGACGGCCACCGCCACCCACGAGCTCACCAAGGCGGTCCGTGCCGAGGGTGACGCCATCATCTTCGCCGGTGACGGCCGGGGCGGGTTCGTCCTCCCCGAGTTCAGCTCCACCAGTGACGGCATCGCCGCGTTCGTGCGGCTGCTGGGTCTGGTGGCGCGGACCCGTCGCCCGATCGTGGAGATCGATCGGGCGATCCCTCAGGCGCACCTGTTGCGCCGTTCGGTGCCCACCCCATGGGCGGTCAAGGGCAGCGTCATGCGCGCGGTCGTGGAGGCCGCGCAGGACCGGGAACTGGACACCACCGACGGCGTGCGCGTGATCGAGTCGGACGGAAGCTGGGCGCTGGTCCTCCCGGACACCGCCGAAGCCGTCACCCATCTTTGGGCCGAAGGTCCTGATTCGGACAAGGCTCAGGCTCTGTTGGACGAATGGGCCTCCGTCGTGGAGCGTGCGGAGGGCTGAAATGGCAGGTCGTGGGCGTGGGCGGCGGTGGCCGTCCACGCCCACGTGCTTCGGTCCGTCCGTCGGTGGGGAAAAATCGCCCGGCAGGGCGGTCGAGCGGACGAATCGAGCGGAATCCCAGGTCAATCCACGGTCGGGAGGCCGACGAAAATCCACTCCGCGTTCAACAGAACCAAACCCCTCGGACGGGCATCTGCCCCAGAACAGGCGTTGATCTCTTCCGAGGTCCGGTGTGGCGGTGCCCCGGGTGCCGCCTCCATCGAGTCCGTCGCACGCCCGTGTCACGGGGCCGCGCGGCGGGCCACGGGGGAGCGAAACCCTGTCTGGACAGGGATATGGTTTAAAGTCGAGTGTTCCCTGAAGCATCTCGTCACCATCGACACAAGGGGTTCCGGCAACGGCGGACGTCCGTCGGGGTGACAAGGGGCAGAACATAGGGGATGAGACCTAGCGACCGACCGTGTGGGACGATCCGTTGCCGCGAAAGCGGAACGTCTCACCGTGTTCCGGACGTTGAGCGGGCACAGTGTCCGTCCGGCGAGCCGGAACGCGCCACCGATCAGCCGAATCAAGCACCGCCCCGTGCGGTAGGAGGCCGAGCCGACCTATGTCGAGCGTTTACTGCACGCAGTGCGGTCACGCCGTTGCGGATGATGCCCGTTTCTGCTCCCACTGTGGAACTCCCCTCCGCAGGGCCGACCAGCAGAATCCGCCGTCCAACACGGGCGGGGAGTCCGGTGGAGGGGACGTCACCTCCACCATCTCCATCTCCGGGATACAGGCCCTGGAGGATGAGGAAGCGGGTGAGGATCTCGGCGGCGACGACCCCGCCAGTGCCGATGCGTTGCCCCCGGGCACCGCGCTACTCGTGGTCCGCCGTGGCCCCAACGCCGGAAGTCGTTTCCTGCTGGACAGCGACGTGACCACCGCCGGGCGCCACCCCAACAGCGACATCTTCTTGGACGACGTCACCGTCTCCCGACGCCACGTGGAGTTCTTCCGCAGGGGTAACGGGTTCGGGGTCCGTGACGTCGGTAGTCTCAACGGCACCTACGTCAACCGGGAACCGGTGGACGAGGCCGAGCTGGGTGGTGGGGACGAGATCCAGATCGGCAAGTTCCGGATGATCCTGCTGACCAAGCCCCGCCGATGACGGATCGGTGACCACGGTCGACGGGGGTGGGAGGGCCGAAGAGGTTTGCGGCCCTCCACCTCCGGAGAGCTTTGTAACGAAGGGTGCCGATTTCGCCCTCGGGTCCTGATCCGACGGGGGAGCAGGGACGAGCGCCCAGCCGGCATGACGACTCGTGGGACGGAGACGCTGTGAAGCACATGGAGGTCGTCGGCGTCCGGGTTGAGATGCCTTCGAACCAACCGATTGTCCTGCTCAAGGAATCCGAGGGTGACCGCTACCTGCCGATCTGGATCGGCGGGGTGGAGGCCACCGCCATCGCCTTGGCCCAACAGGGGGTCGCGCCCGCCCGACCTCTCACGCACGACCTGTTTCGGGACGTGCTCGACGCCCTGGAGACCGGCCTGGAAACGGTACGGATCACGGGGCTGAGCGATGGCATCTTCTACGCCGAACTGGTCTTCAGCAATGGTGTCGAGGTCAGTGCACGACCCTCCGACTCCATTGCCCTGGCCCTGCGGACCGGAACCCCGATCTACGCGCACGAGGACGTGATCGACGAGGCGGGGATGCCGATACCCGACGAGCAGGAGGACCAGGTCGAGGCGTTCCGGGAGTTCCTGGACAACATCTCGCCCGAGGACTTCGGTCGACGCAGTACCTGAGAGATCGCAAGGGCGGGGCCCGCGCACGGCGTGGGCCCCTCTTCCTTGCCCGAGCGGGCCCATCGGCCCATGAGGCCGAGGACACGGCTGTGACCTGCGACTTCATTATCGGGGTCAGTGGTAGATTGGGATGAGGGAATGGACGCGGCGACCACAACCGAAAAGGCCCGGTCTCCTCGGGGCATCGGACGTACGGGTGGGTCGGAGCCGTCACCGCGCGTACTTGGCGACGCGCCGGGCGGCTTCGTTGACGCTGCCTTGGCGTCGCCCTACCGTCAGTGCTGTGGAACCTGCGGCGCGCCCATTCCCTGAGTGGACCTTCCCCTGTCGATGCCGCCGTGGGACGAGAAGCCGGAGGTCGGCGTGGCGGTAGCGAGCGGCAAGCGGGATCCCCATGACAGGCGGTCTGCGCTGCGGCTAGCGGGGCAGCAGGGCCTACTGTGCGAAGAGGACGTGATGGCGCTGCCTATGGACGTCGGGTATCGGGGCCCAGCGGCGTGTACGGCCGCCGGGATCACCTATCGACAGCTCGACTACTGGGCCAGAACCGGCCTGGTGGAGCCGAGCGTGCGCACAGGAGCCGAAAACGCCCCGCTGTACAGTCTTCCGGACATCCTGATGCTGAAGGTGGCCAAGCGTCTCCTGGACACCGGGATCTCCCTGCAGCAGATCCGCACGGCCGTCGACCACCTGCGCGGCCGTCCCGCCGGGGAGTTGGCCCGCATCACCCTGATGAGCGACGGTGTGAGCGTCTACGAGTGCACCTCCCCCGACGAGGTCGTCGACCTCATGCAGCGGGGCCAGGGCATGTTCGGGTTGGCGTTGGCGAACGTGGCCCGTGAGCTGGAGGAGGCGCTGGGGGTCGTCCCGGCCGAGGCCCGTTCCGACCTTCCCACCCCGGACCCCCGACCCGTCGACGAACTGGCCCGTCGGCGACGTGAACGCCGTACCGGTTGAGAGCGGTACGAAGGTGTGCCCTGGCTCCTCGTTCCGGAGTCCGATCGAGTACCTTCGTAACCACAACAGGGGTGAAAACCGACATTTCTCCCTGCTTGGATACATGTACAGAGCGTCAGCAGGCTTTTGATATCGCGCGGGAGAGACCCCGACGCTACGGGGCGCCGACGGGGCAATACTCCCCAGTAACCTCTCAGGCACCATGGACCGCGCGAAGGAGGCCGCTCTGGAGCCGGCATCGTCGTGCCCGGTGACAGAGGGGGAGACCGTGAGGAACACCGCCGATCGAATCGGCCCTGTCACCAGGAGGTCTCCGTGACTGACCCGTCGAACGCCTCGACCATGGGCGCACCCGCCCGGGTCTTCGCCGACCGGCACATCGGCCCCACGCCCACCGAGACGGCGGAGATGCTCAAGACCGTGGGCTACGGCTCCACGACCGAGCTCATGAGCGCCGCCGTGCCCGAGTCCATCCTCACCGGCCCCGGGCAGAGCGCCCCGCTGGCCCTGCCCGAGGCCGCGGGAGAGGCCGAGGCCCTGGCCGAGCTGCGGGAGTTGGCCGGTCGCAACCGCCCCCACACCACACTCATCGGCCTGGGCTACTACGACACGCTCACCCCGCCGGTCATCCTGCGCAACATCATGGAGAACCCGGCCTGGTACACCGCGTACACGCCCTACCAACCGGAGATCTCCCAAGGCCGGTTGGAGGCCCTCCTCAACTTCCAGACCGCGGTCTCGGACCTGACCGGTCTGCCCATCACCGGCGCCTCGCTGTTGGACGAGGCGACCGCCGCGGCCGAGGCCATGACCCTGGCCCGACGCGCCTCCAAGGTCAAGAGCGACGTCTTCGTCGTGGACGCCGACGTCTTCCCGCAGACCCTGCAGGTGTTGCGCACCCGCGCCGAGCCCCTGGACATCGAGGTCGTCGTCGCCGACCTGACCAAGGGCCTGCCCGAGGGCGAGGCCTTCGGAGTCCTGGTCCAGTACCCGGCCTCCAGCGGTGTGGTCCGCGACCCGAGCGCGGTCATCGAGCAGGCGCACGAGCGCGGCGCGCTGGCCGTGGTCGCCGCCGACATCCTCGCCCTGACCCTGCTGCGCAGCCCCGGTGAACTGGGCGCGGACATCGCGGTGGGTTCCACCCAGCGCTTCGGTGTGCCGCTCGGCTTCGGCGGCCCGCACGCCGGTTACATGTCCGTGGGCGAGAAGCTGCGCCGGCAGCTGCCCGGTCGTCTGGTCGGGGTGTCCGTCGACAACGTCGGCAGACCCGCCTACCGTCTGGCCCTGCAGACCCGTGAACAGCACATTCGTCGGGAGAAGGCCACCAGCAACATCTGCACCGCCCAGGTACTGCTGGCGATCATGGCCGGCATGTACGCCGTCTACCATGGCCCCGACGGGCTGCGGGCCATCGCCCGTCAGGTGCACACCCGCACCGCGTCCCTGGCCGACGCGCTCACCAAGCGCGGCTTCGAGGTCGTCCACGGCGCGTACTTCGACACCCTGCGCGTGCGCGTGCCCAGCGCCGACCGCGTCGTGGAGCGGGCACTGGAGTCCGGCGTCAACCTGCTCGCCACCGACCAGCACACGGTCGGTCTGAGCGTGGACGAGACCACCGGCGTGGACACCCTGGGCAAGGTCCTGGCCGCCTTCGGCGAGGCCGACCGTGGTGCCGAGCGCGGCCCGGTGACGGTGGACGAGTCCGCCGACCGCCTGCCCGCGGACCTGACGCGCGGCGTCGACTACCTCACCCACGAGGTCTTCAACACCCACCGCAGTGAGACCTCGTTGCTGCGTTACATGCGCCGTCTGGCCGACCGGGACCTGGCGCTGGACCGCACGATGATCCCGCTGGGCTCGTGCACCATGAAGCTCAACGCCACCGCCGAGATGGAGCCCATCACCTGGCCCGAGTTCGCCGGGCTGCACCCGTTCGCCCCGATGGACCAGGCGGCCGGCAGCGTGGCGCTCATCCGCGACCTGGAGGCCTGGCTGGTCGAGGTCACCGGCTACGACGCGGTGTCCCTACAGCCCAACGCCGGTTCCCAAGGTGAGCTCGCCGGCCTGCTCGCCATCCGCGGCTACCACCGCTCGCGCGGGCAGGCCCACCGGGACGTGTGCCTGATCCCCAGTTCGGCGCACGGCACCAACGCCGCCAGCGCCGTCATGGCGGGCATGCGTGTGTCCGTGGTGGCCTGTGACGACGACGGCAACGTCGACCTGGACGACCTGCGCGCCAAGACCGACAAGCACCGCGAGGAGCTGGCGGCCATCATGGTCACCTACCCCTCCACCGCGGGTGTGTACGAGGACACCATCACCGAGGTGTGCCGCCTGGTGCACGAGGCCGGAGGCCAGGTCTACGTCGACGGGGCCAACCTGAACGCCCTGGTGGGTTGGGCCAAGCCGGGCGAGTTCGGCGCCGACGTCAGCCACCTGAACCTGCACAAGACCTTCTGCATCCCGCACGGCGGCGGCGGCCCGGGCGTGGGTCCGGTCGCGGTTCGTTCGCACCTGGCGGGCTTCCTGCCCAACCACCCGGGCCAGCCGGAGGCCGGCCCGCACACCGGGGTCGGTCCCGTCTCGGCGGCGCCGTTCGGTTCGGCGGGCATCCTGCCGATCTCCTGGGCGTACGTGCGCATGATGGGGGAGAAGGGGCTGCGTTCGGCCACCGAGACCGCGGTGCTCTCGGCCAACTACATCGCCAAGCGCCTGGAGCCCTACTACCCGGTCCTGTACACCGGTGCGGGCGGACTGGTGGCGCATGAGTGCATCATCGACATCCGTCCGTTGCAGAAGACCAGTGGCATCAGCAACGAGGACGTCGCCAAGCGGCTGATGGACTACGGCTTCCACGCGCCGACCATGTCCTTCCCGGTCAACGGCACGCTCATGGTGGAGCCGACCGAGAGCGAGAATCTCGCCGAGTTGGAGCGGTTCATCCAGGCGATGATCGCCATCCGCGGTGAGATCGATAAGGTGGCCAAGGGGGAGTGGGGCGCCGAGGACAACCCGCTGTGGGGCGCTCCGCACACCGCGGAGGCGCTGACCGCCGACGAGTGGGGCCGCGGCTACACGCGCTCCGAAGCCGCCTACCCGCTGCCGTCGCTGCGCCAGGACAAGTACTGGCCGCCGGTCGGTCGGATCGACCAGGCCTACGGTGACCGCAACCTGGTCTGCTCCTGCCCGCCGCCGGAGGCCTTCGAGCTCTGAGGGTGGTGAGCGGGGTGTCGGCTTCGGTCGGCGCTCCGCTCTTTTCGGACCATAGCGAATCTACAACGTAAAGGCATCGCTTCGGGTGGGGCGACACGCGACATCCACTACCAGGGCGCAGCTCTCGTCATCGACCGGCAGGTTAGAGTTACGGCGAGCAGAACACTCGCGCCGCCCACCGCGTGATCCTCGCCCCCACGGAAAGTCGCACACCATGACCACGACGTCCGGATCTTCCGCACGCCCTGGACCCTCGGACCCGCAGCCCCAGGCCATCGACCCCGAAGACGTCGAGGACACCGGAACCGGTGGCGGGGACGCCGCCGACCTGTGCGATCGGGCCCGCGACCTGGCCGAGAACGGGCACCTCAAACGCGCCGCCAAGCTCTACCAGCAGGCGGTCACGGCCGACCCGCATCCCAGGGTGCGGGCACGGGCCCTGTTGGGGCTGGCCGTGGTCCAAGACCAGCGCGGCGACCTGGCCGCCGCGCGTGAGGCCGCCCGTCGGGCGCTGTCCACCGGGGACGCGCGTTACGCGCCACGAGCCGCCTACCACCTGGCGCTGTCCCTGGAGCAGGAGGGCTCGCACGGTGAGGCCGCCCGGGTGTGGGAACGGCTGCTGGGATCGGGTGGCGCGGCCTACGGCGCGGTGGCCCGCTACGGGTTGGCGCGAGAGGCCGAAACGCGGGGTGAGCACACCGAGGCGGAGGAGCACTGGGAGGCCGCGCTGGAACTGCCGCCCGAAGGCGAACCGATGAGCCGTCTGCACGCCACCACGGTCCAGGACGCCGCCAGGGACCTGGCGGGGCGCCTGTTGGACCGAGGACAGGTGGAGGGCGCCTCCGTGGCGGTCGAGCGCGGTCTGGCGGTGGGAGACGACCCGGGTCTGCGCCTGTTGCGCGCCGCCACCCACCTGGAGCGGGCCATCTCCGACGTCGCCGGGGTCGCCGAGCCGGGCACCGCCGACGAGGGGGCGCACCCGCGGGCGCGCACCTCGGGCGCCGCGGTGGAGCTTCTGGCCGGTCTGTTGGTCCTGCGGGGCGAACCGGACGAGGCGGCCCGGGCCTGGCGTACCGGGTTGGAGAGCCGGGACACGGAGACCGCCGAAGAAGTGCGGTGGCGGCTGCGCCGCTCCTTCGCCCAAGCCGGGGACGAGGACGGTGAGGAGACGCCCGAACCCTGGTGGGAGGGGTACCTGGAGGAGGCCGTGGCGACCTCCAGCGCGTCCGTGCTCGCCGGGGAGCTCTTCGCGACGGTGACTCAGATGCACGCCCTGTTGGCGGTGCCGGTGGTGGAGGGCGAGTCACGCCCGGCCGCGCTGCGCGCCGCCATGGAGCAGGCCCTGCGAGCCCCGAGCGAACTGGTGTGGGGCCCGGACGTTCACGCGGACTTCCGGCGTCGGCTCGCGGAGGCGATGGGGGAGGACGTGCTCCCCCAGGGTTGGCCGGACGGTCCCTGACCGGTTCGCGCACACGTCACCGCCCGGGATTTCGCGGTTCCCGGGCGGGAGAGGTCGAGGGATCAGGGGATCGGACATTCGGTGGGGGCCACGAGGTCGGTGGAAATCGTGGCCGGGTGCCGGTCGAGGACCGGTGGTCGGTCGCTTCAGGCCGCGGCGCGGGGGCGGTGCGGGGCCACGACCGCCCCGTCGGGGAGGAGTTCACCGGTGTCGTCGAAGAGGACGACGCCGTTGCAGAGCAGACTCCATCCCTGTTCGGGGTGGCTGGAGACGACGCGGGCCGCCTCGCGGTCGGTTTCCTCGGCGGTGGGACAGGAAGGCTTGTGGCTGCACATGGATGGACCCTTTCGGTCGTGTGCCGGTTGAGGCCAACAGTAGTGGCTGACATCACATGATGTTGTCGTTTCAGGCCGATGACAAAGGTGCCGCTCTGCTGTTGTTCGCTCTCAACAGGTGAGACTCCCGCCCCGGCGAGCAGGTTCTCCCCGAAATGTCGTGGGCGTGTCCGAACCCGGACACGCCCACGGGGAATCAGTAACCGCCGCGTGTGCGTCGGGCGGCCGGACGACTGCGCATCCCCGCACCCGCCAGACCACCGCGCTGGAAGGCCCGGACCAGTTCGCCACCGAGGTTGACCCCGGCGCCCAGCGCGAGCGCCACCGTGATGGCCTCGGCGAGACTGAGCATCCCCGCCACGGCCGTGCCCTGGGTCATCTCGATCAGGCCCCGGTAGAGGATGCTGCCCGGCAGTAGTGGGGCGATCGAGGGGATCAGGTAGGGCAGGACCGGTCGTCTGGTGCGACGGGCCAGCCAGTGCCCGACCACGCCCACGGCGACCGCGCCCACCACGGTGCCCACCACCGGGGGAACGTCCACCAGTGAACGCAGCCCCGCGTAGGTCACCCAGATCATGACGCCCATGACGCCGATGCTGGGGAGCATCCTGGGTGGTACCGCCAGTGAGATGGCGAAGGCCATGGCGATGCCGGCGGCGCCCACCAGCACCGCGACGTCCAGGGTGGTGCCCGCCGCCGGCAGGTTCTCCAGGTCCATGTTCACGCCCAGACGCACCGCCGTGTAGGCCACCGCGCCCACACCCGAGACGATCGCGCCCAGCGTGAAGAAGGTCTCCAACAGGCGTGCCGCGGCGGAGACGTAACTGCCGCTGATGCCGTCCTGGAGACTGGAGACCAGGGGACGACCGGGCAACAGCGCCATGATGTTACCGGTGATGATGGCGCCCGCCTGGAGGCCGAGGTCGAGTGAGGTGCTCACCCACAACAGGCCCACGCCGATGGAGGCGGCCACGGTGGCGGCGGCGACCATCTGGTAGAACTCCGCCACACCGCGGTTGGCGAGGAACACCGATGTGCGGTCGCCCAGCACGGTGGCCATGAACGCCACGGTGGCCACTATCAGACCACCGCCCACCATGAGGCTGGCGCTGGAGGCGATGAGTCCGAAGCCCACCGCGATCAACCAGTTCGGGTAGGGCATGGGGGCTCGCCGGATCTGCTCCAGCCTGGCCGCGGCGTCCTCCAGCTCCAACAGCCCGAGGGCGGCCTGCTGGACCAGGGTGTGCAGCTCGTTGACGCGGAAGTAGTCGAGGGTACGGCGACGCACCACGCGTTCGCCGGTCACCGGTGGACTGTCGCCGCCCGGGTGGGTGGACAGGGAGATGGTGGTGAAGGTGACCGACACCTCCGAACGGGGCAGGTCGAAGGCGATCGACAGGCTCAGCATGGCCTCGCTGACCGCTTCGGTGCTCTCCCCGCTGGCCAGCATCAGTTCGCCCACGCGCAGGACCAGGTTGATGGCTCGCGCGTCGGGAAGGTTGGTGTCCTCGTCGTCGAGGTTGTCCGGGGTCAACTCACGCTCGTGCTCGGCGCGCCAGTCGCGCATCCGGCTGAGCATGATCTCCTCGCTCGGCGGCCCCGACCGCCCCCGCTTGCTCGGCATGACTGTGCTCCGTCTCCCCCTCTTCGTCCGCGCCCCGTGGTGGCGTTCGGCTTTTGATGGCCACCAAGGGGACGCCGTACCCAACGGCGGGGTTCGCCCTTCCGGGTCGGATGGCGCCGGTGAGTTCGATCACCCCGGCCATCCTGTCAACGCCCGCGGTCGTGCTCTACGGTCGACGCGCCGTCACCTGGCGGCCTGCGGTGGGTCCCCGCCCGGGGTGACCAGGCCGTTCTCATAGGCATACACGACGGCCTGGACCCGGTCGCGCAGTTCCAGTTTGGTGAGGATGCTGCCCACGTGGGACTTGACGGTGGTCTCGCCGAGGAAGAGGTGGCCGGCGATCTCGGAGTTGGATCGGCCGCGGGCGACCAGTGCCAACACCTCATGTTCGCGATTGGTGAGGGGGTCGGTTTCGGGTTCGGTCTCGGACTCGGGGGCGGGCATCAGGGGGACGAAACGGTCCAGGAGACGGCGCAGGACGGTGGGGGAGACCACGGAGGAACCGTCGGCGACCAGGTCGATGGCGGCGATCAGGTCGGTGGGCGGGACGTCCTTGAGCAGGAAGCCGGAGGCGCCGGCGCGCAGGGCTTCGACGGCGTACTCGTCCAGGTCGAAGGTGGTCAGGGCCAGGACGCGTACCCCGTGCCCGAGGCCCTTGGCCCACTCGACGATCTCGCGGGTGGCCTGGATCCCGTCGACGCCGGGCATGCGGATGTCCATGAGGACGATGTCGGGGAGCAGGCTTCGCACGGCTCGTGCGGCCTCGCGGCCGTCGGAGGCCTCGCCCACCACGGACAGGTGGGGTACGGATTCGAGGATCATGCGGAAGCCGGCACGGACGAGGGGTTGGTCGTCGACCAACAGGACTGAGACGGGCACGGGGCCGATTCTGCCGTATGGGGTGGAGTGCCGGGGTCGGTTCAGGCGGTGGGGAGCGGGGGCGGGGTGCCACCGAACTCGGGGCACAGGGCCTGGTGTTCGCACCACCCGCAGAGCTTGCTGCGCTTGGGTTCCCAGCGTCCCGCGCGTCCGGCGGCCTCGATGCGCGCCCAGATGTCACCGATCTCGGCCTCGGCCGCGACGAGTTCCTCCTGGGTGGGGTCGTACCAGCGCACGGAGCCGTCGCCCAGGTACATGAGTTGGAGCCGGGCGGGGACCACGCCGAGGTCACGCCAGATCATGACGGCGTAGAAGAAGATCTGGAACTTGGCCTTGTCCTCGAAGCGGGGGTGGGGCGACTTGCCGGTCTTGTAGTCGACGACACGGATCCGGTCATCGGGTGCGACGTCGAGGCGGTCGACGTAGCCGCGCAGGCGCAGGCCGGTGGGCAGGGACACCTCTAGGCGCATCTCGCGTTCGCGCGGTTCGAGGTTGGCGGGGTTCTCCAGGTCGAAGTAGCGCTGGACGAGGTCGCGGGAAGACTGGAGCCAGTCGTCGAGGCCCTCTCCTTCGGGGAAGAGGTGGTCGGCGACGTCGGGCTTCTTGTCGCGGATCTTCTTCCACTGGGGGTCGACGAGGCCGAGCGCGGTGCGCGTGGTGCGGGTTTCGGCGGGGAGTTCGTACAGACGTTCCAGGCAGGCGTGGACCAGGGTGCCGCGCAGCGCGGCGGCGCTGGGGGCCTCGGGGAGGCGGTCGATGGCGCGGAAGCGGAACAGTAGCGGGCACTGGAGGAAGTCGGATGCTCGCGAGGGCGACAGGGCGCTCGGCAGCGTCGGCACGGTGGTCATACCCGCCAGCCTATGAGAGCCGGCGCCCGGTGGGGGCGGGTGTGGTGGGACCCGTCGCCGGTGGGGTCATAGTGTGGGGCCTGTGAGCAACGGCAGTGAATCCTCCGAGACCCGGCCCGAATCCCGTTCCCGGAAGGCGGGGTTACTGCTCGGACGGCCGTTCGGCGTTCCGGTGTACGTGACGTCGTCGTGGTGGATCGTGGCGGTGCTGATCACCCTGGTCTATGGGGGCATCGTCCAGACCCGGTTGGCGTTGGGGCCCTCGGCGTACCTGTTGGCGTTCGTCTTCGCGATCCTGTTGTACGCCTCGGTGCTGGTGCACGAGTTGGCGCACTCGGTGGTGGCGCGTTCGTACGGGTTGCCGGTGCGGCGGATCGTCCTTTACGTGCTGGGCGGGGTCTCGGAGATCGATCGGGAGGCGCCCACCCCAGGCAAGGAGTTCTGGATCGCCTTCTCGGGGCCGTTGTTGTCGCTGGTGTTGGCGGGGGGCGCGTTCGGGTTGGCGTTGTTGGCGGACCCGTTCAGCATCCCCGGTGAACTGATGTTCCAGTTGTGGATCGCGAACCTGTTGGTGGGTGTGTTCAACCTGTTGCCCGGGTTGCCGTTGGACGGTGGTCGTCTGTTGCGCGCCGGGGTGTGGAAGCTGACCGGGCGCCCGCACACCGGGAGCGTGGTGGCGGCCTGGGGCGGTCGGGTACTGGCGTTGGTGGTGGCGGCCTTGCCGTTCCTGTTCGCGTGGAGCGCGGGTGGCACTCCGGGTCCGTGGGCCATCGTGTGGGGTGTGGTGCTGGCCGGGTTCATGTGGATGGGCGCCACGGAGGCCCTGCGCAACGCGCGGGTGCGGGCCCGTGTCCCGGGGCTGCGCGCCCGGGACCTGGCGCGCCGGGCCGTGGTGGTGCCCGCGGACCTGCCGCTGGCGCAGGTGGACGTGCGTGCTCGGGAGGCGGGCACGGAGGCGGTGGTGGTGACCGACTCCGGGGGCACGCCGATCGCGGTGGTCCATCCCACCGCGGACGAGGCGATCTCGAAGGCGCGGCGGGCCTGGGTGCCGGTCTCGGACGTGTCCCGGGCGTTGACCGGGAATTCGGTGGTGTCGGTGGGGCTGGAGGGTGAGGAGCTCTTGACCGAACTCACCCGGCACCGGTTGCCGGAGTACCTGGTGGTGGCCGAGGACGGTGGGGTGTTCGGGGTGATCCGGGCCTCGGACGTGAACGCGGCGATGGCGGGACGGGAGCGGACCTAGGTCCGCCACGGCCGAGGTTCACCCCGTCGCGGCGTTCGGCACGGCACCTCGCCTCGCCGCGCCGGGAGTGGTGTCGGTTTTTCGCCGTGGGGTCAGCGACGGGCGCCTTGGGGCCACAGGACGATGACGGGGCGGCTCAGGGCCCGGGCGTAGGCGACCACGTCGGCGGTGCCGCCGGGGCCGCGGGCGGGTAGTCCGTCCCAGACGGCGATGAGCCGGTCGCTCTGTTCGACGAGGAGACGACCCGCGGCCATGTGGGAGTGGGGGTCGGAGACGGCGTGCGGTAGTTCGTGGACCAGGACGGAGCGGGCCAGGAGCCGGTCGTAGACGGGGTGGTGTCGGGCGGGTAGCGCCGAGCGGTAGCCGGCGGCGGGGATGACGGCCTCCAGGGGGGCTCCGGCGTCCAGGACGGCCTCGGCGAAGAGGGAGTCGGCGCCGTCGGCGAGGCAGGACAGGCCCACCATGGCGTGTCCGTAGGGCTCCAGATGGTCCTTGACCAGCGCGGCGACGTGTTCGTTCACGTCAGGGGTCAGGTTGCGGTGCCCGGTGATGCCGATGCGGATCACATGACCTCCCAGTTCGTTCGCTTTCGCCGCGTTTCTACCCACTGGGGAGGCCGGTAACGAGGGCGGCGAGACGGGTGTCGAGTTCGTTGACACGGTCGGCGTGGGGGCCGCGGTAGCGCCGGCGGAAGGAACGCACGCGGGCCACGACGCGTTCGGAGGCGAAGCGCACCCCGGTGTCGAGGGCCTCCTGGGCCAGGCGGAAGGCCTCGTCGATGTCTCCGGCCTCGGCGTGGGCGGAGGCCAGTTCGACCTTGAGCACCGCGGACTGCTTGACGTTGCGGGAGGGCGGGGCGACGGCGTCTGCGAAGGCGGCGCGTGCCTCGTGCGGGGTGCGCAGGCGTACGCCCACCAGGGCGCGGTAGCCGGCGACCTTGGCCTCGTCGAAGGCGAACACCCAGGGCCAGGGCGGTCGGGCGTTGTCGGGACGGTGGACGTCGCGTTCGGCGCGGCGGATGGCGTTCGCGGCGGAGGCGCGGTCGCCGATGCCGGCGTGGGCGAGGGCGCCGACGCAGGCCAGCCAGGCGCGGGCGGTGGGGTGGGAGTCGGGTCCCAGGACGTGTTCGGCCTCTTGGACCAGCCCCAGTCCGAGTTCGGGATCCTCGGCGGTCTCGATCTCGAAGGAGGCCAGGGAGCCGAGCATGTAGACGTCGAGCAGGCGCATGCCGGCCTGGCGGGCGCGTACGACGGCGGTGCGGTAGTGCATGCGGGCCGATCCCATGTCGCCGAGGTCGGCGTTGAGCCAGGCGGCGAACCCGGAGGCTTCGCTCGCCGCGGCGCTGAGTTCGGTGTGGAAGGGCGTCACGCGCGCGTTCGCGAGCATCTGCTCGGCCAGGTGCACATGCGCGATCGCGCCGGGCAGCAGGTGGCGCGCGGGCGAGGTCGCGTCCATGCGTCGTTGGCCGCCGGTGATGGCCCGCAGGGAGGGTGCGGTGTCCTCGTCGATGCCGTGGTGGACCTCCGGTCCGACGATGGGTCGCGCGGTGGAGGCCAGGAGTCCGCCGGCGGCGACGGCCTTTCCGAAGTCGCGACGTCTGGTGGGAGGTATCGCCTTGGTGGTGGGACCCTCCTTCACTGTTTCTCCGCCGAAGCGGATCAGGTGCAACGGGATGTCGAGTCGCCGTGCCAGGTCCTGGACCTGGCTGATGGTGAGCGACTGCTGGCCGTTGACCACTCGGGAGACCCAACTCTGTGAGTAGGTGAGTTCCCGCGCGAGGTCGCCCTGGGACCAGCCGCGTGCGGTGCGCACGCTTTCGATGACCGTCGGCATGTCGCATTCGGCGAGGGCGTCGGCCACGCGGGGTCGGGTCCACAGGTCCTGGGGAAGGCCGTCTGGTTGAGGCATGAGCCCAGGTTAGGGATCTCGGCTCGTCTTGGTGGCTATGTGTGAAAAAGAAGGTGTGATGCGTGATCCGCATACTGGTCATGCGGGCCCTTCGGCATGGGGCAGAGTGAACTTGTCGTTGGGTCCGGCGGCGGTGGTCGCCGGGGCCGTGAGGAAGGAGAACACGTGACGGTGCGGACGTCGCCGGCGGAGAGCCCGGGTGTGTCGGACCATGATGGTCCGGCGTCCTTGGCGCTGCGGGGTATGGCGGACGAGCTGCGTTCACGTGGGATCGACGCGTGGGAGGACGGGGTGTGCGGGATCGTGCACGCCGGGCCGATCGCGCAGGGTCGGCGTGCGGTGCTGCGTCCCCACCGGGGGGACCTGTGGTGGTGGATGCGCTGGTCGCTCCAGGAGGGGACCGCGGCGGTCCTGCCCGGGGTTCCGCTCTCTCCGGCCTCACGGACCTCCGACGCCGCCCGCAGGATCATGGGCGTCATGTCGGCCGCCGAGGGCGGCTGACGTAGAAGACTCACGTGGGAGAGGTCTCACGTGGCTGGACGGGTCGTACAGCGGTGCGACCCCGGGTGTGGGGTGGTGTTCGGGTGGTGGCCCGAACCCGTTTCTCCCTCTGTGCGGGCTCCGAACCCGCCCGACACCCGAATCACCCGCTCCGGAGCGTGACCGGGGCGGCCGCCTCCACCCCCGGGCGCCTGGCGGTGCCGTCCCCACGAATTCGCCAGGCGCCCCTTTCCCTTCCCCGGCTTCAGGGACGGGTCCTGTTGTCCCAAGCCCGTAGTAGGACACCCAGGTCGTGGACGTTCATGGTCCGTGCGTGCTCCGGTCGCGGCAGCGCAGGTGTCCTGATCAAGGTGACCGGTACCGAATCCAGCCCCAGGCGTAGGGCCACGGCGATCCGGTGGTTGCCGTCGAGCGTGCCGAAGGCGGGGTTGAAACCCAGTCGTAGTGGGGTGCGGATTCCGTGTCGGGCGATGTCGGCCGTCAAAGCGTCCAGGTGGCGTGGTGTGTCCAGCAGGGCCGAACCCACGACCTCGCGGTCCACGGCCCGGTAGCGCGTCACCAGGGCCGTGGGGAGTGGCGTCGTGGGGGAGGGGGTCACGGCACCTCCAGGCCTTGGGCGGCGGCCAGGGTGGCGCCCACGATGCCCGCCGTGTTGCGCAGGACGGCGGGCACGATCGGGGTGCGGATGTCGAGCAGGGGCAGGAACTTGTGGGCCTTGCGGCTCACCCCGCCGCCCACCACGATCAGGTCCGGCCACACCAGGTCCTCGATCACCCGGTAGTAGCGCTGTAGGCGCTCGTTCGCCCACTCGGGGTAGGAGAGGCCGTCGCGTTCCTTGGCGCCGGAGGAGGCCCGTGACTCGGCGTCGTGGCCGTCGATCTCCAGGTGCCCGAATTCGGTGTTGGGCACCAGACGGCCGTCCACGACCAGGGCGGATCCGATGCCGGTGCCCAGGGTGGTCATCAGGACGGTGCCGCGCACGCCCTTGGCCGCGCCGTAGCGGGCCTCGGCCAGGGCGGCGGCGTCGGCGTCGTTGAGGACCCGGACGGGGCGTCCCACGGCTTCGGTGAACAGGGCACGGGCGTCGGTGCCCACCCAGGCCTTGTCCAGGTTGGCGGCGGTGTGGACCGTGCCGTTCTGCACCACTCCCGGAAAGGTGACGCCCACGGGACCGCGCACGGTCTCGGGGAAGTGGTCGGCGATCCGCGAGACGATGTCGGCGACGGCCTGGGGCCCCGAGTCCTCGGGGGTGAGCACCTTGTGCCGTTCGTGGAGGAACTCACCTGAGTCCAGGTCGACGGGGGCACCTTTGATGCCGCTGCCGCCGATGTCGATTCCCAAGCCCGTGTTCGGCTGTGACATGGGTGGTGTCTCCCGTGGTCCTCGTGTGCTGTCGGGGTCGGTGGCCGGGCCACATGCCTGATACTGCCCAACGGCGTCGGGTTTCGCACGCCGAAGGGGCGGATGTGGTCGGCGCGCCGGACGGTTCGGCGCGGTGCCGGAGGCCGATACGCTGGACGACTGCCCGACCCGAACGCGATGTGGGAAGACGAGAGCGACGTTGACCGGTATCCATGGCCGCCGCGGCCCCTTCACCGATGGCGACACCGTGCAGTTGACCGACCCCAAGGGTCGCATGCACACGATCACCCTGCGTGAGGGTGGCGCCTTCCACTCGCACAAGGGCAAGGTCGACCACGACGATCTCATCGGTGAACCCGAGGGCAGCGTGGTCGTCTCCAACACCGGCACGGCCTATGTGGCCCTGCGCCCCCTGCTCATCGACTACACGCTGTCCATGAAGCGCGGGGCGACCATCGTCTACCCCAAGGACGCGGCCCAGGTCCTGGTGGAGGCCGACATCTTCCCGGGCGCGCGCGTGGTGGAGGCGGGCGCGGGCTCGGGTGCGATGTCCAACTGGCTGCTGCGCGCGGTCGGGGAAAAGGGCATGGTGCACTCCTATGAGCGGCGGGCCGACTTCGCCGAGATCGCTCGCAAGAACGTGGAGAACTTCCACGGTGGTCCGCACCCGGCGTGGCGGCTGACCGTGGGCGACCTGGTCGAGGAACTCGACGAGACCGACGTGGACCGGGTGTTCCTGGACATGTTGGCGCCTTGGGAGTGCCTGGACGCGGTCGCCAAGGCCCTGATCCCCGGTGGGTTGGTGTGCTGCTACGTGGCCACCACGACCCAGCTGTCCCGTGTGGTGGAGGAGCTGCGTGAGGACGAGCGGTTCTACGAGCCGCGTTCGTGGGAGACCATGTTGCGGACCTGGCACGTGGAGGGGTTGGCGGTGCGTCCGGACCACCGGATGATCGGTCACACCGGTTTCCTGGTGGTGGCGCGTCGTCTGGCCGACGGTGTGGCGGCGCCCGAGCGGCGTCGTCGTCCGGCCAAGGGCGCCTATGGCAAGGACTACGAGGCCGCTCGGGCGGCCGGTGCCAAGGGCACGGCCGGTTCCGCCGAGGGTGTGTCCGACATGCCCGAGAAGGAGACGGATCGACCCGCCGAGTAGCGTTCTCGGTACTCGTGAAAGCCCGTTTCCGGACATGGTCCGGGGCGGGCTTCGTTGTTTTTCGCGAAGTGGTGTTATCGCCGCCCAAGCCTGGGGAAACGTCTGGAATGCACTTGCCCGACCCCCGCCACGGAGGTTACTTTCTCATTACGTCGGGTCATCCGCTGCGGCCATGACCTGCGTGGACGCCAGGTGTGAAAGTGAGGCCCAGGACACTCCTCGAAGCTGGGAGGTTAGGAAAGGGGCAGGGGTAGGTAGGTTCCCGAGTAGTCGTCCTTCTCATAGGGAGGTGGCGGACGTGGCCGAGCGCGAAGACGAGCGTCAAAACGACCAGGACCGTGAAGTCGCTGAACTCACGGCTCAGGTCTCCTACATGGAAAAGGAACTCAGCGTGGTTCGGCGTAAGCTCGCCGACTCGCCCCGACATGTGCGTCTGTTGGAAGAGCGGTTGCGGGAGGCCCAGGCCAACCTGGCCGCCGCCAACGGGCAGAACGAACGGCTCGTCTCCACACTGAAGGAGGCGCGCGAGCAGATCGTGGCACTCAAGGAGGAGGTCGATCGGCTGGCGCAGCCACCGTCGGGCTTCGGTGTCTACCTTGGGTCGCGCGAGGACGAGACCGTCGAGATCTTCACCAATGGCCGCAAGATGCGGGTCAACGTCAGTCCATCCGTGGATCTGGACGCGTTGCGCCCGGGCCAAGAGGTCATGCTCAACGAGGCGTTCAACGTCGTCGAGGTGGAGTCGTTCGAGACCGTCGGCGAAGTCGTCATGCTCAAGGAGGTCCTTGAGGACGGCGAACGCGCCCTGGTGATCTCGCATCACGACGATGAGCGGATCGTGCGGTTGGCGGAGCCGCTGCGCGACGAGCCGATCAGGGCCGGGGACTCACTGCTGTTGGAGTCCCGGTCGGGTTACGTGTACGAGCGCATCCCCAAGTCCGAGGTCGAGGAGCTCATCCTCGAAGAGGTCCCCGACATCGCCTACAGCGACGTCGGTGGTCTGTCGGGACAGATCGAGATGATCCGCGACGCGGTCGAGTTGCCCTACCTGTACAAGGAGTTGTTCTTCGAGCACCGGTTGCGCCCGCCCAAGGGTGTGCTGCTGTACGGGCCGCCCGGGTGCGGTAAGACGCTCATCGCCAAGGCGGTCGCGAACTCGTTGGCCAAGCAGGTCGCCGAGCGCACCGGCAAGGACGTCGGCAAGAGCTTCTTCCTTAACATCAAGGGTCCGGAGCTGCTGAACAAGTACGTGGGTGAGACCGAGCGGCACATCCGCCTGGTCTTCCAAAGGGCCAGGGAGAAGGCCTCCGAGGGAACCCCCGTCATCGTGTTCTTCGACGAGATGGACTCGATCTTCCGCACACGTGGTTCGGGTGTGTCCTCCGACGTGGAGAACACGATCGTCCCGCAGATGCTCAGTGAGATCGACGGTGTCGAGGGGTTGGAGAACGTCATCGTCATCGGCGCCTCCAACCGCGAGGACATGATCGACCCGGCGATCCTGCGGCCCGGCCGTTTGGACGTCAAGATCAAGATCGAGCGGCCCGACGCCGAGGCGGCCCGCGACATCTTCGCCAAGTACATCACCGAGGAGTTGCCGCTGCACGAGGAGGACCTGGCCGAGCACGGTGGTTCCAGCAAGGCCACGGTGGACGCCATGATCCAGCGGGTCGTGGAACGGATGTACACCGAGGGCGAGGAGAACCGCTTCTTGGAGGTCACCTACGCCAATGGGGACAAGGAGGTCCTGTACTTCAAGGACTTCAACTCCGGCGCGATGATCGAGAACATCGTCTCGCGGGCCAAGAAGATGGCGATCAAGGACTTCATCGACAGCCGGTCCAGGGGCATCAGGGTCTCGCACCTGATGCAGGCCTGCGTCGACGAGTTCAGTGAGAACGAGGACCTGCCCAACACCACCAACCCGGACGACTGGGCGCGCATCTCCGGCAAGAAGGGCGAGCGGATCGTGTACATCCGTACGCTCATCACCGGCAAGACGGGCTCCGACTCGGGCCGATCCATCGACACGGTCGCCAACACCGGCCAGTACCTGTAAGAACGCTCGCCGCGGTCACGTACCGCCTCGGGGCCCGCCGGAGGTCTTTCTCCGGCGGGCCCCTACGCGCGCGATTGCGGGACCTTCGCCCCTTACCGGGGCGCGGTCCGGTGTTTTGCGCGCGCCCCGTCGTCACTTTATGGCGAATCCGCCGAAAGGCTCCATGACCTGTGCGGACACGCCGGGTGGAGGTCTTTGGAAACGCCCGGGAAGACGGCGCTTAGGCCACAATTGGCGCGGAAGCGTTCAAGAGGCCGCCCGGGCGGATAACCTCTCATCATGAGTGTGCGGCGGATTATGGGTATCGAGACCGAATACGGGATCTCCGTGCCGGGAAACCCCGGGGCCAACGCGATGGTCACCTCCACCCAGGTGGTCAACGCCTACCTTGCCGCCTCGGCGGCGCGGGCCCGGCGAGCACGTTGGGACTTCGAGGAGGAGAACCCGCTACGGGACGCGCGCGGCTTCGACCTGGCGCGAGAGGTGGCCGACCCCACCCAGTTGACCGACGAGGACCTGGGGTTGGCCAACGTCATCCTCACCAACGGCGCGCGGCTGTATGTGGACCATGCCCACCCGGAGTACTCGGCCCCCGAGGTCACCAATCCGCGTGACGCGGTGCTGTGGGACAAGGCCGGGGAGCGGGTCATGGCCGATGCCGCGGCGCGGGCCGGTTCCACGCCCGGCATCGAACCGATCCAGCTGTACAAGAACAACACCGACAACAAGGGCGCCTCCTACGGGTGCCACGAGAACTATCTGATGAACCGGTCGACGCCCTTCGGGGACATCGTCCGCCACCTCATCCCCTTCTTCGTGTCCAGGCAGGTGATGTGCGGGGCCGGCAAGGTCGGCATCGGTTCGGATGGGAACGGCAGCGGCTTCCAGCTCTCCCAGCGCGCCGACTTCTTCGAGGTCGAGGTGGGGTTGGAGACGACCCTGAAGCGTCCCATCATCAACACACGGGACGAACCGCACGCGGACCCGGACCGGTACCGGCGTCTGCACGTGATCATCGGTGACGCCAACATGAGCGAGCTCTCCACCTACCTGAAGATGGGGACCACCGCGCTGGTGCTGTCGATGATCGAGGACGGGTTCTTGCAGGAGGACCTGTCGTTGGAGACGTCGGTGGCGGACCTGCGGGAGATCTCCCACGACCCGGGGCTGACGCACCGGGTGCGGTTGCGCGACGGGCGGCGGATGACCGCCCTGGAGTTGCAGGGCGAGTACCTGGACCAGGCGCGCAAGTACGTGGAGGAGCGATACGGCACGGACGTGGACCCCGACACCGCCGACGTGCTGGACCAGTGGGAGACGGTGCTGACCGGGCTCGGGCGGGATCCGATGGACCTGGCCGACCGGTTGGACTGGGTGGCCAAGCTCAAGCTGTTGGAGGGCTATCGCTCGCGTGATGGCCTGGAGTGGTCGAGCCCGCGGTTGCAGATGGTGGATCTGCAGTACTCGGACGTGCGCCAGGACCGGGGCCTGTACAACCGGTTGGCGGCTCGTGGGCGGGTCCGTCGGTTGTTGGAGGAGCCGGAGGTGACCCGGGCGATCACCGAACCGCCGGAGGACACGCGCGCCTACTTCCGTGGTCGTTGTCTGGCCAAGTACGCCGACTCGGTGGCGGCGGCCTCCTGGGACTCGGTCATCTTCGATCTGCCCGGTCACGACTCGTTGCAGCGGGTGCCGACCCTGGACCCGCGGCGGGGCACCAAGGAGCACGTGGGTGCCCTGCTGGCCGCCGCGGACACCGCCGAGGACCTGGTCGCGGTACTGGGCGGCGGTAAACGCGGGGACTGACCCCGCGCGAAAGCGGACGTCCCCGCCCGCGCGAAAGCGGACGGGGACGTCTTGTGCGGTGTAGGAGACGGATCAGGTCCGCAGGGTCAGGCCCCAGGTGTTGAGCATGGGGTTGACCTCCTGGTAGTAGGTGGTGCCACCGAAGGAGCAGTTGCCCGAACCACCGGAGGTGACGCCCTGCGCCTGGCTTCCGGAGATGAAGGAACCACCGGAGTCACCGGGTTCGGCGCACACGTTGGTGCGGGTCAGGGCCTGAACGGTGCCCTGTGGGTAGTTCACCGTCTGGTTGCGGGCCTGGATGGTGCCGCAGTGCCAGCCGGTGGTGGAGCCGGAGCGGCAGACCTGGGAGCCGATCGCGGCCGCGCTGGAGCCGCTCACGGTGGCGTGTCCGCCGCTGTTGTAGCGGCTGACCAGGTTGGTCAGGGTGAAGTTGGAGGTGCCGCGGACGAAGGCGGCGTCGTTGCCGGGGAAGATGGAGCGCTCGAAGACTCCCCGACCGTTGCCGATGCTGACGGCGGTGCCGACGCTTCCGCAGTGGCCGGCGGTGACGAAGCCGGGCTGGCCGGAGGAGTTGGTGGCGGCGAAACCGACCGAGCAACGTCCGCCCATGGTGTAGGCCAGACCACCGACGATGTCGGCGTACAGCTCGGGCTGTTCGGTGGTGGTCTGCACCGTGACGTCGGCGGAGTCGACACCGGAGTCGGCGAGGAGGGCGTCCACGTCGGCCTCGGAACCCTCCAAGACCTCCAGGACGACCGTGTCGCCGGCGATGTCGGGGTACCAACCCACGACGCCCGAGTCGGCCTGGGAGGCGTTGAGTTCGTCGACGATCTCCTCCAGACCCTCGATGCCGTGGGTGACGACCTCGGCCCGGGCGCCGGCGGCCTCGACCGCGTCCACGGCGGAGGCGTCGGTGACCAGGACGGTCAGTTCGAGGGCTTCGGTGTCGAAGATGGAGCCGCCGTAGGCCTCGGCCGCGGCCTCGGTGGCGGCGGCGTCGATCTCGAACGATTCGGCCTGGGCGTCGAGCAGTTCGTCGGCCTGGGACGGGGACAGGCCAAGGTCGCGCTGGAGGGCCTCGGCCATGGTGGTGGCCTCGGCGTCGGGGGACTGGGGGACGGGTGCGGTGGGAGTCGCGGCAGCGGGGGTGGTGCCCAGGGCCAGACCGAAGGCCAGGGCTCCGGTGCCTATGGCGGAGACAACGGGGGAGGGTCGCATGGTCCCTACTCTCCTTGGGGGATTTGCGGGGGATCGGTGACCGAGTCGCTTCGGTCGCCGTTGTTCACCGAGACATCCGGTAAACAATGCCCAACCATAAGTGCACGTTTTGGCGAGGGAAAGAGCGTCAGGCGGGAAAAGCATTCAAGACGAAATCCGGTGATGGGGTGATGGGGCGGTTCCGGTCGCTGTCAGTCGCGGTCCACGGCGCCACGTCAGGATCACCGCAGGCGGCCGGTCACAGACCGAAATGGTCGTTATTCCACAAGAGGGGCAAAATGGCCACATACGGACGCCGGTATCGGGTACCGGTCGTGGCCGATCGGACACACTCCCGTAACCGTTCTGGTCACGGGCGTGCCCAGGGCGTGCGGGGTGCGGATGGTCGTGCACTCGATGAGAGCCGGCCGGGTATCGGTGGTGGCCGGATACGGACACCTGGAAACGAAAGACGCCCCCGCCCGCTGGAAAGCGGACGGGGGCGTCGGTGCGATGCCGGACGGATGGAGCTATCCGGTCACCAGCGAGAGGTTCCACGAGCTGAGCACCGGGCCGACCTCCTGGTAGTACGTCGTACCACCACTGGTGCAGTTGCCCGAGCCGCCAGAGGTCATGCCCTGGGCCTGGTCGTCACTGATGAACGAGCCACCGGAGTCACCCGGCTCGGCGCAGACATCGGTGCGGGTCAGGTCGTTGACGGTGCCCTCGGGGTAGCTCACCGTCTGGCCGCGGGCCTCGATGGTCCCGCAGTGCCAACCGGTGGTCGAACCCGAACGGCACACGGCCGAGCCGACCGGGGCCTGAGCGGAACCGGCCACCGTCTGGGTGTCACCCGCGCTGTACATGTTGACCAGGTTGGTGACGGTCCAGTTGGAGCTCGCCGACACGTACGCCCCGTCGTTGCCGGGGAAGACCGACTCGGCGAAGGTGCCCGAGCCGGAACCGTCCTCGCTCTCGGCGGAGGTGCCGACGGTGCCGCAGTGACCGGCGGTCACGAAGCCGTCGCCGCCGGAGGCGTCGGTGGCGGCGAACCCGATGGAGCAGCGGCCGCCGCCCATGTAGTACGCGTCTCCACCGACGATGTCGGCGAACAGCTGCGGCTGCTCGGAGGTGCCGCGCACCTCCACGGCGGAGGCGTCCACGCCCGCGGCCTCGATGAGGCTCTGTGCGTCGTCGCCATCGAGGGCCTCGATCACGACCGTGTCGGAAGTGACGTCGGGGTACCAGCCGACGACGCCGGGCTGGGTGCCGGCCGCGTCGAGCTCGTCCATGATCTCGGCCAGGCCCTCGGTGCCGTATGAGACCACTTCGGCCTCGGCTCCGGCGGCCTCGACGTCCGACACGGCGGAGGTGTCCGTCACCAGGACGGTCAGCTCCAGGGTGTCGGTGTCGAACACCGAGCCCGCGTAGGCGTCACCCGCGGCGTCGGCCGCGGCCTCGTCCAGGCCGAAGGCGGCCGCCTGGGCGTCGAGCAGTTCCTCGGCCTCGAACGGGGTGAGGCCGAAGTCGCGCTCAAGCGCTTCTTCCATGGTGGACACCGAGTCGTCCTGCGTGACGGGCTCGGTCGGCACGGTCGCGGCTCCGGCGCCCGGGGCCACGGAGAGCGACAGCCCGAAGGCCAGCGCTCCCGTGCCGATCGCGGAGATAACGGGGGAGGGTCGCATTGATCCCTACTCTCCTAGGGGGAATGGGGCGGGGTCTCGGAAGGCGCCTCGTCCGCTCGGGGGTGGACGATGCGCTCCGAGGCGGGACCCCGATGGGGGCGGGTCCCTTCCGTTCACCGAGACACTCGGTAAACGGTTCCCCACCATAAGTGCACATCTTGGACAACTGGAACCCCGGAAAGCTGATACTTCAGCGAGCGGACAAAGGGGTCATCCGATGACCGGATGTCTTGAAGTTCTGGTCATCGGGAGGCGACCCATCTGACCTTGACTTTTCCGAAGAGATCGGATGTGAATCAGAAACTCGCCGGTAAGTCAAGGGATACATGTTGGCCGGATCCGGACACTGAAACCGCGTACCAGTAGCGATGGTTCGGACACGTAGACGTAACCCGCGTGGTCAGGCCGCCGTCCTGGGTGAAGATCATGTTCGCAAGGCGAATACATGTGCGCATGTCGCGAAAACGATCTTCGTGGGCGTGCGGGGGGTCGACCCCGGGGACACGCCCGACCCCGTGACGGCGTCGAATTCGTGAGCACCCGACCGCACCCGTTCGCCTCTCGCGCGCACGCGCGGTGATGACGCCGAGCCCAGAGGTAACTAGCGGGTATCGGGCCCGGGGAACGGGGTTGAGTCGGGGGTCGTTGGGCCAAGATAAGGGCGAGAGCTCCGAACGGGAGGTTGCAATGGCGACGAAGGACACCGGCGGCCAGAAGCACGGCACCCGCCGCGACGAAGAGGTCGAGGAGACCGAGGGCGCCGCGGAGGCCAAGGAACGCGACGAACAGTTGGATGAGGACGTCGACGACATCCTCGACGAGATCGACGACGTTCTGGAGAGCAACGCCGAGGACTTCGTGCGGCAGTTCGTGCAGAAGGGCGGTCAGTGACCGTCATCGGACGGTTCGCTGACAGCGCACACGGGAGCCGGTGGCCCCCGGGCGCACAGGGTTAGGGTCGACACGTCGGCCGGGGTGGGAAAGCCCGGCCGACGTGCAGGCCGACAACAAACGGATGAGCAGGCGCCCCATCCGCCCCCGAGACGGGGTGGGGCGCCAGTGGAGGGAGTCGCGTGTTCGAAGGGTTCGAGGGCGGACGGATGCCGGCCGCTTTCATGAGTGCGGGTACTTCGTCCTTCACCGAGTTCCTCCGGGCGGTCAACCCCGAGTTGCTGCCCGGAAGGCATCTGGACGCCGCCGGAGGGGTCACCGAACACCTCACCCCGGACGCGACGACCATCGTCGCCATGACCTTCCCCGGGGGTGTCCTGCTGGCCGGTGACCGCAGGGCGACACAGGGCAACGTCATCGCCAACCGGGACATGGACAAGCTCTACCGGACCGACGAGTTCTCCGCGGTGGCCATCGCGGGCTCGGCCGGGATCGGTATCGAACTGGCCCGCCTGTACCAGGTGGAGCTGGAACACTACGAGAAGCTGGAGGGTCGCTCCCTCTCCCTTGAGGGTAAGGCCAACAAGCTCGCCCAGATGGTCCGGGGCAATCTGGGCATGGCCATGCAGGGATTCGTCGTAGTCCCCCTGCTGGTGGGCTTCGACGAGGTCACCGAGGAAGGCCGGGTCTTCAGCTACGACGCGGTCGGTGGACGCTACGAGGAGCAGCGCTACCACTCCATCGGCTCCGGCTCGGTCTTCGCCAAGGGCTCCATCAAGAAGCTCTATCGCGACGACCTGGACGAGACGACAGCGATCAAGGTCGCCCTGGAGTCGCTCTACGACGCCGCGGACGAGGACTCCGCCACCGGCGGACCCGACCTGCATCGGGGGATCTTCCCCCTGGTCGACGTCATCACCGAGGACGGCCACCGCCGTATCTCCGGCGAAGAGGTCGCCCGTTTGGCCACGGAGGTGGTCCAGGGACGCTCCGTCCACCCCGACGGACCAAGGGCCCGGCTCGACTGACCGGCGGGCCATGACCGGCCCGGCCGATCCGGGCCGGGCGCCCCTCACCACCAGACCTCTCCCGACCAGGTAAGGAAACGATCCGCGGTGTCGATGCCCTTCTACGTCGCCCCCGAACAGCAGATGAAGGACAAGGCGGACTACGCGCGCAAAGGGATCGCGCGCGGCCGCAGTGCCGTCGTCCTGCAGTACGAAGGCGGCATCCTCTTGGTGGCGGACAACATGTCCCGCACCCTGCACAAGATCAGTGAGCTCTACGACCGCATCGGCTTCGCCGCGGTCGGGCGCTACCCCGAGTTCGAGAACCTACGCCTGATGGGCGTCCGTTTCGCCGACGTTCGCGGGTACCAGTTCGACCGTCGTGACGTCAGCGGACGCCAGCTCGCCAACATCTACGCCCAGACCCTGGGCACCGTCTTCAGTGAGAGCCTCAAGCCGTGGGAGGTCGAGATCGTCGTCGCGGAGGTCGGCGACACCGCGGACGACGACGAGATCTACCGCATCACCTTCGACGGGTCGATCGTCGACGAACAGGGCTTCGTCGCGGTGGGCGGCTCCTCCGAGCACGTGTCCAACCAGCTCAAGGACCGCTTCGACGCGAGGGCCCCGCTCAGCGCGGCGCTCAACGCCGCCACCCACGCGCTGGCGCACGAGAACGGGGAGGAGCGTGAGCTGGAGGCCACCAACCTGGAGGTCGCCGTGCTGGACCGCTCCCGACAGCACCGCAAGTTCCGTCGCATCCACGGTGACCGCCTGACCTCCCTCATCGAGGAGGGCAAGCGAGGTGCCACCACGAAGGCCGCCACGAGCACGGACGCCTCCGAGGACACGAGCGCCGGTGGGGACGAGGCCGACCAGGACTGAAGCTAGGGACGACGGTGCGGCGCCACCGGGGCGCCGCACCGGCCGGGCGGGTGTGGACGACGTGGCCCCGTCGTCGGCACCCCGGTGACGGAAGTTGGTGAGGCCGCGTGGAACGACGGATCTTCGGGCTGGAGAACGAGTACGGGGTCACGTGCACCTTCCGGGGACAGCGCCGCCTGTCGCCGGACGAGGTCGCCCGCTACCTCTTCCGACGGGTGGTCTCCTGGGGACGCAGCAGCAACGTGTTCCTGCGCAACGGGGCCCGTCTGTACCTGGACGTGGGAAGCCACCCCGAGTACGCCACCCCCGAGTGCGACAGCCTCCTGGACCTGGTGGCCCACGACAAGGCCGGCGAACGCATCCTGGAGGGGCTGCAGATCGACGCCGAGCAGCGCCTGCACGAGGAGGGCATCGCCGGCGACATCTACCTGTTCAAGAACAACACCGACTCGGCGGGCAACTCCTACGGCTGTCACGAGAACTACCTCGTGGGTCGGCACGGGGAGTTCGGGCGCCTGGCCGACGTGCTCATCCCCTTCCTGGTCACGCGGCAGATCATCTGTGGCGCCGGCAAGGTCCTGCAGACGCCTCGGGGCGCCCTGTACTGCGTGAGCCAGCGCGCCGAGCACATCTGGGAGGGTGTCTCCTCGGCCACCACCCGCTCGCGGCCCATCATCAACACCCGCGATGAGCCCCACGCCGACGCCGAACGCTTCCGGCGCCTGCACGTCATCGTGGGCGACTCCAACATGAGCGAGACCACCACCCTGCTCAAGCTGGGCGCCACCCACCTGGTGCTGCAGATGATCGAAGCCGGTGTGGTCATGCGCGACTACACCCTGGAGAACCCCATCCGGGCCATTCGCGAGGTCAGCCACGACATGACGGGGCGGCGCAAGGTGCGTCTGGCCAACGGGCGCGAGGCCAGTGCCCTGGAGATCCAGCGCGAGTACCTGGAGAAGGTACAGAGCTACGTGGATCGGCACGGCACCGACGCCGTGGGCAAGCGGGTCCTGGACCTGTGGCAGCGCACCCTGGAGGCGGTGGAGACCCAGAACCTGGAGATGGTCTCTCGGGAGATCGACTGGGTCACCAAGTACCTGCTGTTGGAGCGTTACCGGGACAAACACGACCTGTCGCTGTCCTCGCCCCGGGTGGCCCAGCTGGATCTGACCTACCACGACATCCACCGCGATCGCGGCCTGTTCTACCTGATGCAGAACCGCGGCCAGATGGATCGGGTGGTGAACGACCTGAAGATCTTCGAGGCCAAGTCGGTGCCACCGCAGACCACCAGGGCGCGGTTGAGGGGCGAGTTCATCCGCAGAGCCCAGGAACAACGCCGCGACTTCACCGTGGACTGGGTGCACCTCAAACTCAACGATCAGGCGCAGCGGACCGTGCTGTGCAAGGACCCGTTCAAGTCGGTGGACGAGCGGGTGGAGAAGCTGATCGCCGGCATGTGAGCGGACGGACTCCGAACGGTCGATCCGGGCCCCGGCGGGAGGTGCGCGGCGCCACCCGACGGGGCCCGTGACCTTCGGTGCATTCCCAGGGGTGGCCGGACTTGTGCTTTTCGGTAGTGTGAGCCTGTCCTGAGCCGGAAATCAGAGGTTGTGACCCATGCACCGACGTGCCGCCGCTCTCGCGGTGCCACTGACCGCCATCGCCTTGGTGGTCTCAAGCTGCGGATCGATCCCGGAGGATTGGAAGACTCCCGCCTTCCTGCGCATGAACGCGGAGGAGCTGGACCCGCGGCTGCCCGACGTCACCGGCGAGGTCGGTGAGGAACCGCAGATCACCTTCCCCGACGCGGAACCTCCGGAGGAGGAGATCTCCGGCGTCGTCAGCAAGGGCTCGGGGGAGGACGTCCTGGTGGGCGCGGACGACCTGGTGGTCGCCAACGTCGCCCAATACCAGTGGACGGCCCCGGGCGAGGGCGAGGCGATGGAGGGCCAGTCCAGCTACGAGTCCGGTGCCCCCGACCTCGTACGCATGAACGAGATGCCCGAGTACATCACCGAGACGCTGGTGAGCCAGCCGCTCGGCAGCCGTGCGGTGTACGTGTTCCCGCCGTTGACCCCGGAGGAGATCGAGCAGGCCCAGGGCATGGGCCAGGAGGTTCCCGAGGGCGCCAGCGTGCTCGTCATCGACGTGATGGACCGCTACGCCCAGGGTGCCGTGGTGCCGGGCGAGCCGGTCACCGACGGTGGCGACGGTCTGCCCACGGTCACCCAGGACGGCCACAGCCGCCCCGAGATCGAGGTCCCCGAGGGCGACGCCCCCGAGGACCTGGAGGTCGTCCCGCTCATCGAGGGCGAGGGCCCCGAGGTTGAGGAGGGGCAGCAGGTCATCGCCCAGTACACGGGTGTGCGCTGGGACCCCGAGGAGGATGGCGGTCACCAGGTCTTCGACTCCACCTGGGATCGCGGTGGCGCGCCCTTCGACACCACCATCGGTGACGGCGCGGTGATCGAGGGCTGGGACGAGGGCATCGTCGGAGCCAACGTCGGTGACCGCCTGATGCTGGTCGTCCCCGGTTCCATGGCCTACGGCGAGACCGAGGAGGAGGCGATGGGCGGTCCCGTGGGCACCCTGGTCTTCGTGATCGACGTCCTGGGCGCCTACGACAACCCGCCGCCGCCCGAGCCGGCGGAGGGCGCCGAGGGTGAGGCGGCCGACCCCGAGGCCCAGGCCGAGGACGAAGAGGCCTCCGAGGAGGAGTAACCGCCCCGACGTACCCGCGGTTCGTTCGCGCTGCGACGCCCCCGTCATCCGGCGGGGGCGTCGTCGTGTTCGGGGTCCTGACACGCGGGGTGGGCACATCTGCGGGGGAGTGGGGCGATCGCTGCGTAGAGTCGTCACCCTGAGTGATTTCTGGCGAGGGGGAGCCATGCCGGAGGGACGGCGGTTCTGCTATGTGTCCGGTCTGCGCCTGGGGGTGCCGGCGTTGGAGGAACTCTGTGCCCAGGGGCGTCCACCGGATCTGGTGGTGTCCTATCCTGCCGAGTTGGCGCACCGTTGCGGCTATGTCGACTACGAGTCCGTGACCCGTCGACTGGACCTGCCGCACCTGCGCGTGGCCGACGTCAACGGTGATGAGGCGCGTGACGCCCTGGCCTCGCACCACATCGACCTGATGGTGGTGGCCGGGTGGTCGCAACTGGTCCAGGAGGAGGTTCTGGCCTCGCTTCCGTTGGGCGCCGTGGGCATGCATCCCTCCCCGTTGCCGGTGGGGCGCGGACGTGCGCCCATTCCCTGGACGATCCTGCGCGACATGCGGGCCAGCGCGGTGACCCTGTTCCACCTGGCCCGTGAGGTCGAGGCCGGTGACATCGTGGATCGGATCCGTTTCGAGGTGGCCGCCGACGCCACCGCCACCGGCCTGTACGAGCGGGTGGGGCGTTTGCAGGCCGAACTGATCGTGCGCAACCTGGACGCCCTGTTGGAGGGGCGTGCTCCTCGACGTCCCCAGACCGGACACGTGTCGGTGTGGCCCCGTCGTCGTCCCAGTGACGGACACCTGGACCTGGCCGCCGCCGGGCGCGACGTGGACCGGATGGTGCGGGCGTTGGCGGCCCCCTACCCGGGGGCGTTCGCGATGTTCGGGGGCGCGCTCATCACCTTCCATTCGGGGGAGTTGTCCACCGAGGCGGTGGGCGGCGATCCCGGGCAGATCGTCTCCGCCGGTCCCGGCAGGAAATGGGGGGTGACGTGTGGGGACGGTGCCGTGTTCGTGCCGGAGCTGGTGAGCGTGGACGAGGGGGTCGTGGCCGACCCGGCCTCCCTGGCCATGTTCCGGCCCGGGAGGTACTTCGACGCTCCGTCCGAGCACATGCTCGCGGCCACCCGTCGCACTCCGGTGCCCGGTAACGGCGACGCCGAACACCGGCGTCCCGCCACGTGGCTGCCCAGGACCGTCGATCGTTGAAGGGTGGGTGCGCGGTCGTTCAGGGGGCCAGGAGGGTGGCGGCGTACCGTCCGGCCGCCGCCGCGCTCAGGAAGGCGGCCGGGTCCTGTTCCAGGCCGCGCCCCATCGTCGACGGTCTCACCGGCGACGAGAGCAGTTCGCCCTCCAGTCCGGTCGTGGAGACCTCCACCAGTGTGTGCCGCTCGCCGAGGGGCCAGGCCTGGCCGCGTACCCTCTCCCCGAACTCTCCGGGAAGGACGGGTACGACCACGTCGGCGGGGGCCAGGGCGACCTTGCCGTAGGCCGTCAGACTGTGGTGGGAGACCCCGTGGTGACGGGGACGCGGGTCTGCCTCGCTGACCCGCAGGGCGGCCACGGGCAGGCCGCCCAGGGCCGCGACGGCGTTGACGGCCTCGCCGCAGGCCACACCCGAGAAGCCCCAGGGGGTTCCGGTGCCCAGGTTGCCCGGTCCCTGGCACACCACGGTGACGTCCGCCCCCAGGACGTGCCTGGCCGCCAGCAGGCCCGAGTGCACGGTGGCCGTCTCCAGGTCGCCGCCGAACGCCTGGCCGGTGGTCACACAGCCCGCCAGGAGGCCGTCCTCGCGCAGCGTGCCCAGGTTCTGAGAGAACATCGCCGGTAGCGCGCCGCCGTCCAGCATCACGTTGACGACCCGGGCGCGGGGACGTTCGGCGCGTACCCCCGCCAGCACGGCCGGTAGCGACGAGTGCAGGTCGGCGACCACCACCGGCATTCCGTCGACCCCCCGAGCGGTACGCAGTGTCTCGTGGTGGGGTGATCCCTGTTCGTCGGCGCCTTGGACGGTGGCCTGGAGCGGGGTGTAACGGGCCTTGACCAGGTGGCCGGGGCCCTCCCGATCGGCGGGTAGGCGGTCGGGCAGGGCCACCACCAGCGCGTACCCGCCGGTGCCCAGCCCAAGGTCGAGGGCACCGGTGTTGAGTAGCACCTCATCGCCCACGCGTGGTTCACCGACCAGATCGGTGTAGGCCAGGGCTCGGCAGGTGGACGGGGGAGCGGTGTCGGGGCCGGTGGCCAGATCGACCGCGCACACGTGGACCCCGGTCCAGGAGGGCAGGAGTGAACGCACTTGGCCACGACGCCACCGGATCATGGTCGGCACGGTACCGTCAGTGCTGAACCGAAGGTGGGAGGACGCGCCCTCGCGGCCCCGCCCGGCGCATCATCCCAGGGTGAAGGAGTGGCGACGATGTCGCGCAGGAAGACCGAACGACAGCTCAACCTGGTCATCTGCCTGTTGTCCACCCGGCGCCACCTGACGGCCCAGGAGATCCGGGCGACCGTCCAGGGGTACGCGGAGGCCGAGACCGAGTCGGCGTTCAAGCGCATGTTCGAACGCGACAAGCGAGAACTGCGCGACAGCGGTATCCCGATCCAGGTGGGCACCGGTGACGCCTTCAGCGGCGAGGAGGGCTATCGGATCTCGCGGTCGGACTATGAGTTGTCCGAGATCGAGCTACGGCCGGACGAGGCGCTGGTGTTGGGTCTGGCGGCCCGTGCCTGGCGGCACGCCTCCCTGGGCGAGGCCGCCGCCAACGCCCTGTTCAAGCTCCGTTCGGCCGGGGTGCCGGTGGACGCGGAGGCCGCGCCCGGGCTGACCCCGACCATGCGCACCGACGAACCCGCCTTCGGGCCCGTCTGGCAGGCGATCCGTGACCGCCGGCCGGTGGTCTTCTCCTACCGCCGGCCCGGCCAGACCGAAGCGGTGCGTCGCGAGGTCGAACCGTGGGGCGTGGTCAACCAGGACGGCCACTGGTACGTGGTCGGTCACGACCGGCTGCGCGAGGCTCGCCGGGTCTTCCGACTCGGACGCATCCAGGGACAGGTGACGGTGGTGCGCACCGGTCCCGACGTCGAGGTGCCCGAGGGTGTGGACCTGCGTTCGGTGGTCTCCTCGCAGCGGCCCGACCCCGACCACGCCGCCACCGTGCGGGTGCTCGTCGACTCCGCGCACGCCCTGCGCCGCAGTGCCCTGCGCGTGGTCCCCGGTGAACGGGAGGCCGCCGGGCCGGTGTGGGACACCCTCACCCTGCCCTACACCGATACCGACACGCTGGTCGGTCGGGTGGCCGCCCAGGGTGCCCGGGCCGAGGTCGTCGAGCCAGAGCAGGCCCGCGAGGCGTTGGCCGCCCACATGTCGGGGGTGATCCGCCGGGCCCGGGCCGAGGCCGAACCCGTGCGGGAGACCGAGGAGGAGGACGCCCCGGCCCGCGGCCCGCGCTCGGCGGACCAACTGCGTCGGTTGCTGATGTTGGTGCCCTACGCGCTGGGCCGCGACGTGCGTGTGCCGGAGGTGGCCCGCCACTTCGGTCTCAGCGAGAAGCAGGTGGTCCAGGACCTGAGCCTGCTGTGGATGTGCGGTCTGCCCGGCTACACCCCCGGCGACCTCATCGACGTGGACCTGGAGGCGGCCAAGGAGACCGGGGAGATCATCATCGCCAACGCCGACACCCTGGCCCAGCCGCTGCGCCTGACCGCGGACGAGGCCGCCAGCCTGGTCGTGGGCCTGTCGTTGTTGGAGGAGTTGCCCGTGGCCCAGGGCGTGGAGGACGGCGCGCTCAAGCGCGTGGGGGAGAAGCTGCGCGGGGCGGCCGGCAGCGCGGTGGGCGCGCTCGCCGACGCCGTCCAGGTGCGGGTGGAGATGGACGAGCAGGTGGCGCAGACCCATCGGCGCTGTTCCCAGGCCTTGGAGGCGGGTCAGCGCCTGCATCTGCGCTACCTGTCCGGATACCTGGACCAGGTCACCGAACGTGACGTGGATCCGATGGGTCTGGTGGTCCAGGACGGCAAGCCGTTCCTGGAGGGTTACTGCCACCTGCGTGAGGACGTGCGCCTGTTCCGGTTGGACCGGGTGCTGGAACTGACCGTGCTGCCCTATGCGGCCGAGGTGCCCGAGGGTGTGGGCCGCCGTGACCTGTCCAAGGGTGTGCTCCAGCGTTCCGAACGCGATGCCCTGGTCGTGTTGGACCTGGACCCGTCGGCGCGTTGGGTCACCGAGGACTACGCGTGCGAGTCGGTCACCGAATTGGCCGACGGCGGGGTGCGCGCCACGCTGCGGACCCCGGCGCCGGCGTGGGTGGCGCGACTGGTGTTGTCGTTGGGGTCACGGGGGCGCGTGGTGGCTCCCGAGGGTCTGGCGCGGGAAGTGCGCGCGGAGGCCGAACGGGCCTTGAATCTTTATCAGAGGGGGCAAACCTCCCCCGACCTGGTCGAGATCGATTCGTCCTCGGAGTGACGCCCACCTGTTCACAGGGGGTCGAGGTGTAGGTCTTCCGGAAAAGGATATGGTGAGTTCGTGATCGCCCTCGCTGTCCTTTTCGGCCTGGTTCTGGTCGGTGTGCTCGTCGTCGGATTCCTTCTGGTGAAGGTCCGACGCGAGGCCGTCGTGCTGTCCGAAAAGGTGACACGGGCGGCGGGCGGGTACCAGGCGAGCAGCGCTGACCTGCGTGAGCGTGTCCGACGTGAGGGGTCACGGCGATGATGACCGAAGGCTCGGACGCGCGTACCATCGAAGGCGCTTGGTCGCGCCCCACAGAGAGGTAGAACCATGGGACCGTTCAACGGACCTACCATCGCCATCCTGGTGATCCTTGCCATCTTGCTGTTCGGAGCCAAGAAGCTCCCGGACCTGGCCCGTTCCCTGGGACGTAGTGCCCGCATCCTCAAGGCCGAGAGCAAGGGCCTGGCCGATGAGGAGAACAACGAGGAACAGGAACAGGCCGACGGTCAGGACGGTCGACAGGCACAGCAGGGCCAGGGCCAGGCCCAGACCTCTCGTGCCGACGCCGCCCCGCAGCAGAATCAGCAGCAGGGCTACCCGCAGCTTCCTCCCGGCCAGCGCATCGTCAACGAGTCCGGCGAACCCAGCAACCAGACCTACAACCAGTAGAGTCGCCGGTTCCACCTGTTCGGGGTCGCGCGCGGCCACGGCCCGAACCTGTCGGCGCGGTGCCCTCGGGGCACCGCGCTCCGCGTCTGTATCAGGGGAGTCCGCGGTGCGCGGACCCGGATGAGAAGAGAGTGACCCCACGATGAGGTCCCGAAGCAGAGCGGTCAACCCGGAGGCCCGGATGCCGCTCATGGACCACCTCCGCGAACTACGCAACAGGTTGGCCAAGGTACTGCTCATCCTGGGTCTGGGCGCGGTGCTCGGCTTCGTCTTCTACGACCAGATCTGGGATTTCCTCACCAAGCCGTACTGTTCCCTGCCCGCCTCACAGGTGGTCGAGGGCGGCGGCTGTTCCCTCATCGTGACCGGCCCCTTCGACGCCTTCTTCGTGGCCTTCAAGATCTGGCTGTTCGTCGGCGCGCTGGCCACGGCCCCACTGTGGCTCTACCAGCTGTGGGCGTTCGTGGCCCCCGCCCTGCACGGCAGCGAGAAGAAGTACGCCTACATCTTCGCCCCGTTGGCCGGCGCGCTGTTCGTCGCCGGCGCCGCCCTGGCCTACATGATCACCGCGCTGGCCCTGCAGATGCTCTTCGGGTTCCTGCCCGAGGACGCCGACCCCTACCTGACCATCGGTGAGTACCTCGACTACATGCTCATCATGATGGGCATGTTCGGCCTCGGCTTCGTCATGCCGTTGCTGGTGGTGCTGCTCAACATCGTCGGCATACTCTCCCACGAGGCCATCGCCAAGTGGCGTCGGGTCATCATCTTCAGCTCGTTCCTGGTCGCCGCGGTCGTCACGCCGGCCGAGCCCATCTCCATGCTGGCCCTGGCCGTTCCGCTGGTGGTCCTGTTCGAGATCGCCGAGTTGTTCTGCTTCTTCAACGATCGTCGTCGCAAGCGCCGGGACCCCACCTCGGAGCTGGGCGACGACGAGATCTCCGATCTGGACGACCAGCCCTCCGACCTGGACGAACTCGAGGACTCCGACTCGGGCAAGGGTTCGGGCAAGGGCGACTGAGCGGTCGTCGCGAAGCGGGTGTGGGAGGGTCTCCCACACGCTAGGGTTCGGGGCGGGACGACTTCCTCGTCGTCCCTGCACACCGAATCGGACGCGGGAAGCCGGGAAGTGTTGATGAGCGAGCAGACCGAGGCCAAGCGGGATCTCCCACCCGAGGCCATGGGGAACGAGAAGTGGCACGACACCACCGACGCGGTGTGGTTGCGCTCCTCCCTGTCGAACCCGGACTCCGAGGCGATCGTGGAGGTCGCCGAGTTCGACGACGGGTTCCGCGCCGTCCGTGACGGGAAGTCGCCACAGAAGGGCACCTTGTTCTTCACCCCCGCCGAGTGGGAGGCCTTCGTACTGGGGGCCCGCGATGGCGAGTTCGACATCCCCGAGGAGTACCTCTCCGAGGAGGAGGTCGAGATCCAGCGCGGGCAGGGTCAGGCGGAGGCCACCTGGGTGCCCTCCCCGCTGCTGACCCCCAAGGCGCTGGAGGAGTACCATCGCCGCCAACGTGAGGAAGCCGCCCAGGGGTCCACGACCGAGGACGCCTGAACCGGCCCGCAGACCCGGGCGTTGAGGGTGTGCGGGAACCTCACCGACCCGCACGCCCTCGAATCCCCGCACCGTGGGTAGTTAAGGACCCGGTCATGTCCCCTCACATCGCACTTCTGGTCAACCCGGCCTCCGGTCGTCGTCGCTCCGCCGTTCTCGCGGTGCGGCTCAAGGAGGCCCTGCGCGCGTCCGGCGCCCGCGTGCACGTCTACACGGGCCGCTCGGCCGCCGACAGCAGGCGTCTGGCCCGGTTGGCCGTCTCCGATCGCCCCGACGCGTTGGTGGCGGTGGGCGGTGACGGTCTGGTCCACCAGGCCCTGCAGGGGGTGGTGGGCAGTGGTGTGCCACTGGCGGTGGTCCCCGCGGGCACCGGCAACGACATCGCCCGCGCCTTCGGTACCGGCCGCGCCACCGCACGCGGGATGGCCCAGGCGATCCTGGCCGGACGCACCCGTCCCAGCGACGTGGTCCGCCTGACCCTGGCGGATGGGACCCGGCGCTACTACCTGAGCGTCCTGGCCTGTGGTTTCGACGCCCGGGTCAACGAGCGGGTGAACAACTTCCGGTTCGGGGTGGGCCGCCTCGGCTACCTGATCGGTATCGTCGCCGAGCTGCGCACCTTCCGTCCCATCGACTTCGAGATCGACATCGACGGTCGCACCATCGCCGAACCCGGGATGCTCGTCGCGGTCGGCAACACCGACTCCTACGGTGGTGGCCTGAAGGTGTGCGCGGGGGCCGAACCCGACGATGGACTACTCGACGTGGTCCTCATGCGCGAGGGGTCCAAGGGCCGTTTCATCCGACAGTTCCCCCGGGTGTTCAACGGAAGCCACATGGAGCTGGACGAGGTGCGCCTCGAACGCGGGGCGAGCGTCACCATCCGTGGTGACGCCGGGGCGGCCTACGCCGACGGTGAACGCATGGGCGCGCCGACACTGAAGTGCGAAGTGGTGCCGAAAGCGGTCGAGATGTTGGACCCGACCTCATAGGCTGAGAGGTCTATGAGTAGTCACGCTGAGCGGTACGCCGCCTTCCGTCGGCGGCAGGGCGCGTCCAGCGCCGCCATCGAGGCCTTCCAGGCTCTCTACGGCTTCGAGTTCGACCCCTTCCAGATCAAGGCCTGTAAGGCGCTGGAGAACGGCCATGGGGTGCTGGTCGCCGCTCCCACCGGTTCGGGCAAGACGGTGGTCGGAGAGTACGCCGTGCACCGCGCCCTCGCGGAGGGCACCAAGTGCTTCTACACCACCCCCATCAAGGCCCTGTCCAACCAGAAGTACAACGACCTGGTCAAGCGCTACGGCAACGAGCAGGTCGGGTTGCTGACCGGGGACAACAGCGTCAACGGTGAGGCACCGGTGGTGGTGATGACCACCGAGGTGCTGCGCAACATGCTGTATGAGTCCTCATCCACCCTGGGCGGGCTCGCGTACGTGGTCATGGACGAGGTGCACTACCTCGCCGACCGCTTCCGCGGCGCGGTCTGGGAGGAGGTGATCATCCACCTGCCCGAGTCGGTGCGCATGGTCGCACTGTCCGCCACGGTCAGCAACGCCGAGGAGTTCGGCGAGTGGCTCCAGCAGGTGCGCGGCGACACCACCGTCATCGTCGACGAGAAGCGTCCCGTGCCGCTGTGGCAGCACATGATGGTCGGCAAGCGTCTGCACGACCTGTTCGTCGACACCGAGGTGGAGTCCACCGGATCCGATGAGGACGAGCGGGGCGGTGGCGGACGTTCCAAGCGCAAGCGCGAACGCCGACGCTCCCAGCACGAGCGGCCCCGCGAGATCAAGGTGGGCGGGCAGACCCTGCACATCAACCCGTTCCTGACCCGGGCCGCGGAGGACGACGCGCGCACCACCCAACTGGCCGACCGTCGCCGCCACCCGCAGTCGCGGGCCCGGGGCAACATCCGCCCGCGCACCCGGTTCGCGCCGCCCAGCAGACCCATGATCATCGAGGAGTTGGACGCCCAGGGGCTGTTGCCGGCCATCGACTTCGTCTTCAGCCGGGCGGGGTGCGACGACGCCGTCCGGCAGTGTGTGGCCTCGGGGTTGGTCCTGACCACGCCCGAGGAGGCCGACCACATCCGCGAGTACGCCGAGTCGCGCTGCGCCGACATCCCGCGCGCCGACCTGACCGTGCTCGGCTTCGAGGGCTGGCTGCGCGCCCTGGAATCGGGTGTGGCCGCCCACCACGCGGGCATGCTGCCCACCTTCAAGGAGGTCGTGGAGCACCTGTTCTCCCAGGGTCTGATCCGCGCGGTGTTCGCCACCGAGACCCTGGCTTTGGGCATCAACATGCCCGCGCGCAGCGTGGTCATCGAAAAGCTCGACAAGTGGAACGGTGAGACGCACGCGATGCTCACCCCTGGTGAGTACACGCAGCTCACCGGGCGGGCCGGGCGTCGTGGCATCGACGTGGAGGGGCACGCGGTCGTGGTCTGGCAGGCCGGGACCGACCCCGAGACCGTCGCGGGGCTGGCGGGCACGCGCACCTACCCGCTCAACTCGAGCTTCCAGCCCTCCTACAACATGGCGGTGAACCTGGTCGGGCAGGTGGGTCGCCAACGCAGCCGCAACATGCTGGAGGCCTCCTTCGCCCAGTTCCAGGCCGATCGTGCCGTGGTGGGTCTGGTCAAGAAGCTGCGCAAGCACGAGGAGGCCTTGGAGGGGTACGCCAAGGCCGCCGAGTGCCACCTGGGCGACTTCATGGAGTACGCCTCGCTGCGTCGGGCGTTGAGCGACCGTGAGTCCATGTTGGCCAAGAACCGGTCCTCGCGCCGCCGTGAGGAGGCCCTGGAGAGCCTGGAGATGCTCCGGCCCGGTGACATCATCCGTATCCCCTCGGGGCGCTACTCCGGGCACGCCGTGGTGCTGGACCCCGGCCTGAGGCACGACCTTCCGGCGCCCCTGGTGCTGACCGTGGACAAGCAGGTCAAGCGGATCAACTCCAGTGACTTCCCGATTCCGGTCAAGGCCTCCGGGCGCATGCGTATCCCCAAGTCGTTCTCCGCGCGGTCTCCGCGTTCGCGCCAGGACCTGGCCTCCACGCTGCGCAACAAGCTCAAGGAGCAGGGCACCGAGCCCACCTATGAGCGTGGCGGCAGCCGGGGTGATCGGGAGGACGCCGAGGTCAAGCGGTTGCGCGCGCAATTGCGAGAACACCCCTGCCACGGGTGCGCGGAACGCGAGGACCACGCCCGGTGGGCCGAACGCCACATGCGCACCGAGAAGGACGCCGAGGCGCTGCGCCGGCGTGTGGAGGGGCGATCGCACGTCATCTCCCGCACCTTCGACCGGGTGTGCGGGGTACTGGAGGACCTGGACTACCTGTCGGGCGACGAGATCTCCGACGACGGGGGGCGGCTGGCCAAGATCTACTCCGATCTGGACCTGCTGGTGGCCGAGTGCCTGCGCCGCGGGTTGTGGGACGACCTCGACCCGGAGGAGTTGGCCGCCTGTGCCGCCGCCCTGGTCTATGAGGCGCGCCGCAACGACGACCCCTACCCGCGTCTGCCCGAGGGGCGGGTGGAGGAGACCCTGGACGAGATGGTGCGGCTGTGGGGTGACCTCAACGAGGTGGAGTCCCGGCACCGGGTGTCGTTCCTGCGTCGACCCGACCTGGGTTTCGTGTGGACCGCCCATCGGTGGGCTCGCGGGGACCGGCTCGACGCCATCCTGCGCGGGTCCGACATGACGGCGGGCGACTTCGTGCGCACCGCCAAGATGCTGGTGGACATGCTCGGGCAGATCTCCGCCGCCTCCGGTGACCCCGGGTTGCGCTCCAACGCGCGCAAGGCCACCGACCTGGTGCGGCGCGGTGTGGTGGCCTACTCCTCGCTCAACTGATCGAGGGGCCACGACACGTGATGACCGCCATGGCCGGGTTCCCGACGGGGAGCCCGGCCACGCCCGGCCCAAGAAGTGGAACATCGTTCACGAACCGGATGTTGGTGCTCGTAGTGGTGCCCCGGTGGACGAAGCGGTGCACGGGGGGCGTCATCATGGGAGGGCACGGGACCCCGCGAGGGGCCTGTAGTTTTCGCGAGAAACCCTGAAACGAGGCTTGAGCTGTGCTGCGCACCCTCATGAACGGCAAGATCCACCGGGCCACGGTCACCCAGGCCGACCTGCACTACGTGGGTTCGATCACCATCGACGCCGACCTGATGGAGGCCGCCGACATCGTCGACGGCGAGCAGGTGCACATCGTCGACATCGACAACGGAAACCGCCTGGTCACCTACGCCCTGGTGGGCGAGCGCGGCAGCGGCGTGATCGGGATCAACGGCGCGGCCGCCCACCTGGTGAACCCGGGCGACCTCGTCATCATCATCGGCTACGCCCAGGTCGACGAGAAGGAGCGCGCCGAGCACGTCCAGCACATCGTGCACGTGGACGGCGACAACAGGATCGTCGCGCTGGGCAACGACCCGGCCGAGCCGGTCCCCGGTAGCGACCAGGTCGCCGGTCGCTGACCTCCCAACGCCCGTGCTCGACACGGGTGTCCCGTGACCGGGTGATGGCAACCCCCTCGGGATGGCCGATTCCGGCCGGATCGGTGTGTCCCGGTCTCGGGTATGCCCTGTGGCGGCATGGATGAGCGGGACGAGGATCGGCGCCTGGTCGCCGAACACATCGAGTGGCAGAAGCAGGGTGCGTGGGTCGTCGTTTGGGGCGTCTACACCCGCCGCTTCTGGGCGTTCGCGTGTTGGCCGGTCATCCCGGAGGGCGGTGTGGTGATCGACGCCGAGGAGCCCGACCGCCTGTACGCGGAGATGCGCTACGTCGAACGCGAGCACGATTTCCTCCGCTGGCGCTACGGCCGCGCCCACCCGGTGCGATGAGGGCTACGATTCGTCCATTAACGGGATGAATCGGGGAGTTTGCCACGTGTCCATGGAAACCACTCGGGGGGCGTCGGAGCGTGCCAGGATCCAGCGGCGTACGGTCCTGGTCCTCATGGCGGCACAGGTCGTCGGCGGCATCGGCATGGGTGCCATGCTCGCGGTGGGTGCGCTCATCGCCTTGGACCTGAGCGGTTCGGATACCTGGTCGGGGATGGCGACGACCATGATCACCCTGGGCGCGGCCGTGTTCGCGTTGCCGTTGGCGGGTACCGCCGCGCGGCGAGGGCGTCGCCCGGGGTTGACGCTGGGTTGGCTGCTGGGTGCCCTGGGCGGGTTCGTGGTCATCGGTGCCACGGTGTGGAGCGTGTTCCCGCTGTTCCTGGCGGGGATGATGTTGGTCGGTGCGGGTACGGCCACCAACCTGCAGTCCCGGCACGCCGCCGCGGACCTGGCCACCGAACGTACGCGCGGCCGTGATCTGTCGGTCGTGGTGTGGGCGACCACCGTGGGCGCGGTGGTGGGCCCCAATCTCATCGGGCCGACCGGAGGTCTGGCCCGGGCGCTGGGGTTGAGCGAACTTCTGGGCCCGGTGCTGCTCACCACGGTGGGTTTCCTGGGCGGTGCCGCGCTCATCGCGGTGTTGCTGCGCCCCGACCCGCTGCGGATGGCCACCGCCGACCATTCAGTCAACGGTGCGAAGTCCCCCTCCTCGACCATGGTCGAGGGGGTACGGGCGATCGGTCGCAGCCCCTCGGCGCTGTTGGCCGTGGTGGGGATCGTGGCCGGGCACGCCGTGATGGTCGGCGTCATGACGATGACCCCGGTCCACATGAGCCATCACGGGTCCGCGCTCACCGTCGTGGGACTCACGATCTCCCTGCACATCGCCGGCATGTACGCGCTCTCACCGGTGGTGGGCTGGCTCTCCGACCGCTTCGGTCGTGTCCCGGTGATGTTGGTGGGGCAGGGGGTGCTGTTGGTGTCCGCCGTGGTCTCGGGTACGGCCGGGCACGACGAGGTTCAGGTGACCATCGGCCTGGTGCTGTTGGGGTTGGGCTGGTCTGGATCGCTGGTGGCGGGCAGCGCGCTGTTGGCCGAGTCGCTCTCGGCGGAGATCCGCCCCCCGGCGCAGGGCTTCAGCGACCTGGTGATGAACCTGGGCGGGGCGGGCGCCGGCGCCCTGTCCGGGGTGGTGTTGTCGGTGGCCGGTTTCGGTGGGCTCAACCTGTTCGCCGCCCTGTTCACGCTCCCCGTGTTCGTCCTCGCGATCCGTGCGCGGGCGACCGGCCGTGGGTGAGACACCCGGACCTTTACCGGAAACACCCCGCGAACCTCCCCGTCCCGCGCCCGCGCCCGGTTAATCTGCGGATTCGGGGCGCCCACCGTCGATGGGTGGGCCGACCTTCGTTGGACGAAGGGGTGTTCTCAGTGAGTGAGCGGGAGCCCGGGGACGGGCCGGGACAGGGGCCGGAGCGGGATCCGGTGAACCACCGTCCGCCGGAGGAATGGCGGCCGGGAGACCCGATGGGGGACGGTGATGGGCCACCGGGGGAGCCGCCGCGCCGAACACCCGAAGGGTCCGGTGAGCCGGGGGAGTTGTCCCAGGGGCCCAGCGGCCCCGAGTGGGCCGGACCCGAACAGGCCGGCTACGCCCCCGGCTATGGCGATTACCCCAGTGGCCCGGTCGACTACGGCAACGCCGGTGGTTACGTCCCCGGGACCGGGCCGCCACCGGTCCGGCCGACACCTTGGGGCAGGATCCTGGGAATCGGCTGTGGCGTGCTGCTCCTGTTGCTCCTGCTCCTGGGCGGATGCGCGTCGGTGCTGCTCTTCAGCGCGGCGGCCGACGATTCGACGGCCCCCGCCCCGGACGGTGTCGGCCCGGTGGAGGCCGCCCCGTTCCTTTGAGCCGGGAACGTGAAGCGCCCGTCCCCCCGAAGGGCGGGGACGGGCCGCGGTCACGAAGGTCCGATCAGGGCGCCAGCGCGGGGTCGCGCAGCCACTCCGACAGGTCCTCCTTCCGTTCGCTGTCGCACTTGAGCGGACACGTCGTGCAGTAGCCGTGTTCGGGGTCGCCCTTGTAGTCGAAGCAGCAGGTGCCTCGTACCGCCCAGGTGCCGCGGGGGTGACCCGGGGCGAAGGGGAACAGGCGGGGCCGCTTGCGGGTGATGGCGCCGGCCTCGATCACCGCGTCGCCCAGCCGGGTGGCCAGGTCCCAGGCCTGTTCGGCGTCCCGTCCCAGGTAGCGCGCCGGGTTGAGCATGTAGAAGTGCAGGGTGTCCATGACCCAGCCCCACAGGGTGCGTTTGCCCGCCCGGGAGTGCTCCTGCAGGGCGTCGATGAGCGGTTCGAGGGTGGCGAACAGCGCCTCGGCGGTCAGCCGCAGCTGTTCGTCCTCGTCGCGGGCGACCACGGTGGTGGGGTGGTCGGCGGCAGGGTCGTCGGGCAGGACCACCATGTGGGTGTCGACCACGATCGGGGTGCGAAAGCGGGCCTCGGCGGTGTCCCACGGCAGACGTAGCGTGTCCGGGTCGAGCAGGGGCGCGCGACCGGTCAGGTACAGCGAGGACGCCACCAGGAAGAGGGGCTCGCGCAGGGTGACCCGGAGGAAGTTGGTGGCGGCGGGCAGCCGGTGTCCGGGCCCGTGTTCGGTACGCAACTTGTCGAACAGCACGGGCAGCCAACCCTCGGCGGCCATCGACGTGACGCTGTGGCACTGGGTGCCGTCGAACGGCCGCCGCTGGAGGGTCTCGAAGTCGACGATCTCGGGCAGCGGCGCGAACTTGAGCCGTGTACTGACGGCGCGGATCGCGTTGAGCGGATCTTGGGTCACCGCGGAACCTGCCCTTCGTCGCAAGATGAAAGCCGAAGTCTCGTCCGGGGGAAGCCGTGGTCGCAGCTACCACCGGGGCCGGGTACATCTGCGCCTATGAAGTGAGGCTACCCTAACGAAAGTCGCGGTAGCAATCCTCGGCGACCCGAGTTTGCCCAAAGGTGGGACCAGAGTTCCCAGTTCAGGGGCCGGGTGGGTGGTTCCGGCCGCCGGGGCGGACGAGATCGGCTCGCGGTGTCGGGCCGCGCTCGCGCCGAGGACGGCGGCGGTACTTGAGCCACCACTCCACGAAGAGCAGCGGCAGGACCCACGATAGGAAGCCCGACGCCGTGCCCACGTCCAGCCCCAAGGCGTCGAGGTCCCCGCCATAGACCGTTTCCAGACGCGGCGACATGATCATCATCAAGACGATGAGGAGCACGCGGTTGAACGCGATGCCGTAGATGAGGGCGAAGCTGCGCAGCATCCACTCGCGGTGTTCGGCGAAACGCCGTCGTCGAGCCATGACATAGCCCAAGAGTGTGAAGGTCAGCCACAACACCGCCCACACGGTGTTGCCGATCTGGGCGCTTCCGCCGGTGCCGCTGAACGGCGCGATGAGCAGCGCCGGAACCCCGACCAGGGGGACCCCCGACCAGACGTACACCCGCCCGCTCCAGCGGTGCACGGCCGGATGACGGGTGCGCAGCCATGGCCACACCTGGAGGATCACCAGCAGCGTCAGCAGCGTTCCGCCGAAGATGTGGGTGAGGAGCATCGGGAAGTACCAGGAGGGGCTCTCCGGTAAGGGAAGTCGTGAGTCGGCCGGGTCCAGGCTCAGGTAGGGCGGAACGGAGTAGAGCAGGAACGTGACGCTGAACAGGGCCAACGGCAGGATCCAGGGCCGGCGCCACCACGGAGCGGGTGACGCGGGCGGGCGTCGCCGGGATGGCGGTGTGGTCGTGCGGGTCGATGGGGTGGGTGCCATCGTCGGGTCTCCTTGGGATGTTCGGGTGCTCGCGGGGTCCGCGGGCGAGAATCCGGTCGAGAGCATGGTGACGGGGAACGCCAAGGGGTTTTGGGCTCATGGCGTGCGCTCCCTGAACTGTGTATGCCGCATACTGATAAGTGTATTCAATACACAGTTCTAGGATGGTGTCAACGACGAACCCGACGACTGGTGGCCCATGACGACAGAGGACGCGCCCAAAAGCCGGATGGCGCGGGACGTGGAACTGCTCTGGGGGCTGGACTCCCCACCTCGAAGGCGCGGCCCCAAACCCAGGCTCAGCCGAGAGGTCGTGATCCGCGCGGCCCTCGACGTCGCCGACGCCGAGGGCATCGAGGCCGTCTCCATGCAGCGCGTGTCCAAGGAATTGGGCTACACGACGATGTCGCTGTACCGACACGTGGACAGCAAGGAGGACCTGCTCGTCCTGATGCTCGACGCCGCGATGGAAGGGGCTCCCCCCGGGCCCCGCGCCGACGGTGACTGGCGTGCCGGACTGGAGGAGTGGTGCCACAGCGTCCTGGAGCTCTACCGTCACCGCTCCTGGGTGGTGCGGGTCGCCTTCTCCGGACCACCCGGCGGCCCCAACGGTCTGCGCTGGATGGAGGCGGGGCTACGCGAACTGGTGGGCTCGGGCCTGGACGTGGGGGAGGCGGTCCAGATGCTCATGCTGCTCTCGGCGGCACTGCGCGAGAACGTGCGGCTGGAGACCGAAATGGCCGATGCCGCGCGAACCACGGGCAACACCCTGACCGAGGTCGAACGCGACTACAGCCGGGGCCTGCGCAGGGTGGTCACCGAGGAGGAGTTCCCCACCATCGCCCTCATGCTCCATGAACAGGTGCTGGAGCCACAGCCCACGGCCCAGGCCACCGAAAGGGCGGGGGAGCCCACCCACGAACTGGACTTCGGAATCCGACGGGTACTCGACGGCATCGAGTCCTACGTGCGCGCCCGCGGCACCACCGGCGGAGCCTGACAGGGCCGGGGTGCGGCACCCGCACGCGGATGCCACACCCCGGCCGCCCTCAACGCACCAGAACCAGGTGGTGGCGGACCAACGCGGCCACCACCCGGCCACACGAACCCACCTCCACACCCGCCGCCGCGGCCAGCTCCGCCACGGTCAGCTCACGGTGTTCGGCGAGCGTCTCCAGCACCGGTTCGGTGACCGCCGGCAGCCGGTACCGCTTGCCCGCGACCGTGAGGGCGACCTTGTCACCCTCACGTTCCATCGGCGGTGGCAGGATCGGCACGAACCCCACCCGTGCCTTCGGGCCGGGCACCACGTCCTCCACCGGCCAGGGCAGCGAGAACGACGTCCTGCGTGGGAAGCGCGCGTCCCGTTCGGCCAGGAAGGCGTCCAGGTCCGCCTCCTCCGCCAGCTCCGTCAGCCGGGCCGTCAGCTCGTGCCGGTGCTTTCGGCGCGTTTCCGGGTCGGCGAAGCGCGGCAGGTCGCGCCGGAACGGCTCCTCCTCGAAGAGCCGGCGCACCAACGCCTCCGCCCAGTCGATCCCGGTCGCCCGGGTGAACCCGAAGGTCAGATGCATGCTCATCTCACCGTTGCCGGTCACCGTGTGCCACCACCCGCGCGGCACGTGGAGCACCTGCCCCGGCCGCAGCACGCCCTCCCACACCTGGTGCGGTAGCCCCTCGGCGTCGCGCGGCGGGGTGTGGGTGTGATCGGTGTCGTTCTTCATCGGGAACGGCCGGGTACCCGGGCCGTGCACCTGCCAGTGCTTGGACCCCGCCAGCTGCACGATCATCGTGTCGTGGTCGTCCCAGTGGGTGTCGAACCCGCGCGAGTCGCCCCAGATCAGGTACAGGTTGGCCTGCGCGCGTTCGCGCACCAGCCGCATCAGGTCGTCGGCGGCCGCGCCCACCGCCGGATGCATCCGGTCCACCCCGTCCAGAACCAGGCTGGAACCGCCCCGCAGCTCCTTGTACAACGCCTCCGGGCGCACGATCCGGCGGGCCTCGCGTGAGGCGGTGCCGGTCTCGGTGTAGCGGTCCAACGGAACCGGGGAGCCCTCCCGGTGCAGCCGCAACCGCGGCGGCTCGGGCGCGCACGCGGCCAGCACGTGGTTGAGGTCCTCCAGGGTGAACAGCGAACGTACGGCGTCCTCGCCCAGGTCGGTGAAGACGAACTCCTCGGACAGGCGGGTGGTCAGGGCGTCGCGGCCCACGACGTCGCACAGGGCTTGGCTGAACAGGCGGCCGGGCTCGGTCACGGCGGTCCTTTCGACGGGAGGGGAGACGATTCTGGGCGCGCGGACACCAAGGGCGAGCGGGGGACCCGCCCGGCCCGGCTGGAAGAGTAGGCCGGGCCGGGCGGACCTGATCAGATGAAGTCGGAGCTGGAGTCGGTACCGTCATTGTCGCCGCCCGCGGTGATGTCGCGGGAGGTCACCTCCGCCAGGTCCTCGACCTCGACCTCGATGGGGTCCATACCGCACCTCGCTTTCTGTGGAAGTGTTCGATTCCTCTTGACCAGGGCCGTCCCGGTGCCTCTCAGCAGCCGGTCAGCCCCGTCCGGTGCGCCGCGAACGCGTGGGCGTCCGCGGCCAGCGCTATGGCCCTGCCGACCGAGCGTGGACCGTGTCCCACGTCGCGCTCGTATCGCAGCAGGGCGGGTGGACGCCCTTGTTCGTACCGACCCGTGGCGAGTAGCGCCGCGCACATCTTGCGCGGGTGGGCGGCGTCGGTCCGGGTGTCCCCGGCGAACCCGGTGAGCAGCACGGCGGGGTGGCCCAGCCCCGGGGTGCGGCGCGCGCTCTCCAGGGCCCGGTGGTAGGGGGAGTAGGACATGAGGGCGGCGAAGTCTTCGGGGTCGGTCGCGCTGCCGAACTCGCGCGTCCACATCCGGCCCAGCCCCATGCGTTCGAAGCGGGCCATGTCGGCGAGCGGGGCCGAGGCGATCACCGCCGCGCACAGGTCGGGTCTGGCGGTGGTCGCGGCGAGCACGAGCAGCCCTCCGGCGGATCCGCCCGACAGGCACAACTGGTCCCGGGCGCACCACCGGGTCTCGACCAGGTGGTCGGCGGCGGCCACCAGGTCCTGGACCGCCCGTGGTTTGTTACGGCCCGACCCGTCCAGGTGCCAGCGTCGTCCGGCGTCACCGCCGCCGCGCACGTGGGCCACCGCGTAGCGGCCGCCGCTGAGCAGCCAGGCCAACACGGTGGCGCCGAACCCGAACTGGCGGGGACGGCCGAACCCCCCGTAGGCGTGCAGCAGCAGCGGACGCCGCCCGGAGCCGTCGGAGGCGTCGAAGACGGTGACCGGAACCCGGGTGCCGTCCTGGGAGCGGCACCACACCACGGTGCGTTCCACCCTCGGGGAGGGCGCCGCCCGACCGGTGCCGGGCGGCCAGGGGACGGGCACGCGTTCGCCCGGCGCCAGTCGCAGCACCCGCTGCTGGGTGGACACGTCCGCGTAGCCCAGGTACACCGAGCCGTCGGGGGAGGGAACGGGGGTGGACACCATGCCCTCCCCGGGCGGCTCCACCCGATACCGCAGCGCCCCGGAGACCGCGTCGTGCGCGGTGACCTCGCTGATCCCCAACCGGGTGCGCACCACCAGCACGGCCGGTTCCGCGCCGTCGACGCCCGGCTGGGGACAGAACGCGTCCAGGGTCGCACCGGGGTCCTCGGCGACCACCTCGTGCCAGTGCTCGGGTAGGGGGCGCTCCGGGTCGACCACGCAGACACGGCGCCTGGGAGCGCCCAGGGTGGTGCGCAGGTACAGCAGCCCGTCGGGGCCCGCGCGCACCTCGGTCTCGGCCTCGTGCCCCACCTGGAGGGGGCGCAGGTCGGGTCGGCGCGGGGACCCGGCGGTCAGGTCGGCCAACCACAGGTCGGTGCGATGCCCGGTCCCGTGGCTCTCGGTCACCAGCAGCCAACGCCCGTCCAGCACCTTCACCCCCGGGACGGTTCCCGGCCCGGTGCAGGCGTGCACCAGGGTCTCCGTGCCGTCGCTCACCCGGCGCAGCCACACCCCGCGCACGCCCTGGGCACCGTCGCGGCGGACGTAGAAGAAGGAGCGCTCGTCCGCCGGTAGCCACGCCACGTGCGAGTAGCGCACGCGGGGCACGACCGGACCCACGGGGGTGCCGTCGGCCACCCGGACCACGCGCAGCCGGCCGTGCTCCACCCCGCCGGTGGAGGTCTGCAGGGCGACCAACGTGCCGTCGGGACCGGGCTCCCAGGCGTCCAGGGTGGTGCGCCCGGTCGGGTCCTCCGCGCAGGGGTCGTAGACGGTGCGCGGGGTGACGGGGGCGGAAGGGTCGGAGGTCTGGTCGGAGGGGTCGGGCAGGACCACCAACCTCGGGTGCTCGCCTCCGGACGGACGCAGCGTGGCGAACACCGCCCCGGGGCGGTGCGTCGGAACGCTCCACAGGTCGGTGGCGACCAGCTCTCGGATCCGGTCGGCCAGGCGTTCGCGCAGGGGCCAGCCCACGGCCTCGCGCTCGTACTCGCGGGCGCGCTCCTCCAACCAACGGAGTGTTTCCGGGCTGTCCGCGGACTCCAACCACCGATAGGGGTCGGGGACGGGACGACCATGCAGGGTGTCCACGACCGACGCCGGATCGGGGGCGAGGGCGGCTCCGGGGGTTCGGTTACGCACCATCACATGTTTCAAGCGGGCCGACACGACGGTCAAGCACCAGATACCTGACCCCCGGGTGGTCGGATTGTCACCCAAGAGGAAGGTTTGTCGTCGGGGCCTGCTCGAACCACCCCTCCGAGGAGCGGTCGAGTGGGTAGGACTCTGGAGAAGTCCACTGGAGAACGATCGAGGAAGTCCGCCCCCCGCTTCGGGAAGGAACCCATGGAGCGCAGGACCACGTCGGAACCCACCACTGTCGGAAGTGTGGTGGGAGCCCTCTGTTTCGCCGCCGCCGTGCTGGCCACCGCGCTGGTCGGAAGCACCGCGGCCACCGGATCCGGTGCCGTCTACGCCGGTCTGGAGCTGCCGGCCTGGGCCCCGCCCTCATGGTTGTTCGGTCCGGTCTGGACCGCGCTCTACGTCGTGATCGCCGTCGCGGGCTGGCTGGTGTGGCGGGCGGCCGGCGCCGACGGCTCGGCGCTCTTCCTCACCCTGTTCGCGGTCCAACTGCTGTTGAACGCCGCCTGGACCCCGCTGTTCTTCGGGTTCGGACTGATCGACCTGGCGCTGGTCGACATCTCGATGCTCGCGGTGGCGGTGGCCCTGACGACCTGGGCGGCCCGGCGACACAGCCGGGTGGCGATGTGGTTGCTCGTCCCCTACCTGGCGTGGGTCCTGTTCGCCACCGCGCTCACCCTGGCGATCCGGCTGCTGAACTAGAAGCCGGAACGGGTGTGGCCGGCGCCCCGGGGGATCGGGGCGCCGGCCACGACTCGTGTCTTGGATGCCGGTGGGCGTGCCGCTCACCGGTACCGGCGGTCTCAGACGTTGTCGGGGTGCCCGATGGCCAGACCACTGACCTCGTCGAAGAAGTGCAGCTGGCTGACGTCGACCGACAGGCTGATGGTGACGCCCGGCCTGACGTTGCTGCGCGGGCTCACACGGGCGGTGAACTGCGTACGGTTGTCATTCAGGGGCAGGGCGGCCTCGGCGCTCTCCTCGTCGTCGCCGGCGGCGTCCTTGGCCAGGGCGGTGGCGTCCTCGTGGCGCACCGGAGGGGCGTCGACCCCGAAGATCACGTTGATCTCGGTGCCCAGCTCCTCCGTGACGTTGGCGGTGACCTCCAGACGCGGGGCGTCGTTGCCGTCGAACTCGGCGTCGGAGAAGTCGGAGGGGCGGATGCCCAGGATCAGCGACCGGCCCAGGTAGTCCTTCAGGCCCGGTCGCGCGTCCAGGATCGAGTCGGGGACGGGCAGCTCGTGGTCGGCGAAGGCCAGCACGGCGCGGTCGCCGTCGCGCTTGAACTCGGCGTTGACGAAGTTCATCGAGGGGGAACCGATGAAGCCGGCCACGAACAGGTTGACGGGGGAGTCGAACAGGCGCTTGGGCGTGTCGACCTGCTGGAGTCGGCCGTCGCGCAGCACCGCGACCCGGTCGCCGAGGGTCATCGCCTCGACCTGGTCGTGGGTGACGTACACGGTGGTGACACCGAGACGCTCGTGGAGCTGGTTGAGGGAGGCGCGCATCTGCACGCGCAGCTTCGCGTCCAGGTTGGACAGCGGCTCGTCCATGAGGAAGGCGCGCGGCTCGCGCACGATGGCGCGGCCCATGGCCACACGCTGGCGCTGACCACCGGAGAGGGCGCCCGGCTTGCGCTTGAGGTAGGGCTCCAGGCCGAGCATCTCGGCGGCGTCGCCGACGCGGCGGGCGATCTCGGACTTGGCGACCTTGCGCAGCTTCAGACCGAAGGCGAGGTTCTGTTCGACGGTCATGTGCGGGTAGAGCGCGTAGTTCTGGAAGACCATCGCGATGTCGCGGTCCTTCGGCGGACGGTCGTTGACGATCTCGTCACCGATGACCAGGGTGCCGGCGGAGATCTCCTCCAGGCCGGCGATCATGCGCAGCGCCGTGGACTTACCGCAGCCGGAGGGGCCGACGAGCACCATGAACTCGCCGTCCTCGATCCGAAGGTTCAGGTCGTCGACGGCCTTGACGTCGCCGCCGTAGATCTTGTCGATGCCTTCGAGGACGATCTCCGCCATGGCACTCTCCTGCTCGGTGTGGCATATCCAATGGTGAGGGGATCACGTGGCCGGTGATCCCCGCGCCGACCTGATGTTCGAAATTGATCGAATCAGGTCGTTTCGCTGATCACATCAGACAGGATCCTGATCGGAATGTCCATAGGAAGTGTTATTTCGATCTGATTGCGGTCATGTGCAAACCATCGGTGACCGGCTGGCGTGTCGGCCCCAGGTGCGTTAGCCTGTCCGACGGTTCATCACTGATTCCCCCTCCCGTCACTCGAAACGGCGACCACGACACGGTCTCCAGATTGAGACAACAGGTCGGGGACTCTGGGTAACCTAACGACCAGTCCAGCACTGGACGGACCGGTTGTGCGGCCCCCACTCGTCCGATTGGACGCTGCACCACGCGCCAGGTGCGGTTGGGATCGGGTGAGGGGCGGTGTACCGCGACCGGGCGGGGGGTTGGACCCGGAAAAGGCCCGAACATCCAGTAGACAACGGTCTTCCGAGCTCGCCGCCGACGGGACGGAGCCGGTCCGAAGGGTGGCTCGGGCCTTTTCCGCGTCCCCCCAATATGCTGACCGCAGACCCTCAACGGCCAGCGGAAAGCGAGCACCCCACGTGGTTGCCGAGCACACGGGGTCGGGTACCGCCCCGACCCCCGAGAGATCCTCAGCGGACGCCACGGCTCCGGAGACGAGGACGGAGGCGACCACATGGTCCCCCCTGTCCCCGGGGTACCGGTGGGGTCGCCTCGACCCGTTCTGGCGGGCCCTGGTCGCGGTGGGTTCCGGTCTGGCCCAACTCCTGGCGCTTCCGCCCTACGGGTTGTGGTGGCTCGGACCGCTCAGCGCCGCCCTGCTCCTGCTCGCCGTCGGTGGCACGCGACCCCGTCGCGCCGCCTGGCTGGGCCTCCTGGCCGGCGCCACCCTCATGGTCCCACTGGTGAGCTGGCAGGACATCTTCGGCGTCGACGTGTGGCTCGCCATCGCCGCCGCCGAGACCGTCTACTTCCTCCCCATGGCCATGGGACTGGCCGTCGTCACCCGTCTGCCCTACTGGCCGCTGTGGACCGCCGCCCTGTGGGTGGCCCAAGAGGCGGTACGGGCACGCTGGCCCCTCGGAGGCTTCCCCTGGGGCAAACTCGCCTTCGCCCAGCCCGACACCCCCTTCGTCGGCTACGCGGCCCTGGGATCCTCGTCCCTGGTGACCTTCGCCGTGGCCCTCACCGGCGCCATGCTGGTGTGGACCGTCCTGCGCGCCGTGGCGGCCCGCGGCCGCGCCCGTGTCCTGCTGCCCGCCGTGGGTCTGGCCACGAGCGCGGCGATCGTCCTGGGTGGTCTGGTGGCCCCCGCGATCAGCCGCCCCGCCCCCGCCGACACCGTCACCGTCGGCATGGTCCAGGGCAACGTGCCCAACGTCGGTGAGATGTCCATCCTGGGTGAGCGCATGCAGGTGCTGCGCAACCACGCCGACGGCGTCCACGAACTAGCCGAGGCCGTCCGAGCCGGGGAGTACCCCGAACCCGACCTGGTCGTGCTGCCGGAGAACGCCAGCGACATCGACCCCTTCCGCGACCAGGAGGCCGACGAGATCATCGACGCGGCCGCCGCCGACGTCGATGCCCCCCTGCTGTGGGGCATGAGCCGCTTCAACGACGACGGCACCCGCTACGTGCAGAGCGTGGTGTGGGACGAGGAGACCGGGCCGGGCGAGCACTACGACAAGCGCTACCTCGTCCCGTTCGGCGAGTACGTCCCCTACCGTGATTTCTTCACGCGGTTCGTCGCCCGGCTGGAGCAGGTGAGCTCCGACGCCGTCCCCGGCACCGAGCCCGGCGCCCTGGACATCGGTGGCACGACCCTGGCCGTGGGGATCTGCTTCGACGTGGCCTTCGATCCGCCCGTACGCGAGTCCGTGGCCGCCGGTGGCCAGATCATCGTGATCCCCACCAACAACGCCAACTACAACTTCACCGGCCAGTCCGACCAGCAGTTGGCCATCACCCAATTGCGCGCCGTCGAACACGGCCGAAACGCGGTGGTCGTCTCCACCAGCGGCATCAGCGCCGTGGTCGCGCCGGACGGCACCGTGGACTACCGCTCACCGGAGGCCGAACCCGACTTCCACGTCGCCGAGCTCACCGCCATGGACGGGCCCACCGTCGCCACCCGTGTCGGTGCCGTCCCCGAGGCGCTCATCTCAGCCCTGGGCCTGGGCGCCGTCATCGCCGCAGCGGTGATCGCCCGTCGTGCCCGTCCCTGAACGCCTCCTCGAAGATGAGGACACCCGATCCGGGGAACCATTCACCCCGAGGGGACGTTCTTCTGGACAGGGAGACGAACGATCCCGGACCACGACCCTGAGGATGGTTTCGCGATGCCGCTGCTGATGGTGCTGGCGTTGATGGCACTGCCGTTCGTCGAAGTCTGGCTGATGATCGTCGTCGGCGGTTGGATCGGGGTTCCGTGGACCCTGGCCGCGCTGGTCTCGCTGATGATCCTGGGCATGGCCGTGCTGCGCCACACCGGCCGCGCCTTCCGCGAGGTCGTGCAACAGGCCGACGAGGCCATGCGCACCGGCGAGCAGCCGCGCAAGGGCCTGCTCGATCCCCTCATGCTCATGGCCGGTGGAATCCTGCTGGTCATCCCGGGCTTCCTCACCGCGGCGGCGGGCGTGCTGATGGTCACCCCGATCACCCGACCCGCGCTGCGCTGGGCGTTCGCCGGGTGGGCGAACCGTCGGATGGCGAAGATGCAGGAACGGGTGGCGGAGGAGTTCACCGCCCGAGGGGTCGGCGTCCCCGGTCAGAGTGGTCCCTTCGGCCCGGGGTTCACCCCGGGCGGCCCGTCGGCGGGGCCAACTGCGGGAGCCTCGGGAGGGGCCGGCCCGAGCGCCGACCGCCCGACCCGGGGTGGTCGCGTCATCCAGGGCCGTTTCGAACCCGACGACGAGACCTGAGCCCGTCCCACGAACCATCGGGGCCCGCCGTGGAACCTTCCACGGCGGGCCCCGTCAATTCGTTCTTTGCCCTCCCTTGACACCGGACCGCACCGGAAACGGGAAGCCTTCCCGAGAAGCCACGACAGGGAGGAACCCACGATCATGAGCACGAGCATCCCCGAACCGGTGGGCACGTTCTTCGACCGGGTCAACACCCAGGACCAGGGGGCCCTGGACCTGTTCGCCGACGACGCCGTGGTGGACGACTGGGGGCGGGAGTTCAACGGGCGCGAGGAGATCAGGACCTGGAGCGACCAGGAGTTCATCGGATCCCAGGGCGTACTGACCGTGGAGTCGGTGGTGGGCACCCCCGACGGGATCCAGGTCGTCGGAGACTGGCGTTCCGACCACGCCAACGGAACCAGCGCGTTCACCTTCGAGGTGGACGGTGGCACGATCACCCGCATGACCATCCGCGAAGGTTGACCGGCCCGCCCGGGCCGGGGGCGTCCTCTGCCCCGGCCCGGGTCAGACCCGGCCGTGGAAGCGGGCCTGCAGGGTGCGGACCCGGTCGGCCAGGGGCTCCACGGGGCCGTCGACGGGTACGCCCGGGGCCACCTCGGTCACCGACAGCGGGCGAACCGGGCCGGCGGGCACGGCCCACTCCATCAGCCACCCCGTCAACTGGGCGGACGAACTCGCGTACACGATCCGGCCCAGCCCCACCCAGGCGTGCGCGGCCGAACACATCGGGCAGTGCTCCCCGGAGGTGTACACCGTCGCCGAAGCGCGCTCCTCGGGGGTCAGGTTCTGTGCCGCCCACCGGGCGATCGCGAACTCCGGGTGTCGCGTGTGGTCACCACCGGCGACGTGGTTGTGGTCCTCGAACACCACCTCGCCGGCGGCCGACACCAGGACCGACCCGAAGGGTTCGTCGCCCTTGTCCAGCGCCTCGGCGGCCAGCTCCACCGCACGCTCCAGATACCGCAGATCGGTCTCGTTCACCATGTACGCCCCCGGAAAACGTCGTTGTCGGTGGGTCCCGCGCGAAGCCAGGTCGCTCGCATGGACATCAGCATCCGACCGTACAGCCCCGACGACCGAGAGGCCGTCGTGCCCCTCTCCCCGCGGGCCTGGGAACCCGTCCACGCCTCCCTGGCCCAAGTCCTGGGGGACACCGCCCTACGGCGGGCTCGTCGGCGACCGGCGCACCACACAGAGCCGGGACGTGCGGGCCGACCTGGACGCCGGGGAAGTCGGTGTGTGTGGCCGTGGTCGAGGACGAGGTCGCCGGGTTCGCCACCGTCGAACTCGACCGACAGGAGAGGGCCGGGGAGGTCCGCTGCCCGTCGTCCGCTACTTCAAGAACCTCTGAACGCGGTCGGCGGCCACCCGCCGGTGGCCGCCCGGGCCTTGGGATCAGACTCCGGCGGTCGCCCGGTCGGTGGCCAGGGCCTGCGAGATCTTCGCCGCCAGACGGGCCGAGGGCACGTCGGTGTGCGGGCGCCAGGCCAGTTCGCCGAAGGTTCCCGAACCGGCCGGGATCATCGCGGCCGTCGCCCGGTACAGGTACAGGAAGGTGAGGCCTCGGTGCTCGGACCCCTCCGAGGCGGGGGAGTCGCGCACCGGTCCTGGTCCCAGGTCGAGCGGCAGGTCGCCGGAGGCCTCCTCCACCTGTCCCGCGACCGGCCCCGCCACCTCGGCCAACCGGGCCCGCGCGGCCTCGCGCAGGGACGCGTCGGTCTCGACGACGGGGCCGCCCGGCAACATCCACCGACCACGGTCCCGGTCCCGCACCATCAGCACCCGCCAGCACGGGTCCAGGACCACGGCTCCCGTGGTCACGTGTTCGACCCCCCACCCTTGGGGCGATTCCGGCCCATGGCCCTCGGCCAGGGCCCGGACCAGGGGAGCGGCCGTGTCGGCCTCCTTGGGGAAACGCTCCAGGTAGTCGCTCACCACGGCGCGGATATGCGTGTTCGGGATGCTCAAAGTCGCTCCAGTCCTTGCATGCACAGGGCGTGACCAGCATCGCCGCTAGAGAAGTGGCTGAACAGTTCCCACGCTGACCGAAGGGCAGGTCGGGAACGGGAAAGGGCCCGTGACCGATCGGTCACGGGCCCTCGAAGACGTGGCTCAGGCGGCCGGAGTGCGTTCGCGGGCGGCCTCGTCCTCCTCTGCGGCCCTCGCGTCGGCCGCCGCCCGCGACTTGGCCATCATCCGATCGTCCACCACCCGGATCACCGTGATCGCCACGATCGCCACCCCGGCCACGGCCAACCCGGTCAGCACCTTGGTCGGGTCGCTCACGTCCAGGTCGAAGAACCACCGACCCACCGGCGTCACCATGGCCAACGTCAACAGCCCCACCATGGAGCCGACCAGCGCCACCTTCCACCACACATAGGGCTTGGCCACCAACAGCAGCACCCACAGCGTCGTCGCGCACAGCGTGATCACCACGGCGGTGCGGTCGGAGGGATCGGGCACCGTGCGCCCACCCAGCACCAGCAGGTACGTCGTCACCGCCGCGACCCCCGCCACCAGCCCCGACGGGATCGCCAGACGCAACGTGCGCAGCACGAACCCCGGCCGGACGATGTCGGTGTTGGGCGCCAACGCCAGGAAGAACGAGGGGATGCCGAACGTCACCGCGTTGATCAGGGTGGCGTGCCGAGGGAAGAAGGGGTAGGCGACCGCCAACAGACCCACGACGATGGCCAAGGTCATCGTGTACACGGTCTTGGTCAGGAACAGGCTCGCCACCCGTTCGATGTTGCCGATCACCCGACGACCCTCGGCCACCACCTTCGGCAGCACGGCGAACCGATCGTCCAACAACACCAACTGGGCCACCGAACGCGACGCCGGGCTGCCCGCGCCCATCGCCACCCCGATGTCGGCCTCCTTCAGCGCGAGCACGTCGTTGACGCCGTCACCGGTCATGGCCACCGTGCGCCCGCGGTCGCGCAGGCCGCGCACCATGTCCCGCTTGCGTTCGGGGCTCACGCGACCGAACGACGAAGAGGCCTCCACCTCGCGCGCGAGCGTCTCGGGGTCCTCGGGCAGATCCCGGGCGTCCACCGGCCGGTCCGCGCCGGGCAGGGAGAGCTCACGGCCCACGGCGCCCACCGAGGCGGCGTGGTCGCCCGAGACGATCTTGACGTCCACGCCCTGGGCGGCGAAGTAGTCCAGGGTCGGTCCGGCGTCCTCGCGCACCCGCTGGTCCAGGACCACCAGGGACACCGGACGAACGGTGCCCGGGGCCAGCTCGTCGTCGACCCGTACCGATGCCCGGGCCAGCAACAGCACCCGAAGCCCCTGGGCGCCCAGCCTGGCGGCCTCGGCCGCGGCGGGGGAGTCCGAGGGGGCCAGGACGTCGGCCGCGCCCAGCACCCAGTGTTCCTCGCCGGTGGGGGCGAGCAGGCTCGCCCCGCTCCACTTGCGCGCCGAGGAGAACGGGGCCAGCGCCGTCACCCGCCATCCCGGGGCCGGTCGTCCCTGGGCGGTGAGGCCCTCGGCGATCGCGGCCATGCTGGGGTTGGGGTCGGGGTCGCTGTCCGCCAGCGCCGCCAACACGACGGTGGGGGTGGAAGCGGATTCGCCGTCGGCCTCAGAGGAGGTGCCGCCGAGGTCGCGGACCTCTGCGAGCCTCATCCCGACCTCGGTCAGGGTGCCGGTCTTGTCGGTGCACACCACGTCGACGCGGGCCAGACCCTCGATCGCCGGTAGCTCCTGTACCAGGCACCGGTGCCGGCCCAACCGGATCACACCGACCGCGAACGCGATGCTGGTGAGCAGGATGAGCCCCTCGGGGATCATGGACACCAACGCCGCCACCATGCTGCGCAGGGCGTCGGCCAGGGGACCGGAGATCCCACCGCTGACGGGTTCGGCGTCCAGGGTGACGTGGCCGCCCATGAAGAGTTGGCTGTAGATGAGCAGGGCGCCGATCGGGAACAGCGCGAAGGTGATCCAGCGCAGGATCAGGTCGATCCCCGAACGCAGTTCCGAACGCACCAGGGAGAAGCGGCTCGCCTCCTCGGCCAGACGTACCGCGTAGGCGTGGCGCCCCACCTTGGTCGCCCGGAAGCGGCCCGTGCCCGCCACCACGAAGCTGCCCGACATCACGGTGTCGCCCGGCTGCTTGAGCACCGGGTCGGCCTCACCGGTCAGCAGTGACTCGTCGACCTCCAGCCCGCCGGCCCAGGTCACCTCGCCGTCCACGACGATCTGGTCACCGACACCGATCTCCAGGACCTCGTCGAGGACGATCTCCTGGGTGGCCACGCGGACCGTCGCCCCGTCGCGGACCACCCGGGGCCGGGCGGCGTTGACGATGGCGAGCTTGTCCAGGGTCCGCTTGGCCCGCAGTTCCTGGACGATGCCGATGAACGTGTTGATCACGATGACCATGGCGAACAGGCCGTCCTGGACGGGGCCGATCACCGCGATGATGGAGAACAGCACCGCGATCATCGCGTTGATGCGGGTGAAGACGTTGCCCCGGATGATCTGGCCGACACTGCGGCTCGCCCGGACCGGGACGTCGTTGGTACGTCCGGTGGCCACGCGTTCGGCGACCTGCCGTCGCGAGAGCCCGGGCTCGGACGGGGGAGCCAACGGCGACCCCGGCGGTCCCGGAGAGGGCCCCGGGTCTGTCGCTGTGGAGGCCGGACCCCGGTGGTTCGGGTCTGCTTCTTCGGGCACGCGTGACTCCTGGTCGGGCAAGGAAGTACGAAGGAACCGTGACGGCGTCATCGGGCGCCCCGTCCCACCGGTCCCTCTGTCAACGAGAACGAGCGTAGAACGACCCAGAATAGAAGAGTCCCGGTGGGAAGGCGCTAAAGTCGGCCACCCGATCCCAAGGGATGCGCGCCCCACTCGCGCGGGGGGAGCGATCACCACCGGAGCGGGGGAGGAACCACCATCGTGGGCTCGCGGGGTTCGCCCTGGAGCAGACGACGTCAGGGGGATGGATGTGCACCGTCATCGTCGGGTTCGATCCGGACGCGGCCACACCGTTGGTCGTGGTCGCGTTGCGGGACGAGATGCGATCGCGTCCCTGGGAGGGGCCCGCCCACCACTGGCCCGAGCGTCCCACGCTGATCGGTGGCCGTGACCGGCTCGCCGGCGGGACCTGGTTGGCCGTCGAGCCCACCGGGCCCAGAACGGCGGCGCTGCTCAACGGGTGGCCCTGGGACGGTCGCATGCCCTGGGAGGGCGCCTACCCGGCGAGCAGGGGCGACCTGCCGTTGCGCACGCTCGCGCGCCGTGCGCGCGATCCCAGGGGCGGCCGGGGCCCGTTGGAGGGGGAGGACCCCACCCGGTACGCGCCCTTCCACCTGCTGGACGCCGACGCGCGCCACGCCACGCTGCACAGCTGGGACGGGCGTTGTCCGGACACCCGCTCGTTGCCCACGGGGGTGACCACCATCGTCAACACGGGGCTGGATCCGGCCGACCCGCGAGCCGCCCGGCACACGCCGGAGTTCGCTCGGACCCGCCCCGATCCCGACCTGGCCGCACTCGACACCCCCGTTACGGGCACAGGGGAGGAGGCCGTCCGGCGGATCTGGGGGCGGTGGCCGGAGCTGGTCACCGAGGCCGCCCACGCGAAGCCGAGGACGCCGGGTGTGGGGCCGGACCAGGGTGACCCGTCGGGACTCGTCGCCCACGCGGACCTGGGCGAGGGCCAGGTGTGGGGGACCGGATCGGTCACCCTGCTGGCCCTGGCCCGGGACGGGGTGCGTTACGCCTTCACCGACGCTCCGGACCGGCCGGAGGCCTGGCGGATGATCCCGACCTGACCTCGGGCGCGTCCGCGGCGCGGATTCCCGTGGAGCTCCACCCGGTCAGAGGACCAGGAAGAACCCGGCCACCATGACGGTCACGGTCACGAAGGCGATGATCGCGAGGAGGGCGTTGGACCGGAAACGCTGGTCATCGCCGGTCTTGAAGGGGGTGAAAGTGTCTTCCATGGCCGCATTATGCCCCATCCCCAAGGGTCCGGTCACGTTCCGTCGCGGAACCACAGGGGGCGCTTCACGGGCCCTCGGTGGTCGACCGATCGCGGGACGTCATGCCCGGGTCGACGGGTAGGAGAATCCTTCTCGTAGAAGTTTTCCGAAAGCGCGTCATAGGTGAGGTGCGGGAGAGTCTCCTCTGAGACAGCAGTCAACACCGATCACTTCTCGAGGAACAAGTCATGATGAGCGCCCGCCCCGTTTCCACTTCCGCCCTGCGTCCCATGGGCGAGCCCGCCGAACTGGTGGGACAGTGGGTCCGGGTGTACGACGACGGCACCGTCGGCCTGCTCTTGGCCGCCGACAACACCTTCTGGAGCATGCGCACCCCCACCGGGATCCGCTCCGGGACGGGCCGTCTGGCCGCCGAACCGGTGACCGAGCGGTCTCCGGCCAAGCCCGTCCGTCGGCGGCTGCGCGCGATGATGGACGACCCCGGGTTCCCGGCCTCGGAGGACCTCGACCTCCTCGACCTGCAATTGGCCGCCCACCCCTGAGCACCCCTTCCTCCCTGGTCGCCGGGCGCGGGCGGCCAGGGGACTGTGAGTCATCGCCTAAAGCACACGTAAACCGCCAGTGCGGACGAGGCGTCTCTCTGTGTGACGGACCGGACGGTCGTCGCGGCGCGAGCCGACAGGTGGGGGGTGTCCATGACCGACCGCAGTGGTCACTATCTGGAGTCGGGTGCGTACTGGTTGCTGTACGTCGTCTCCGTCAGCGGAGCGCTGTTGCACTGGCGACTGGGGAACGAGATCCTCGCCGCGGTCTGTGGCGCCACCGCCGTTCTCAGCGCGCTCCTCATCGGTCGTGGATCCTTCCCCTTCGCCGCCCAGCAGCGGTGAGCGGCGAGGTATTCCCACACGATCTGCGGTCATCATCACCCGGGGCCCCACCCGATATGGGTGCGTTCGTCGACCGGACGTGCGGATAGTCTGCCCTCATGCGTTCATGGTCTGCGCCTGACATCGTCCCCCTGCCGGGTACCGGCGGCCCCCTGCGTATCCGCGACACCGCGACCGGCCGGATACGGACGACCACACCGGGTCCCACCGCGGGCGTGTACGCCTGCGGGATCACCCCCTACGACGCCGCCCATCTGGGGCACGCGTTCACGTACTTGACCTTCGACCTGGTCAACCGGGTCTGGCGGGACGCCGGACACGACGTGAACTACGTCCAGAACACGACCGACATCGACGACCCGCTCCTGGAACGCGCGAAGGCCACCGGGGTGGATTGGCGGGATCTCGCCCATCGCGAGATCGACGTCTTCCGTGAGGACATGGCGGCCCTGTCGATCATCCCGCCGACCTCCTACGTCGGCGTGGTGGAGTCGGTCGACCTCATCAGTGAACTCGCCGTACGCATTCGGGAGACCGGTGCCGCCTACGAGATCGACGGCGACCTGTACTTCTCCGTGGCCAAGGCTCAGGAGTTCGGCGAGATCGGAAACCTGGACCGCGCGCAGATGCTGGAGCTGTTCGGGCAGCGCGGCGGCGACCCCGAGCGTTCCGGTAAGAAGGATCCACTCGACTGGCTGCTGTGGAAGGCCGAGCGCCCCGGCGAGCCCGCCTGGGACAGCCCCTTGGGCCGCGGCCGACCCGGTTGGCACATCGAGTGCAGCGCGATCGCCCTGGACCGGCTGGGCCCGGGCTTCGACATCAACGGTGGCGGCAACGACCTGATCTTCCCGCACCACGAGATGGGCGCGGCCGAGACCCGCTGCGTCACCGGCGGCCCCAACGCCCACAACCACCTGCACGTGGGCATGGTCGGTCTGAACGGCGAGAAGATGTCCAAGTCACTGGGCAACCTCGTGTTCGTCTCCAAGCTGCGCCGACAGGGCGTGGATCCGGCCGTCATCCGCCTGGCCATGCTCGGCCACCACTACCGCGACGCGTGGGAGTGGACCGATGTCGAGCTGCCCGCCGCCACCGAACGCGCCGAGCGCTGGCGGGCCGCCTTCGCCCTGGGCGCGGGCCCCGACGCGGCCCCCGTGCTCGCCGCGGTGCGCGCCGCCCTGGCCGAGGACCTGGACTCCCCGGCGGCATCGGCCGCGGTGGACACCTGGGCCACCGCCGCGTTGACGGAGGGAGGCGCCGACACCGGTGCCCCGGCGCTGGTCCGCGCCACCGTCGACACCCTCCTGGGCGTCAAGCTCTGATCCGCTCCGTGCCCGCCCGATCGTGGCGGGCACGGAAGGGTCCGGACCCGTCAACGGTCCCTCAGGGCGCGCAATGATCGGGAAAGCGCGGGCCCGGCGGCTGTTCGGGTAGCAATCGCACCACAGGGACCCCGTGGCGCGGGTCGGCGCCGAGCCGTTCGTACACGTGCGGGTCCCCGTCGACGTCGTGCCCCAGCGCCCGCATGAGCGCCTCGACCGCCTCGGGGTGCTTCTGCGCCTGATGGGTCAGGACCCGCCCCGACTCCGCCGGTGGCAGCGGAACCGCGGTGCCTCGCTTGCGTTCCCGCCCCACTTGGAACAACACCCGTGGTTCGCGCGCGATGTTGCGGAACCACTGCGCGCGGTCCCCGAACCCGGAGGCCACCAGGACCGCCCCGGTGACGGAGTTGGTGTCCAGGATCTCCAACACCGCCTGGCGGGGTTCGCCGGTGCTGCGGCCCCGGTGGGTGAGCAGGACGAAACGGCCGCCCATCAGGCCGCCCAACCCGAGTCGGTACAGCCAGATCGGGGTGCGCAGCACGGACCGCCCCAGCGGGGTGTCGGGCGGTGCCTGCTCGTGCGCCGGTAGTGGATGCGTCATGGTGCCTCCTGGGCCGGGGGTCGGAACGGCCCGATGGTAGTGAGGCGAGGTCGTTCTGGCACGGGTGCCACGCCGGCACCCGGCTCCGACGTCCGTTATGCGGGGATCGATGTGGATTCGTCGTGTCCACCTGTGGCCACGACATGGCCGAAACACCCCCAAAGGTCGCCCCCGCGTGATGGGATGTCGCGCATGACCACGACCACGACCAACACCCCCACGCGGCCCAGCGCCGCGGCGGAACTCATCGCGGACTTCGTCTCCACCGGAGGTCGCCTCAGCGACCGGGCCGAGCTCGCGGGCTTCCTGCGCGAACACCACTTGGTCACCGAGGGCGCGATCCCCATCACCCTGGCGGACCTGGACGAGACCCTCACCCTGCGCGATGGAATCCGCGCCATCTTGGACCGTGACACCGAACCCGACCCCGAGACGCTGGCCCGGGCCCAGAAGGTCCTGGACGGGCTGCGCGTGACCGTGCGCCTGGAACCCGATGGACACTCCGAGTCCCCGCTGGCCCCGGCCGTGGTCGACGAGGTCCGCCGCGGGCTGGCCCGCATCGCCGGAGCCTGGGCCGCGGTCCTCGCCAGCGGGGAATGGCGCCGCCTGCGACTCTAGGGAGTGTCCTTCGGGTCCCTCAGGAGCGGTGGTGTTCGAAGAACTCCTCCCACTGGGGGATGACGCACTCCAGTTGGTAGCGGGAGGAGGCCTCCAGGGCGTGGGCGCCCATGCGGTGGCGCTCCTCTCGGTCCTCCACCAGGCGAAGTAGCGATCGGCCCAGCGCCTCGGTGTCCTGCGGTGGCACGAGCAGTCCTGTGTGCTCGTGCTCGATGATCTCTCCGGGACCGTGCGGGCAGTCGAAGCTCACCACAGGTAGCCCGACGGAGAAGGCCTCCACGATGGTCATCCCGAAGCCCTCCACCTTGGAGCTGACCCCGAGGATGGAGGCCTTGGACAGCTCCGAGGTCAGGTCGCGGGTCTGGCCCATGAGCTTGACGCTGTCCTGGACGCCGTGCTTGATGGCGGCCTCCTCGATCTGGCTCGCCCTGTCCCCACTGCCGTAGATGCGCAGGCTCCAGTCGGGGTGCTCGGCGGACACCCGGCTGAACGCCTTCACCAGCTTCGGGTACTGCTTGACCGGGGACAGGCGTCCCGCGGCCGCGATCACCGGTTCGTCCAGGGTCGAGGGGGTCGGCTCGCCCGGGTCCACGGCGTTGGGGATCACGGTGAGGAAGTCGGTGTCCGGGCCCAGCAGCCGCTGGTAGGCGTGCCGGTCGGTCTCGGTGAGTACGCTCAGCCCGTCCAGGTTCCGGTAGTGCCGCTCGATCGCCTTGACCAGGTCCGGCTTGTGCTCGTTCAGGTTGAGGTGTTCCTGGCCGATGAGGCACAGACGCTTGGGAGCCCAGGCGGCCAACATCAGGTTGATGCCGGGACGGGTACCGATCACCACGTCGGCGTCGGTGGTGCGCAGGTACCGGTGCAATCCCGAGACGGCCTCGGGGCTGAAGTTCTGGTTGCGCTTCAGTTCGGACTCGGGCACGACCGAACCCACCCTTCGGGTCCAGCGTCGACGACCGAAGGCACCGAGGGTCGGTTCCTCGGTGGTGTGATCGTGCAAAGGCCACAGCCGCACCCCGTCGGGCAGCTTGAAGAAGGGCGCCTTGCGCCTGCGGGCCAGGCTGACGATCTCGACCTCGTGCCGCTCGGAAAGCCCGCGGGCGAGGTTGTACACGGTTCTCACCGTGCCACCCATGGCGTAGCCGTTGGCGATGACGAAGGCGATTTTCATCTGTGTTGTACCCCCCGTTCCCTCCCCGCGCGGAAGGAAGGGATGATCGGTCCGGCCAACCGGAGGCGCCGCCATCGGGGCAGGGCGGATGTGGAGACGTCCCGTCGTTCCCCCCGGCGCGACGGGTGCCCCACTCGCGTCACCTCCGGTCCGCGAGCCGTGTTCTCGGAACCTATCGCCCGGGGGCTAAAATACGCGTAACGGCGAGGCCGGGCCCGGCGTGTCGCCGTTCACAGGTCGCTCGTCCGGCTGGTCGTTCCACGCGTGCCCCGGGGTCAATCGTCGTCGTGGCGGCGCAGGTAACGCTCGAATGCCTGGGCGATGGCGTCACCGGAGGCCTCGGGAAGCTCCACGGTGTCCTTGGCCTCCTCCAGGCCGCGCACGTATGCTGCGATGTCCTCGTCCTCGGCGGTGAGGTCGTCGACCCCGGCCTCCCACTTGACCGACTCCTCCGGCAGTTCGCCGAGCGGGACCCGGGCCCCGGTGAACTCCTGCACCCAGCCCAGCAACGCCATGGTCGCCTTCGGGCACGGGGGCTGGGCCACGTAGTGAGGGATGGCCGACCACAGCGACACCGTCTCGATACCCGCGGCGCTGAACCCCTCGTGCACCACGCCGACGATTCCGGTGGGGCCGGAGTAGGTGGAGGCCTCCATGCCGTGGCGCTCGCCCAGTTGCTGCGGGGAGGACATGCCGGTCACCGGGACGGGGCGGGTGTGCGGGGCGTCGGCCAACAGGGAACCCAACAGCACCGCGCGCCGCACGCCCAACTCACGGGCGATCGCCAACAGGTCGGCGGCGTAGGAACGCCATCGGACGTTGGGTTCGGGGCCGCTCACCAGGACCAGGTCGCGGGACGAACCGGGCGGGCGGACCACGCTCACCCGGGTCGTGGGCCACTCGACCTCGCTCAGCCGCCCGTCGACCACGGACATGCGCGGTCGGGTGACCTGGAAGTCGTAGTAGTCGTCCGGAGCCAGGGAGCACAGCTCGCGGGCGTCCCACTGCTCGGACAGATGTTCCACGGCAAGGCTCGCCGCCTCGCCGGCGTCGTTCCACCCCTCGAACGCCGCCACCATCACAGGCTCGACGAGCTCTCGGTCGAGCTGGATCATGCACGGCCCCTTCCTGAACGCGGACGCGTCCTACCCTATGGGGTGGCGCCAGAACCGAGAAACCGTTCCGCGGACCTCGCGGGAGGTGCTCGGGCCTCTGACTTTGGGACACCGGTCTCACGTGGCGAAACAGGCGATGAGGTAGCCTCGCAGCAGCGACTGACCAGGACACCGATGTCCCAGGCCGCTTCCACTGTCGTGCGTCGTGGTCCCCGCCGGTGCCGTTCGTCACGAGCGACTCGCCAGGGTTCCACGAGGCCCCGAGATTAGAGTTGCCGATTATGAGAGATCGACGGACATTCCGTGAAGCACTGTCCCAGCGCGTGGTCGTTGCGGACGGGGCGATGGGCACCATGTTGCAGGCGCACGATCTCGACCTCGACCAGTTCGAGGGGCACGAGGGTTGCAATGACATCCTGAACTTCACCCGGCCTGACATCATCCGGGAGACCCACGCCGCCTTCTTCGAGGTCGGGTCCGACTGCGTCGAGACCAATACCTTCTCCGCCAACTTCGGTGGGCTGATCGAGTACGGGATCCAGGACCGTACCTACGAGGTCGCCGAAGCGGGCGCCCGTATCGCCCGTGAGACCGCCGACGAGTACTCCACCGCCGACCAACCCCGCTACGTACTGGGCTCCGTCGGCCCCGGAACGCGGCTACCGACCCTGGGACACAACCCCTACGCGCTGTTGCGCGACTACTACGAACAGGCCGGACGAGGACTCATCGACGGTGGTGCGGACGCCATCCTCATCGAGACCTGTCAGGACCTGCTGCAGGTCAAGGCCGCGGTGGTGGGCGCCAAACGGGCCCGCAAGGCACTGGCCAAGGACATCCCGATCATCGCCCAGGTCAGCATCGAGACCAGCGGCACCATGCTCATGGGTTCGGAGATCGGCGCCGCGCTGACAGCGCTGGAACCGCTGGGCATCGACGTCATCGGGCTCAACTGCTCCACCGGCCCGGCCGAGATGAGCGAGCACCTGCGCTACCTGTCGCACCACTCCACGATCCCCATCTCCTGCATGCCCAACGCCGGTCTGCCGGAGCTGGGGCCCAACGGGGCGGTCTACAACCTCTCCCCGGAGGCGCTCACCGACGCCCACGACACCTTCACCTCCGAGTTCGGGCTCAGCTTGGTCGGCGGCTGCTGTGGAACCACCCCCGAGCACCTGCGTCAGGTCGTGGAGCGGGTCCAGGGACGTGGGATCAAGAACCGCAAGCCCTTGGTGGAGCCCTCGGTCTCCTCGCTCTACCAGAGCGTGCCGTTCCGCCAGGACGCCAGTTACCTGGCCGTGGGCGAGCGCACCAACGCCAACGGTTCCAAGAAGTTCCGTGAGGCCATGCTGGCCGAGCGGTGGGACGACTGCGTGGAGTTGGCCCGCGACCAGATCCGCGACGGCGCCCACATCCTCGACCTCAACATCGACTACGTGGGTCGTGACGGCGTCGCCGACATGCACGAGCTCGCCACCCGCTTCGCCACCGCCTCCACCCTGCCGGTCATGCTCGACTCCACCGAACCGCCGGTCCTGGAGGCCGGGTTGGAGGCGATGGGCGGTCGCGCGGTGATCAACTCCGTCAACTACGAGGACGGCGAGGGCCCCGGCACCCGGTTCGACCGCATCATGGAGTTGGCCTCCGAACACGGCGCCGCCGTGGTCGGCCTGTGCATCGACGAGAACGGCCAGGCCCGCACCGCCGAACACAAGGTGCGGGTGGCCTCCCGTCTCATCGATCAGCTCACCGGCGAGTGGGGGATGCGCACCGGTGACATCGTCATCGATTGCCTCACCTTCCCCATCACCACCGGACAGGAGGAGACCCGCAGGGACGGGATCGAGACCCTCGAAGCGATCCGTGAACTCAAGAGTCGTTACCCGGACGTGCAGACCACCCTTGGTCTGTCCAACCTGTCCTTCGGCGTGAACCCGGCCGCCCGCATCGTGCTGAACTCGGCGTTCCTGCACGAGGCGGTCCAGGTGGGTCTGGACTCGGCGATCGTGCACGCCTCCAAGATCCTGCCGATCAACCAGATCCCCGAGGACCAGCTCAAGGTCGCCCTCGACATGATCTACGACCGGCGTGAGGGCGACTACGACCCGCTGGGCACCTTCATCGACATGTTCACCGGGGTGGACGCCCAGTCCATGAAGGCCTCCCGCGCCGAGGAGCTGGCCGCGCTGCCGCTGTGGGAGCGCCTGGAGCGTCGCATCATCGACGGCGAGCTCACCGGCATCGAGGCCGACCTGGACGAGGCGCTGGCCGAGCGCCCGGCCCTGGCCATCGTCAACGACACCCTCCTCTCGGGCATGAAGACCGTCGGTGAGCTGTTCGGCTCCGGCCAGATGCAGCTGCCGTTCGTCCTCAAGTCCGCCGAGGTCATGAAGTCGGCCGTGGCCTACCTCGAACCGCACATGGAGAAGACGGACGATGACGGCAAGGGCCGCATCGTGCTCGCGACCGTCAAGGGCGACGTCCACGACATCGGCAAGAACCTCGTCGACATCATCCTGTCCAACAACGGCTACGAGGTCGTCAACCTCGGCATCAAACAGCCGGTGTCGGCGATCCTGGAGGCCGCCGAGGAGAAGCGGGCCGACGTCATCGGGATGTCGGGTCTGCTCGTCAAGTCCACGGTGGTCATGAAGGAGAACCTGGAGGAGATGAACTCCCGGGGGATGTCGGCGAACTTCCCCGTGCTGTTGGGCGGCGCGGCTCTCACCCGCTCCTACGTGGAGCAGGACCTGGCCGAGATGTTCGGCGGTGAGGTCCGCTACGCCAAGGACGCCTTCGAGGGTCTGCGCCTGATGGACACCCTCATGGCGGTCAAGCGCGGCGAGGAGGGCGCCAAACTGCCCGAACTGCGTCAGCGCAGGGTCAAGCGGGGCGCCACCCTCAAGGTCACCGAACCCGAGGACATGCCCGCCCGCAGTGACGTGTCCACCACCAACAAGGTGCCCACGCCGCCGTTCTGGGGCGACCGCATCAGCAAGGGCATCCCGCTGGCCGACTACGCCTCCTTCCTCGACGAGCGAGCCACGTTCATGGGGCAGTGGGGGCTGAAGGCCTCCCGAGGCGGCAACGGTCCCACCTACGAGGAGCTGGTGGAGACCGAGGGGCGTCCGCGCATGCGGATGTGGTTGGACCGGATCCAGACCGAGGGCCTGCTGGAGGCCGCGGTCGTGCACGGCCACTACCCTTGCTACAGCGAGGGTGACGACCTGGTCGTGCTCGACGACGAAGGGGTCACCGAACGCACCCGCTTCACGTTCCCGCGTCAGCGTCGCGACCGGCACCTGTGCCTGTCGGACTTCTTCCGGCCCAAGGAGTCGGGAGAGTTGGACGTGGTCTCCTTCCAGGTGGTGACGGTCGGCGCGGCGATCAGCCGGGCCACCGCGGAGTTGTTCCAGAAGAACGCCTACCGCGACTACCTGGAGCTGCACGGCCTGTCCGTACAGCTGACCGAGGCGTTGGCCGAGTACTGGCACACCAGGGTCCGCGCGGAGCTGGGCTTCGCGGGGGAGGACCCGGCCGAGCTGGACGCCTTCTTCAAGCTCGGTTACCGGGGCGCCCGGTTCTCCCTGGGTTATGGGGCCTGCCCCGACCTGGAGGACCGCGCCAAGATCACGAAGCTGTTGGCGCCGGAGAGGGTGGGGGTGACGTTGTCCGAGGAGTACCAGCTTGTTCCCGAACAGGCCACCGACGCGATCGTCATTCATCACCCCGAGGCGACATACTTCAACGTCTGACCGGCTCAGGTGAGGCCCCACCGGCGTTCCGGCGCAGGTGGGGCCTCTCCCCATGTCGGGTCCGACACCCACGAGTCGAGAAGAGTCATGAGCACTGTGAGTTCCGAACCGTCCGAGTCCCTTCGAGTCCCCGCCGCCCAGGAGTCCGGTCGCCGTCTGCAGGCGGTCCTGTTGGACATGGACGGCACCCTCATCGAGAGCGAACACCTGTGGAACGAGTCGGAGGCGGAACTCGTCGCCGAACTGGGCGGGGTGTGGACCGAGAAGGACCACCTGGCCAACGTGGGTAATGCCGCCACCCCGGTGGGGCGTTACATCATCGAGTTGACCGGGGCCGACCTCACACCGAGACAGGTCGCCGATCGGCTCTACGACCGGTTCCGCGCCAAACTGGAGCAGGGCGCGGAACTGCGTCCTGGGGCCAAGGAACTGGTCACCATGCTGTCGGAGGCGGGCGTTCCGGTGGCGTTGGTGACCTCCACCGAACGCGAGTTGGTGGCCACCGCCATCGGTGGGATCGGCCTGGAGAGCTTCGATGACTCGGTGGCCGGTGACGAGGTGGAGGCCAACAAGCCCCACCCCGATCCCTACCTCAGGGCCGCGCGTCGCCTGGGGGTGGACCCGAGACGGTGTGTGGCCGTGGAGGACTCCGTGGTGGGGGTGGCCTCGGCCGCCGACGCCGGATGCGTCACCATCGCTATTCCGAACCACATCGAGGTTCCGCCCCGCGAGGGCGTGGTGTTCCGCGACAGCCTGGTCGGGGTCGACCTGGACTGGTTGGAGTCCTTGGTCGCCGACCGCTGACACTCCCGGACCGTGGACGTGCGGGGCGCGCGGTAGCGTGGTGAATCGAGGAGAAGTCGCGCCCGTGCACGCCGTGTACCCGCCGAGAGAGCGGTGGGTGACCCGCCCTAGGGGATGAGCCGGATGTGTGTTCGGGCCCGGGATGGGAGACTGGCCCTATGCCTGAGACACTGACTATGACCTCCGGCCTCACCTTGGGAGCGGCCCTCGCGGCGGTGGGCCTGATCATCACGTTCTTCGTGTGGCGACGCAAGGGCCTGGCCTTCGGGTTGCGCGGCCTGGCCTGGTCGATGCTCCCGCTGGTGGCGGGTCTGCTCGGCCTGATGAACGTCATCATGCAGTTCGTGCTCGGACTCTTCGGTGTACTGGCCGGTCTGGTGTTCAACCCGATCGTGTGGGCCGGTGTGGCGCTGGTGCCGCTGATGGTGATCCTGTACGTGGCCTCCGGGTTCATGAAGGCGCGGGGGATCGGCGTGAAGCAGCCGGGGGCCAAGGACAAGACCTCCGAGGGCGGGGACGCGCCGGCCGGAGGGCAGGGCGCTCCCGCGGCGGGACCGGCCAAGCCCACCGCCGGTCAGGTCAAGGCGCCACCGCAGAAGAAGTCCGGTGGCGACGAGGACTTCGACGACATCGAGGCGTTGCTGCGCAAGCACGGCATCGAGTGACCCAGGGCCGACGCACGCCGCGATCGGCGAAGCGTCGGTCAGGTCGGCATCACGAAGGCGGTTCCGCTGAGGCGGGGCCGCCGTTTTTCATTTCTTTACCATTACGTACCGGATTCGTCTGATTACTTACCGGTTCATAGCATCTCGCATAGTGCGCGGCTATGCGTTCCCTTCCTCGTGTTCCTCCTCGTATGGTGTGGGGATCGTGGCGGCGCATCGCCCCTGTTCAGGCCTCATGGTCGGTAGAGTCCTACTTTGTGTGCTTTAGTCTCCATGTAGATCCATTGTTAGCTTTGGTTACGATTTAGCTACATGGACTTGGTTTGGACGGTGAGCTCGTCGTAGGCGAGTAAATTGGTCGTTGTGTAACATCCAGGGCAAAACGGGCCACCGGGTGTCCAAGATCACCAAGTGATCCAGGACCCGTGATCCGGCGCCGGTGGGGTGGGTGATCCTCCCTCCTCGCAGAGCGTGAAGCCCAACCAGCCAGTGTCGAGATCCGACCGGCCCCACCGTGAGACCTCGCAGGGTCGACCCCCCTGAGTGCTCACGTGTGGGTTCTGTCCTCTCGGTCAGAAGCGCAAGAGTGGAGAGTGGTGGCCTGATGAGTGCGCCCTCGCAAGTCCCTGAGTCGGCGGAGGACGCCGACACCGCGGACGTCGCAGCGGCGGCCACCCAAGGTCGTAGTGACGCCGACAACCGGTCCCTGAAGCAGATCGCCTGGCAGCGCCTACGCCGCGACAAGGTCGCCATGATCTCCGGCATCGTCGTGGTGCTGCTCATCCTGGCGGCGATCTTCGCGCCGTTGTTGGCCAAGTGGTTCGGGCATCCGCCCACCCAGTTCCACCAGGACCTGATCGAGCCCAGCCGACGCCTTCCCTACATCGACCCCGAGAATCCCGACGCGGGCGTCGACCGTTGGGGCGGGATCAGTGGCGACCATCTGCTCGGTGTCGAGCCCACGACCGGCCGCGACCTGTTCAGCCGGATCCTCTACGGCGCCCAGATCTCCCTGCTGGTCGCCTTCCTGGCCACCCTGGTCTGCGTCGCCCTGGGCACCATCCTGGGCATCATCGCCGGTTACGTGGGCGGCTGGGTCGACACCCTCATCAGCCGGGCCATGGACATCTTCCTGGCCTTCCCGCTGATGCTGTTCGCCATCGCCCTGGTCGGCGTCATCCCCGACGGGGTCCTGGGGCTGACCGGCAACGGGCTCCGAATCGGCGTCATCGTCTTCATCATCGGTTTCTTCAACTGGCCCTACATCGCGCGCATCGTCCGCGGTCAGACCCTCGCCCTGCGCGAGCGGGAGTTCGTGGAGGCCGCCAGAAGCCTGGGCGCCGGCAACCGGCACATCCTCCTCAAGGAGATCCTGCCGAACCTGATCACGCCGGTCATCGTCTACGCCACGCTCCTGATCCCCACGAACATCCTGTTCGAGGCGGCTCTGAGCTTCCTGGGCGTCGGTATCAACCCGCCCACTCCCAGCTGGGGCAAGATGCTCTCCGAAGCGGTGCCGTTCTTCCGTGAGGCGCCCTACTTCATCATCTTCCCCGGTATGGCCATCTTCATCACCGTGCTCGCGTTCAACCTGTTCGGTGACGGCCTCCGTGACGCCTTCGACCCCAAGACCTCCGATTGACCCGCGCTCGTGCGGGGCGATCATCCTCCCCCCGCGCGGGCGTGGATCAACCCGCGGGTCCAATCATCCCCACACCAGGTTCCCAGAGAGGTAGTTCCTTGAGGAAACGCACCTTCGGCTTCGTCGCGCTCGGCGCGGCGGCCACCCTGCTGCTGTCCGCTTGTGGCGGTTCCGCCACCGGCGGCGGCGCGGCCGAATCGGAGTTCGAGTTCGACCAGGGCTCGACCGAGCTCGTCAACGCTTCGGACAAGAGCGGTGGCACCCTGAAGTACGCCATCGAGGCCGACTTCGACTCCGCCGACCCGGGCAACACCTACTACGGGTGGAGCTGGAACTTCCAGCGCTACTACGCTCGTACACTGCTGTCCTTCACCCCGGAGCCGGGTGAGGCCGCGACCGAGCTGATGCCCGACCTGGCCAAGGCGATGCCCGAGCCCAACGATGACTTCACCGAGTGGACCATCGAGATCCAGGAGGGCCTCAAGTACGAGGACGGCTCCGAGATCGTCGCCGAGGACATCAAGTACGCCATCGCGCGCTCCAACTTCAACGGTGGCACGCTCTCTCTGGGCCCGCAGTACTTCGCCGCGCACCTGGACCAGGACGACCACAACGTCTACGAGGGTTCGGACCCGCTCGCGGGCTTCGACTCCATCGAGACCCCGGACGACCACACCCTGGTCTTCCACCTCAAGGACTCCTTCTCCGAGTTCCCGAACGTCCTGACCCAGCTCCAGACCGCCCCCGTGCCGATCGAGGCCGACAAGGGCGAGCTCTACCAGGAGCACGTGCTCTCCTCGGGTCCGTACAAGTTCGACGGGAACTACCAGCCCGGCGTCCAGCTGCACCTTGAGCGCAACGAGCACTGGGACCCCGAGACCGACGATGTCCGTCCGGCTCTTCCGGACCGCGTCGAGCTTGAGATCGGTGTCGCCCAGGACGAGATCGACCAGCGTCTGGTCAACGGCGACATCGACGTCGACGCTCGCGGCACCGGTGTGGGCCCGGCCATGCGCTCCACCCTGCTCGACGACGAGGCCGTCCAGGGCAACCTGGACAACCCGTACACCGGCGCCCTGCGCTACATGAACATCCACACCCCGATCATTGAGGACGTGGCCTGCCGCCAGGCCATCATGTACGCGGTCGACCGCGACAGCATGTGGCGCGCCTGGGGCGGCGAGCCCGGTGGTGACATCGCCACCAACCTGCTGCCGCCGGCGATCCCGGGCTCCAACCCGGAGTCGAACCTGTACCCGTCCGAGGACGGCAAGGGTGACCTCGACGCGGCCCAGACCAAGCTCGATGCCTGCGGCGAGGAGGACGGTTTCAGCACCACGCTCGCCGTCCGCGCCGAGAACGACAACGAGGTGCAGACCGCGGAGTCCGTCAAGGAGGCCCTCGCTCGCGTCAACATCGACGTGACCATCGAGTCCTACCCCACGGCCGACTTCTTCGGTCAGTACGCCGGTTCCCAGGACTTCGTCCGTGAGAACGACATCGGCCTGAGCCTTTCCGGCTGGGGTCCGGACTGGCCCAGCGGTTACGGCTTCGCCTCCAAGATCACCCACGGCGACGCGATCATGGAGACCGGTAACTTCAACACCTCCGAGCTCGACGACCCCGAGATCAACGGTCTCTGGGACGACGCCCTGCTCACCGAGGACCCCGACGAGCGCGCGGCCATCTACGAGCAGATCGACACCCTCGTCATGGAGAACGCCGCCATCCTGCCGGTGGTCTTCGACAAGTCGCTGATCTACCGCTCGGACGAGCTGACGAACGTGTTCTACCAGCCCGCGTTCATGATGTACGACCTGATGCCGCTGGGCGTCGACCGGGACTAGCAGTCCCCACTACCAGCCTGAACTAGTACGAAAAGGCAGGTGAGAGCGGCGGGGCACCCGAGGTGATCCCTTGGGTGCCCCGTCCGCCGACTGCGATGCTGAACTATATTCTTCGCCGCCTTGGGGCGGGTCTTCTGCTTCTCGTCGTCGTTACCGCGGTGACCTTCTGGATCTTCTACGTCCTGCCCAGGTGGGCGGGCGTCACCCCGCAGGGCATGGCGGCGATGTACGTGGGCAAGGCGCCCACCCCGGAGGCGATCCAGGCCACCGTGGAACGCCTTGGCCTCGACCAGCCGATCGCGGTCCAGTTCGTGGAGTTCCTCCGCACTCTGCTCTTCGGTCAGGAGTTCACCTTCGGCCGTCAGACCGTCGAGTGCGCGGCCCCCTGCCTGGGCTACTCCTTCAGCACCAACTCTCCGGTGCTGCCCCAGATCCTCGACCGTCTCCCCGTCACCCTGTCCCTGGGTCTGGGCGCGGCGGTCATCTGGGTCATCGGCGGTGTCGGCGTCGGTGTCCTCTCCGCGGTCAAGAAGGGCAGCATCTTCGACCGTCTGGCCATGGGTGCCGCCCTCGCGGGCGTGTCCCTGCCCATCTACTTCACCGGTCTGCTGGCCCTGGCCTTCCTGGTCCACCAGTGGGGCCTGTTCCCGGTGTCGCGCTACGTCCCCTTCACCGAGGACCCCGTCGCCTGGTACCAGGTCATGCTCCTGCCCTGGATCACCCTGGCGTTCCTGCACGCCGCCCAGTACGCCCGCCAGACTCGCGCGGGCATGCTGGAAACGCTCAACGAGGACTACATCCGCACCGCGCGGGCCAAGGGCCTGAGCGAGCGCAAGGTGATCTTCAAGCACGCCCTGCGACCCACCCTCACCCCGATCCTCACCATCCTCGGCCTGGACATCGGCATGGTCCTGGGCGGCGCGATCCTCACCGAGAAGGTGTTCTCCCTGAACGGTGTGGGCGCCTACGCGATCGACTCGATCGTCTCCAAGGACCTGCCCGTGATCCTGGGGGTCACGCTCCTGGGCGCCGTGTTCATCGTGGTGTGCAACCTGATCGTCGACCTCCTGTACCCGGTCGTCGACCCGCGGGTGCGGATCACCGCGTGACGCGTGTCAGCGTGAACACCAGACCAGCTCTACCGAAGGAAAAGTGACATGGCCTCGACCGGATCGGCTGCCTCCGACGCAGTCGTGCGCGTGGACGACCTGCGGGTGACGTTCCCGACGATGGATGGAGACGTCCACGCCGTCAAGGGACTGTCCTTCGAGGTCCCGGCCGGTGGCGCCCTGGGCATCGTGGGCGAGTCGGGTTCGGGCAAGAGCGTGACCTCGCTGGCCCTGATGGGTCTGCACCGGGGCAGCCGCGCCCAGATCACCGGTTCCATCGAGGTGGCCGGGCAGAACGTGGTGACCGCGAGCGACAAGAAGATGCGCCAGATGCGCGGCAACGACATCGCGATGGTCTTCCAGGACCCGATGCAGTCGCTGCACCCGCAGTACACCATCGGTAACCAGCTCATCGAGGCCTACCAGGTGCACAACCCCAAGGCCTCCAAGAGCGCTGCGCGCAAGCGTGCCGTGGAGGCCCTGGGCCGGGTCGGCATCCCCGAGCCGGAGAAGCGGATCAACTCCTACCCGCACGAGTTCTCCGGCGGTATGCGCCAGCGCGTGGTGATCGCCATGGGGTTGATGTGCGACCCCAAGGTGCTGCTCGCGGACGAGCCCACCACGGCCCTGGACGTCACGGTCCAGGCCCAGGTCCTGGACCTGCTCGACGAGCTGCGTCGTGACCTGAACATGGCGCTCATCCTCGTCTCGCACGACCTGGCCGTCGTGGCCGGTTCGGTGGACGAGGTCGTGGTGATGCGCCACGGTCAGGCCGTCGAGCGCGGCGACGTGCGCAAGGTCCTCTCCAAGCCCGAGCACCCCTACACCCAGGCGCTGCTGGACGCGGTGCCGCGTGTGGAGGTCTCTCGGGCCCAGCGCCGTGCCCGAGACCGCGCCGACCGTATCGATCGGGACAAGCGCGAGGGCACCGTCACCAAGCCCGGTGACTTCGAGGCCTTCACCCCCGCCACCTCCGAGAGCGAGCCGCTGCTGAGCGTGCGCGACATCGCCCAGTGCTTCAAGGTCCGTGGGGGAATGTGGGGCCGATCCAGCGACTTCTGGGCGGTCAAGGGTGTGAGCTTCGACCTGTACAAGGGCGAGACCCTCGGCATCGTGGGCGAGTCCGGCTCGGGCAAGAGCACGGTCTCGCGCATGATCATGCGTCTGCTGGAGCCCACGAAGGGGTCGGTCCACTTCGAGGGCAAGGACATCACCCACATGCGCGAGCGCGAGCTGCGACCGCTCCGCCGCGACGTGCAGATGGTGTTCCAGAACCCCTACTCCTCGCTGAACCCGCGCCTGACCATCGGTGAGAGCATCGGCACCGCGCTGAAGGTGCAGGGTGAGCGCGACGGCAAGAAGATCCGAGGTCAGGTGCAGGACCTGTTGGAGAGGGTGGGCCTGGAGCCCAACCACTACAACCGGTTCCCGCACGCGTTCTCCGGTGGTCAGCGTCAGCGCATCGCCATCGCCCGCGCGCTGATCCTCAAGCCCAAGCTGATCATCTGCGACGAGCCGGTCTCCGCGCTGGACGTGTCCACGCAGGACCAGGTGCTGCGTCTGCTCTCGGAGTTGCAGGACGACTTCGGTCTGACCTACATCTTCGTGGCCCACGATCTGGCGGTCGTGCGGCAGGTCAGTGACCGCGTCGCGGTCATGCGCAAGGGCGAGGTCGTGGAGATGGGCGACAGCGACTCGGTCTACGAGAACCCGCGGAGCGACTACACCCAGCAGTTGCTCACCGCCGCCCCGGTCCTGGACCCCGACGAGGCCCGCAGGCTGCGCGCCGAGCGTTTCGCCGAGCGCGACGGAGCGGTCGCCTGACGGCGAGTGGGATATGCCCGTCGAGGGCGGTCATGGACACGGTTCCGTGACCGCCCTCCTCGCGTGGGCCCACCCGGTCCGGTCGCCCTCTCAGTCCGGCTGTTCGCGCAGGTAGGTCAGGACCGCCATGACGCGACGGTCCACGTCGGTCCCTTCGGGCGGAATGTCGAGCTTGGCGAGGATGTTGGTGATGTGCTTGCCCACGGTGGGTTCGGACACCACCAGCTCCCGGGCGATCCGGGCGTTGGAGACGCCCTGGGCCAGCAGCGCCAGCACCTCCAGTTCGCGTTCGGACAGCCGCTCCAGTGGGGTGCTGCGCCGCCGGACCAGTCGCCGCACGACCTCGGGGTCGATGACGGTGCCCCCGGCGTGCACCCGACGCAGCACGTCGGAGAACTCGGCGACGTCCACCACCCGTTCCTTGAGCACGTAACCGACACCGACCCCCTCGTGGGAGTCCAACAGGTCGGACGCGTAACCGGCTTCCACGTACTGGCTGAGCGCCACCACCGGCAGACGCGGGTGTTCCCGGCGCAGCTCCACGGCGGCGCGCAGTCCCTCGTCGGTGAAGTCGGGCGGCATCCGGATGTCGGTGACCACCAGATCGGGGGCGTACTCGGCGACCGTCGCCTTGAGCGCCTCGGCGTCACCGACCGCCGCGACCACCTCGAAGTCGAACCTGCGCAGCAGGTCGGACAGACCCTCACGCAGCAGGGCGCCGTCCTCGGCCAGGACTACTCGGATGGGGGACACGGGAACTCCGCTCTCAATCTCGTGGGACCACCTGGTGGGCTGGACAACAGGATCCTGCCGCCGACGACGGTGACCCGGTCGGCCAGACCGGTCAGTCCGGTGCCGCCCGCGGGGTCGGCGCCGCCCCGTCCGTCGTCGATGGTCTCCAACACCAGGATGTCCTCCTCCAATCGGGTGTTCAACCGGACCTCGGTGGCCCCGGCGTGTTTGGCGACGTTGGTGAGGGACTCGGCGGCCACGTAGTAGGCGGCGCTCTCCAGGTGCGCGGGAGGCCTGCGCGGTAGGTCGACGCGCACGCGGGTGGGGACGGGGGAGCGATCGGCCAGTTCCGGCAGGGCCGCGGCCAGCCCCCGGTCGCTGAGCACCTTGGGGTGGATGCCGTGCACGATCTCGCGCAGCGACCCGATGATCTCCTTGGCCTGGCCGTGCACCTCGCTCAAGGTGCGTTCCATCCCGCTGCCCGGTGGCGCGTCCATCCTGGCCAGGTCCAGACGCATCGCCAGGGAGATCAGTTGTTGCTGGGCACCGTCGTGCAGGTCGCGTTCGATGCGTCGGCGTTCGGTCTCGAAGGCGTCCACCAGGCGGGCGCGGGAACGGGTCACCTCGACCAGTTCCGAGCGCAGTTCCTCGGTCTCCCCGCGTCCGCCGAGCAGGACCCGTGCGACCAGGGCGTGCACGCCCGCCGCCGGGGTGCACACGTAGGGCGTGAGCAGCAAGAGGAGCGCCCCGGGTGCCACCAGGGGCAGGGCGGTGAGCGGGTCCTCGAAGTGCCACCACCCGAGGGTGACGGTCTCCCCGAACAGGGGGATGAGCGGACTGACGACCAGGAACAGGCCCATGACGGGGAAGAGGAACAGCAGCGCCCACGTCAGGTTGTCCAGCAGCAGGACCAGCAGGAGCAGGTAGGCGAACTCGCGCCAGGTGGCCGCCTCGGTGTAGCGCACCCGCGCCCGGTGCCACAGGCCGGGGCCGGTGGCCCGGTGCCCGTGGTCGATCGGTGGGTGGACCAGGCGCAGCCGCCACCGTTCGATCGGCGCGACCACCAGGGCGACGAAGGGTCCGCCGAGCAGCAACAGGACCGCCCCGAACAGCAACAGGGCGGCCAGGGTCCATGCCCCCTGCGGCTCTCCCCGGGCCAGCGCCTCCACGTGCTCGCCGAGCATGATCAGCGGTACCGAGAAGGGGGCCAGCAGCAACACGGCCAGGGGCCCCATCACCATCGTTCCGGCCAGGTGACCCAGGCCCCGCCACGGCCAGGACGACCACAGGAAGCCCTTGCTCCGCATGGCCTCCAAGGTGGTGCGGGGGAGCGGTGCCGGTGTACTCACCCCGACAAGTTACGGGAACGGCGGAGCGGGGTGAAGCGGGCACGACCCACCTGCGACTACAGGCGAGCCCCACCACCGGTGAGGTCGAGGCCGGGACGCTCAGGTTCCGATGACGCCGCCGTCGTCCTTGCGGACCACCACCACGGCCGACCGCGGCCGCCCGCGCGGATCGAACCCGGGCCAGTTGCTCACCGCGCGCGGGTCGTCCACGGTCGGTGCGCCCAGGTGTTCGGTGGCCGACCCGGGTCCCCGCACCGTCACGAACAGGGTTCGCCCGTCCGGGGTGGCGGCCACTCCGGCGATCGCGCAGCCGCGGGGCCCGGTGAGGAAGCGCCGCGCCCGCCCGCCGTCGGGGTCGGCGCACAGCAGGGCGCTGTTGCCCGCGCGCTCCCACGCTCGGGGGTCGGTGATCCGGGTGGTGTCCGTGTGGATCCACAGCCGGCCGTCGGAACCGCAGTGCAGCCCACCCGGGGGTGCCTCGGTCCGAGTGGACTCGCGCCAGGAGAACAGGGTCGCGCCGTGGTCGGCGGCCCCTTCGCTCAGGGAGAGGATCCGACCGCCGCCCTGACCGTCGGCCTCGGACAGGTACACGGCCCCGGTCGCCGGGTGGACGGCGGGCGTGCCCGGCCCGCGGAGCCTCGTCGCGTCCACAGCTTCGGCGGCCTCTCCGGCACGAAGGAGAACGTCGGCCTGGTCGGTGAAGCCCTCGCCCTCGCCCAGCCCGGACCCGCCGTGGACCAGGGGCGACCAGGTCCCCGAACCGTCCGAACCCGTCCGTGCCGCGTACAGGGCGCCTTCGGCCAGGGGGCCGAGGGCCCGGTCGCGCAGGCGTTCGCGCCATGGGTGGGCGCCGACGAACTTGTAGAGGTGGGAGTCGTCGCACAGGTACACCACGGCGCGCCCGCGCGACTCGGTCACGGTGGCGCCGTGGTGCGCCATCCGGCCCAGGGCGGTGCGTTTCATGGGAGCGGAGTCGGGGTCGAACGGGTCGACCTCCACCGCCCAACCGGACCGTCGCGCCTCGTTCGGGGTGAGTTCCCGGTCGAGTGCGGCGTCGGCGGTCAGGCAGGTTCCCCAGGGGGTGGTGGCCTGGCCGGGGCCGCTCAGGACCCCGGCCGGGTCGGCCCCGGTGTCCAGGGCGGGGTGGCCGACCAGGGGTCCGTTCGGGGTGGTGGGGGAGTCGCCGGTCAGTCGATGGTCGAGTTCGTCCCCCAGCACCCGCCAACGCCCGTCGACGAGTTCGACGCGCGCGATGGTCGCGCCGAGGGAGGCCATCTCCTTGGCGGTCGGGGCGGCGTCGCCGGCCCGCCCTCCGTCGGTGCGCAGCAGCACGCGGTCGACCTGGGAATGGGTCACTACGAGGAGCCCCTGACGGTTTCCGGCCTGTCCGGGACGCAGGGGTAGGTAGCCGATCCCGCTGTGGCCGGTGCCGACCTGGCGCGCCGCCTCCTCGGCGGTGTTCCCGGCGTCGGGGCGCCAACGGGGGGAATCGGTGCGCAGGGGCGCACCCCAGGGCAACAGGACACGGGCGGTGTGGCCGGGTGGGACGGTGACGGCGTCATCGAGGGTGACGGGAACCTCGGTGAAGGTGGGGGAGGAGCCGACGAGCGGGTCGGCCGACGCGGGAGAACCGCCTCGGAGGAGGTCACCGAGGAGGGTGGATCCGGTCAGGGCGCTCATGGCCGCGGTGGCCACCAGGAACCGGCGTCGACTGTGTACGGGCGGCATGGCTCTCCTCGGCGCCGGGCACTCCGAGCACCGGCTTCGTTGGTTTGTGCCGATGTAATCACGCAAAGTAGTCGAATGCGTGGATCGTGCGGTCGTGGCGGGTTTCCGGCCGAAGGTGCGAAGCCGTGGCGCCGAGTGGGAATGAAAACGGTTATCATTTGGTTGACGCAGATCGACGGCCTAGGAGGTCCACATGGCACGCAACGACGCACGACCCATCATCAAGCTCAGGTCCACCGAGGGCACCGGGACCACCTACGTGACCCGTAAGAGTCGCCGCAACACCCCCGACCGCCTGGTCCTGCGCAAGTACGACCCCAAGCTGCGCCGCCACGTCGAGTTCCGAGAGGAACGCTGACCCGGACACACCCCGAAGAGAGGCCCGCATGAAACAGGGAATCCACCCCGAGTACCGACCGGTCGTCTTCCGGGACAAGGCCGCCGACTTCGCCTTCCTCACCAGGTCCACCGTGACCGGTGACAGGACCATCCAATGGGAGGACGGCAACACCTACCCGCTCGTCGACGTAGAGATCTCCAGCGCGAGCCACCCCTTCTACACCGGCAACGCCCGCGTGGTGGACACCGCCGGCCGGGTGGAGCGCTTCCAGCGCCGCTACGGGCGCAAGTAAAGGGAAACCATCCGCGGGCGGCGCGGCCCGGACACGATTCGGACCCGCCACCCGCACGGAAAGGCACGCACCAATGGCCGTACCCAAGCGCAGGATGTCGCGCGCCAACACCCGCACCCGCCGCTCCCAGTGGAAGGCGACGCCCCCCGAACTGGTCACGGTGCGTCTGCGGGGCCGCGAGTACCGAGTCCCCCGCAACCTGCTCCGCGCCTATGAACGCGGACTCCTGCCCCTGCCCGAGTAGGACACCCGAAAGTCCACCACCCGTCGGGGCCCGGGCGCACACCCGGCTCCCCGCACCCGGGCCCCGACCCACGCGCCGAACCCCGCACACCACCCGGCGACCGACGAAACACCCCCACCCCTGATCACCGCATCCCCACGAATCGGGCAGGCTTGTGGGGTGACGACATCCCCGACCGACTCCTCGGCCACCACCCCCGGCCGATTCGCCGCCCGCGCTCCGCGCAGACCCATCGACCTGCTCGTCGGCTTCGCCGGACTGATGCTGGTCTTCGTGGTCCTGCTCCTGGTCACCGATGCCCTGGCCGAAGGCGGGCCCATCGACGACGCCTCCCAACTGCGCGCGGTGATCCCGCCCGGGCTGCTCCTCGCCGTCGCGGTCGGTGCCAACCTCCTGCTGCTCGTCCTGGTCTGCTACGTCGTCCTGCGCACCCTGATCGTCGGGAGCGTGCGCGACCTGCTGCGCCCCCTCGTCGCGGCGGTGGCCGCCTACGGCATGACCTCCTGGGTCAACGCGCGGATGGAGATCGCCTCCATCGGTGCCGCACCCCTGCCAGGCCTGCCCGAGGACGTCCTCACCGCCGCCACCCTGGGCTACGTGGCCGCCGGTATCGCCTTCACCCGCACCATGCCCGCCGGGCAGCCCAGGGTCCGCTCCCTGTTGTGGGGGACCAACTCCATGGTCGCCGTCACCGCGGTCACGGCGGGCGTCAACAGCATCCTCGCCGTCCTCTTCACCGTCCTGGTCGGCCTGACCTGCGCGGCCCTGGCCCGCTACGCCATCGGCGTGCGGGTACCTCCCCCCGCCACCGGACGCATCCTGGACGAACTCGCCCGCTTCGACCTGACCGCCGACCGGATCGTCCCCGACGGCACCGACGAGGACGGGGACCCCCGCCACCTGGCCGACCTCACCGACGGGCGTCGGATCGAGCTCACCGTCCTCGGCTCCGAGAACACCAGCGGTTTCTGGAGACGACTGCGCGCCCTGCTCCTGCTGCGCCGCCCGGTCGCCCCCCGCATCCTCTACGGGGTCCGCAGACGCGCCGAACACGCCGCCCTGATGAGCGCCGCCGCACGTGACGCCGGGGTCCCCGCTCCCCGGATCCTGGCCCTGGGGGAACTCTCCCCGGGCACCGTCCTGCTCGCCCGCGAACGCTCGCACGTCCGGGGCCTGGACACCCTCGAACCCGAACAGGTCACCGACACCCTCCTCGCCGATCTGTGGGAACTCCTCGGCGCGCTGCACCGACGCCGCGTCGTCCACGGCGACCTCCACGGCGCCACGGTCGGCATCCGCGAGAACGGTCCCGACGATCCACCCACCGCCGCCCTGACCGGGTTCGACCACGGCTCGGTGGCCGCGGCCCAACTGCGCACCTCCCTGGACCACGCGGCCATGCTCACCCTGCTCGCGCTGCGCGTGGGTGTCGAACGCGCCGTCGCCTCGGCCGTGCGCGCCCTGGACGTGGAGACCGCCGCCGCCGTGCTTCCGCTGCTACAACCCCCCGGCCTGCCGCACCGGCTGCGCGCCGAACTGCGACGCACCGACCGCGCGCTCCTGGGACGACTCCGTGACCACATGGTGTCCTTGGCCCCCGAGGCCCCGACCGAACCCGCCCGGCTGGAACGGATGCGGCCGCGCACCATCGTCAGCTTCGTGGTCGCCACCGTCGTCGGACTGGTCCTGGTCTACCAACTCGCCGGCGTCGACCTGGCCACCATCCGTCACGCCGACCCGCTGTGGGCCTTGACCGCGTTCGCCATGGCCACCACGTGCATGATCGCCGCCGCCATGGTGCTGATCGGTTTCGTACCCGCGCCGCTGCCCTGGTGGCGCACCATCCTGGTGCAGTACGCGGCGTCGTTCGTGCGCATCGCGGCCCCCGCGGGGCTGGGCTCGATCGCGATCAACAGCCGGTTCGTCATCAAGGCCGGCGTGCCCACCTCCCTCGCGTTGTCCGCGGTCGGACTCACCCAACTGGTGGGCTTCCTGATCCACGTCCCCCTGCTGCTGGTCTGCGCCTACCTCACCGGCACCTCCTACTGGACGGGCTTCAGCCCCTCACCGACCGTCGCCCTCATCAGCGTCCTCGGCACGGCCCTGGTGGCCGCGGTCCTGCTGCATCCCCGCATGCGCCGGGCGGTCGCCGAACGTCTGCGCCCCTACCTGCGCGGGGTCCTGCCCCGACTGCTGGACATGCTCCAGCGCCCGATGAGCCTGCTGCTCGGGGTGGGCGGCACGCTGCTGCTCACCGTCGCGTTCGTGCTGTGCCTGCACTTCTCGGTCCTGGCGTTCGCCGGCCCCGAGATCCAGGTGAGCCTGGTCGCCGTCGCCGTGGTGTTCCTGGCCGGCAACGCCATCGGCTCGGCCGCGCCCACCCCGGGTGGTCTGGGCGCGGTGGAGGCCGCGCTCATCGGCGGACTCACCGCGGTGGCGGGTGTCCCGGCGGCGGTGGCGCTGCCCGCGGTGCTGTTGTTCCGGGTGCTGACGTTCTGGTTCCCGGTGCTGCCCGGCTGGCTGTCGTTCAACCATTTGCAACGCCGCGAGGCCATCTAGCTCAGACCAGCAGCAGGACACCCAGGAACAGCAACAGACCCAACAGGGCCACGATGGTGACCTGGTAGCGCCGCCGGACCGACTCCTCGGACGGTGTCGGGGACGGCACGGACCTGAGCAGGGTGACCTGAGGCTTCGTCGGTTCGGGTTCGGGCAGGGGCGGCGCGGTCTCCGGCACGCCCAGATGGCGGGGCGGCCAGGTGTGCTCCAGGCGCGGGCCGGCGCACCGCTCCACCACCTGGGCGGGGGTGGGTCGCAGCGCGGGATCGTGCGCCCAGCAGTCCCGGATCAGCGCCTCCAGGTCCGCGGGCAGCCCGGACAGGACCTCCACGGGCGGCGACGAGATCAGCCGCATGAGGATGCGCGGCTCGGAGGGACCGTCGAAGGGACAGTGACCGGTCGCCGACTGGGCCAGGGTGGTCCCCAACGCGAACACGTCGGAGGACGGTGAGAGCGCCGACCCCTCCGCCTGTTCGGGCGACATGTACGGCAGCGTGCCGAACACGTGCCCGGTGCCGGTCATCGTGCTGCCCTCGGTGGGACGGGCGATACCGAAGTCGATCACCCGGGGCCCGTCCGGCGCCAGGATGACGTTGCTCGGCTTGATGTCGCGGTGGATGAGGTCACGGATGTGGATGGTGCCCAGGGCCTCGGCGAGCAGGGTGGCCATCGCCCGCAGCGAGGCGGCGTCGAGCGGCCCGTGTTCGGCCAGCGCGGCCTTCAGCGACGGACCCGGGATGTGTTCGTAGGCGATCCAGGGCCGTTCCGAGTGGGGGTCGCTGTCGACCACTTCGGCGGTGTAGCGCCCGCCCACCCGCGCGGCGAGTTCGGCCTCACGAGCGAAACGTGCGCGGTAGTCGGTGCCGTCCAGCCGGTCGTCCTCCACCAGCGCCGAGCGCACCACCTTGACCACCACGTGCGCGCCGTCGTCGGCCCGTCCCAGGTACACCTGACCCATGCCACCGGTGCCGAGCCGATGTGTCAGCGGATATGGTCCGATTCGGTCGGGATCGTGGGGCGAAAGGGGCAACACGTCACGCCTTTCTGCAGGACTTCACCCTCACTGTGTTCCCTTTTGAGGGCTTTCATCCCTTCTCAGTGGAGATCGTGCGGAAACCTTGCACGACCATTGCCCGAGAATTCGCTCCGGAGTGGATTCGGTCGCACCCGGGTTCGGCCGGGGCCCGGACTTGCGGTTGACGCGACGTCAACGCCTACGGTCGTGCCGAGGCCGGACGGACCGGCCCGACGAAGGGAACCCGATGTCCTGGTCGATGGCCGAGGTCTGCCGCGTCAGCGGCGTGACCTCCCGAACCCTGCGCCACTACCACCACATCGGTCTCTTGGAGCCCGAGAGTCTGGGCCCCGGAGGGCAGCGCCGCTACGGCGATCGTGAACTGCGCAGACTGCAACGGATCCTGGTCATGCGCGAGCTGGGGTTGGGGCTGGCCGACATCCGGCGTGCCCTGGACTCCGAACGCGACGAGGTCGCCGCGTTGCGCCGGCACCTGTTCGACCTGGAGGCCGAACGCGACCGGTTGGGTTCCCTCATCGAGACCGTGCGACGCACCGTCGACACGATGGAAGGAGACGGCATGACCACCATCCGACCCGAGGAGCTCTTCGAGGGCTTCGACGTCACCCACTACGACGACCGTGCCCGTACCCAGTGGCCCGAGCAGTGGGAGGAGGCCGCTGCCGCCGGTCGTGACCTGACCCCCGAGGAGGGGGAGCGGATGCGCGCGGAGACCGCGGCCCAGCTGGAGCGCATGGCCGCACACCTGAGGGCGGGCCGTCCGGTCGACGACCCGGCCGTGCGCGCCGAGGTCGCCGTTCATTACGAGGGCGTGTGCCGGATGTGGACTCCGGACGCCGACGCGTTCGTCCAGCTGGGGCGGGTCTACGCGGAGCCGGGGCCCTGGCGCGAGGTGTACGAGAAGGTGGCGCCCGGGTTGGCCGACTACCAGTGCGAGGCGATGGAGGACTACGCCCGTCACGTGCTGGGGGAATCGCGCTGATCCCGCCCGCCGAGGGCCCCGCGCTCCATAGGGAAGGCGGGGCCCTCGCGCGCTCACAGGACGTCGGGGGACACGTCCAGGACGGTGCGGTCGCGGGAGGCGACCAGGTCGAACCAGGGCCCGGTCCTGGGCAGCTCGTGCCGGAAGAAGTAGGCGGCCGCGGCCCGCTTGCCGTCGTAGAAACCCTCGTTCCGGCCGTGCGCGGTGACCAGCTGCTCCAACCAGAGCCAGGCCACCACGACGTGTCCCACGGCCTCCAGGTAGGTCGTGGCGTTGGCCAACGCCACGGCCGGGTCGCCCTCGGCCCAGGCCGAGGCGGCCGTCTCGGCCGTGCGTGCCAGGGCCGCGTCCAACAGCTCGGCGTACTCGGCCTCGGCTCCGCCCAACCCTCGTGCCCGCTTCACGGTGGCGCGCGCGGTCTCCACCAGCAGCGTCAACCGCGACCCGCCGTCCTGGACCACCTTGCGGCCCAGCAGGTCCAGCCCCTGGATGCCGTGGGTGCCCTCGTGGATGGCGTTGAGCCGGTTGTCCCGGTAGTGCTGTTCCACGTCGTACTCGCGGGTGTAGCCGTAGCCTCCGTGGACCTGGATGGCCAGGCTGTTGGCCTCCAGACACCACTGGGAGGGCCAGCTCTTGACGATGGGGGTGAGCACGTCCAACAGCAGCCCGGCCTCGCGCACCCGTTCGGGCGACTCCGCGCTGAGCTTGTCGTCCATCAGCCGCGCGCAGTACAGCACCAGGGCCAGAGCGCCCTCCACGTAGCTCTTCTGCGCGAGTAGCATCCGCCGCACGTCGGTGTGTTCGATGATGGGCACCTGCGGCTCACGCGGGTCCTTCGCCCCCAGGGCGCGGCCCTGGAGACGTTCGCGGGCGTAGGCGAGCGACTTCAGGTAGCCGGTGTAGCCGACCGCCATCGCGCCGGCGCCCACCCCGATCCGGGCGCCGTCCATCATGTGGAACATGTAGCGCAGCCCCTGGTGGGGCTCGCCGACCAGATGACCGACCGCGCCGGGCTCGCCGCCCGGGGTGTGCCTGCCCTCGCCGAAGTTGAGCAGCGCGTTGACGGTGCCCCGGTAGCCCATCTTGTGGTTGAGGCCCGCCGGGACGACGTCGTTGCGCTCGCCCGGGGTGCCGTCCTCGTTCACCAGGTGCTTGGGCACGATGAACAGGGAGATGCCCTTGACCCCGGGCGGGCCGCCGGGGATCTTCGCCAGGACCAGGTGGACGATGTTCTCGGTGAGTTCGTGGTCGCCGGCGGAGATCCACATCTTGTTGCCGAAGAGCCGGTAGGTGCCGTCGCCGGCGGGTTCGGCCCGGGTGGTGATGTCCGACAGAGAGCTGCCGGCCTGGGGTTCGGACAGGCACATGGTGCCGGTGTAGCGGCCCTCCACCATGGGGCGTACGAACGTGTCGATCTGCTCGGGGGTGCCGTATTCGATGAGCAGGGACGCGTTGCCGGAGGTGAGGAACGGGTAGGCGGAGGTGCCCAGGTTGGCGGCCTGAAAGTAGGCGTCGCAGGCGCTGGAGACGACCCGGGGAATCTGGTCGCCGCCCACGGAGGCGTCCATGGCGATGGAGGACAGGCCGGTCTCGGCGTAGACCTCCAGGGCCTTCTTGACCTCGGGGTTGACGTGGACGCGTTCGCCGTCGAAGCGGGGCTCCTCGGCGTCGTTGGTCTTGTTGTGCGGGGCGAAGTGGTCGGTGGCCACGCGTTCGGCCAGTTCCAGGGCGCCGTCGAAGGTCTCCCTGGAATGGTCGGCGTACCGGGTCCGCCGGGTCAGGGCCTCGACGTCGAGCCATTCGTAGAGCAGGAACCGCAGATCGCGCGCGGACAGCAGGGTGGACGCCACGGGATGCCTCCAAGATGAGAACCGACTGGTCGGTATGCTACCCGCCTCCGAATACCCCAAGCGCGCTCGGGGCCGCCGGAGGGGAACGGTCTACGCTGGTCCCACCGAACACCGAATACGACCAGGAAGCCGCCGATGCCCGAGAACACCGCCACCGTCCTGTTGCTCAACGGCCCCAACCTCAACCTGCTGGGCACCCGCGACCCCGGGCAGTACGGCACCACCACCCTCGCCCAGGTCGAGGAACGCGTGGTCGCCCTGGGCAAGGAACTCGGTGTGGAGGTGGTCTGCGCGCAGAGCAACAGCGAGGGCGCAATGGTCGACCACGTCCACTCCGCCCGCCACTACGCGGGGGTCGTGATGAACCCCGGCGCCTACGCCCACTACAGCATCGCGCTGCGCGACGCGATCGACGCCGTCGAGGCGCCCGTCGTCGAGGTGCACATCTCCAACGTCTACGCCCGCGAGGAGTTCCGGCACACCTCGGTGACCGCGCCGGTGGCCGCCGGTTACGTGGCCGGATGCGGGATCGTGGGCTACGAGTTGGGGCTGCGGGCCGTCCTGGCCCGCGCCGCCGAACGTCGCGCCTGACCACACCCGAGGGCCGCACCCGACGATCGGGACCGACCAGTCGGTATGCCACGGGCGTGAAAAGGCCCGGATCAGCGGTAGGTCATCAGCTCCGGGCCGCCCTGTTCCAGGTGGGCGTGGTCGTTGAACGAGAGCAACTGCGTCCCGCCCCGCCCGTGCGCCACCTTGCTCACCGAGGCGTTCACCGTCACCCGGTTCATCATCACGAACGCCGAGTCCGGAGCGTTCATCAGCGTGGAACAGGCGGCGCCGATCACCCCGCCGGAGGTGAACACCAGAGCGGTCCGCCCACGGCCCAGGTCCGCGGCCACGTCGGCCAGCGCCGCGCGCACCCCTTCGCGAAAGTGCGGGAACGAACCCGGCCCCACCTCCTCGGTGGTGGTCCACGAGGTCAGGCAGGCGTCCAACCGCTGTTGCAGCGAGCCCTCCTCGATCGGGAAACGGCTCAGCAGGTTCAGGTGGTCGTACTCGTTCCACCGCTCATCGACGGTGGGTTCCACGTCGATCCCGGCCTCGGCCAGGACGGTGGTGGCGGTCTGGCGCTGGCGCAGCAGCGACCCCGTCACCACCGCGCCCACCGACAGGGCACGTCGCTTGAGTTCGGCGCCCAACAGTCGCGACTGCTCGTACCCGGTGGGGCTCAGCAGGTCGTAGTCATCTGCCTCGGGGGAGGCCTTTCCATGGCGGATCAGGTAGATCGTCGGCATGCGCACAATGTACGGGGACGCCCCTCGCGTGCACCCACCGGGCATGGCGTTGACACACTTCGACCATCCCGGCCGGTAGAAAAGTAGGGCCGGTCCCCCCAGACCTCCGGCGTCCCACACGACGAGGAGACCATGGGAGCACTTTTCTCGGGGGGCACTTCCGTGCGGCGACTGATTCGGACCGCCTTCCTCGAAGCACGCAAACGGTTGTCCTCCTACGTGTCCCAGATCGTGCTGGCGGTCATCGGCGCCGCCCTGGCGTGGGCGATCGCCGGGGGGCTGGTCCAGGACCACAGCCCCTTCTTCGCGCCCATCGCCGCGCTCATCGCGCTCAACGCCGCCGGCAGCGAACGAGGAGTCAACGCGGTTCGGATGCTGACCGGTGTCTTCATCGGCATCCTCGCCGGGGAGGCCGCGCTGTTGCTCACCGACCGAGGCCTGCTCGCCCTGACGGTGGGCACCGGACTGGCCATGATCGTGGCCGCCGCGATCACCTCCGAACGCGCCGTCGTCGGGCAGGCGGCCGCCAGCGCCATCCTCACCACGATCTTCGTCGGCGACGGCAGCCCCGGCATCGACCGACTCGTCGACGCGCTCATCGGAGCCGGGGTGGCCCTGCTGCTGAGCCAGCTGTTCTTCCCCGCCCGCCTCGTGGCGATGATGCGGCGCATCGAGGAGGAGGCCTTGGGCGAGATGGCCCGCATGCTCGACGAGGTGGGTCTGTCCCTGACCTCCGACGGAGACGACGCCAGCGCACAGGTGGTCAACCGTCTCGGTGACCTGAGCAGACCCATGGCCGACCTCAGCAAGGCCCGTGAGGCGAGCATGACCACGATCCGGCTCTCCACCATCCGCTGGGGCGACCCCGGACCCGTCCTCGACGAGGACGAGGTCATCGAACGGCTCATCCTGCTCGGCGAGAGCTGCCTGTTCCTCGCCCGCACCACCGTGGCCATGGACAGCGAGGAACGCCGTGAACTCGCCCCCATCGTGCGGGGCATGGCCGACGTCCTCGGCACCCTCGCCGACGACCTCAGCAGCCGGGAAACCAGGGAACAGGCCGTGAACCAGGCACTGACGGCGGCGCGCGGCTACGGTGCGGGCACCCCCGACGACGACCCCGTCACCCACGCCACCCACCTGGCCGTGGAGATGGTCGCCACCGACATCATGGTGTTCGCCGGGATCCGCTTCGACGAGGTCGAGGACATCCTGTTGGGCGAACTGGAGGACCCGACGATCCCGGCCCCGGCCCAGGAACCCTGGCTTCCGTGGCTGCGCTGGCGACCGCGCCTGCCCGACATCCGTGTCGGCCGGTTCCGCGGACGCGAATGACCGGCCCGATGCCGGGCCGGTCCATTCAGGCGTCGCCTAATCGCGAACGGGAGAGTTCCGTACGGCGGAGGGCTCGAACCGCACCACCACCGACTTGGACGTGGGGGTGTTGCTCACGTCGGCGGTGGAGTCCAACGGCACCAGCACGTTGGTCTCCGGATAGTAGGCGGCCGCGCTGCCCCGCGCGGTGGGGTAGTGCACCACCCGGAAGTGCGGGGCCCGCCGCTCACGTCCGTCGGACCACTCGCCCACGATGTCGGTGTAGGCGCCGTCGGCCAACCCCAGCTCACGGGCGTCCTCGGGGTTGACCAGCACGACCCTCCGACCGTCCTTGATACCCCGGTACCGGTCGTCCAGCCCATAGACGGTGGTGTTGTACTGGTCGTGCGAACGCAGCGTCTGCAACAGCAGCCGGCCCTGGGGGATCTCGGGCGCGTAGGTGCCGTTGGTGGTGAAGTTGGCCGCCCCCGTCGCCGTCGGGAACCTGCGGTCGTCCCGGGGAGCGTGCGGCAACCGGAAACCACCGCGCCGCCTGGCCTTGGCGTTGAAGTCCTCGAACCCCGGCACCACCCGGGACACGTGGTCGCGGATCCGGTCGTAGTCGGCCATCGCCTCCCAGTCCACCGTGCCGTCGGGGAACATCCGCCGGCCCAGCGCGCGGACGATGTCCACCTCCGACCACATGTCCTCCGACAACGGCGCGAGCACACCGTGCGAGGCGTGCACCTCTCCCATGGAGTCCTCCACCGTGATCCACCGGGCCCGGCCCTCGTGCACGTCCCGGTCGCTGCGGGCCAACGCCGGCAGGATGAGCGCCCGCGTACCCGTGATCACGTGCGAACGGTTCAGCTTGGTGGACACGTGCACCGTCAGACCCACCCGGCGCATCGCCTCCTCGGTCACCTCGGTGTCGGGGGAGGCGGACACGAAGTTGCCGCCCATCGCGAAGAACACGCCCACCTCGCCGCGGCCCATCGCCCGGATCGCGTTGACCGTGTCGTGCCCGTGCTCACGCGGCGGCTCGAAGTCGAACTCGGCGCCCAGGGCGTCCAGGAACGACTCGTCGGGCCGCTCGAAGATGCCCATGGTGCGGTCGCCCTGCACGTTGGAGTGGCCGCGCACCGGGCACACGCCCGCGCCGGGCCGGCCCACGTTGCCGCGCAGCAGCAGGAAGTTGACCACCTCGCGGATGGTCGGCACCGAGTGCTTGTGCTGGGTCAGACCCATCGCCCAACACACCACGATCTTGTGGGAGGAGGTCACCATGGTGACCAGCTCCTCGATCAACGACCGGGACAGCCCGGAGTCGCGTTCGGTGCGTTCCCAGAACTCGTCCTCGGGCTCCTTGAGCAGGGCCCGGGAGAACTCCTCGAACCCGTGCGTGAACTCCCGTACGAACCCGTGGTCCAGCACGTCCTCGCCACGTTGGTCGGCTTCCAACAGCAGCCGGTTGACCGCGCTGAACAGCGCCAGGTCACCACCCAGGCGGACCTGCATGAACAGGTCGGTCAGCTCGGTGCCGCGGCCCACCAGGCCGCGCGCGTTCTGCGGGTTGCGGAACGCCTTCATACCCGCCTCCGGCAGCGGGTTGACCGTGACGATCCGCGTCCCCGAACGCTTGGCCTTCTCCAGGGCCGAGAGCATCCGCGGGTGGTTGGTGCCCGGGTTCTGCCCGGCCACGATGATCAGGTCCGCCTCGTACATGTCCTCCAGGGACACGCTGCCCTTGCCCACGCCCAACGTCTCGGTGAGCGCCGAACCGGACGACTCGTGGCACATGTTCGAGCAGTCCGGCATGTTGTTGGTGCCCAACTGCCGGGCGAACAGCTGATAGGCGAACGCCGCCTCGTTGCTGGTACGCCCCGAGGTGTAGAACTCCGCGCCGTCGGGGGAGGACAACCCGCGCAGCTCCTCGGCGATGAGGTCCAGGGCGGCCTCCCACGAGATGGGCTCGTAGTGAGTGCCGTCCTCGGGCAGGTACACCGGCCCGGTCAACCGGCCCTGCTGCCCCAGCCAGTAGCCGGAGCGCCGGGCCAGCTCACCGACCGGGTTCCGGGCGAAGAAGTCCGCGCCGACCTCGCGGCGTGTGGCCTCCTCCGCGACCGCTTTGGCGCCGTTCTCGCAGAATTCCGCCGTGTGCCGTTTGTCCGGGTCCGGCCAGGCACACCCCGGGCAGTCGAAGCCGCGCTTCTGGTTCACGGCGAGCATCGCCGGCAGCCCGCGCATCACACCGGCCTGTTCGCCTACGTGACGCACGCTGCTGAGCACCGCGGGGATCCCCGCGGCGCTTTCCTTGGGTGATCCGACCTCCGGCGCGTCCTGTGCGGGATCGGGCATCTGCGAATCATGGTGTCTCACACCGCCCATTCTTTCACCCCACGGAGCGAAGCGCAGGAGGCGGATGCGTTCGCGTATGCCAAAAGAAGAGATCACTATCAAGCGATTGACCGTTCTTGTTGAGGGGACCTTGGTCCCTGTACGCTCGGGCGATGTTGTTGAGCCGGCTGAAGTACCTGACCGCGCTGGCCAAGGAACGTCATTTCGCACGCGCCGCCCAGGCCTGCCACGTATCCCAGCCCGCTCTGTCCTCCGCCATCCGCAAGCTGGAGGCGGAGTTCCGCGTCCCCATCGTCAAACGGAGCAACCGGTTCATCGGGTTCACCCACGAGGGCGAACAGATCGTCACCTGGGCGCAACGGGTCATCGCCGAACACGACTCCCTCCTGGAGAGCGTGCGCAACGGGAGCGAGGGGCTGAGCGGGCGACTGCGCATCGGCGCCATCCCCACCACCCTCAGCTCCCTGTCCCTGATCACCCGTGGGCTGTGTGAACGCCACCCCCAGGTCACCCTGTCGATCGTTTCGATGACCTCCACCGAGATCGAACAGGCCCTGGCCGACTTCCAGATCGACGTCGGCGTCACCTACATCGCCAACGAACCCCTTGACCACGTGCGCCGAAAACACCTCTACCGGGAGCATTACGTCCTGCTCACCGCCGAGGACGGGCCACTGGGGCACCGCGCGAGCATCAGCTGGGCCGAGGCGGCGGAGGTGCCGCTGTGCCTGCTCACCCCGGACATGCAGAACCGGCGCATCATCGACGGCGCCTTCCGGCAGGCCGGCACCCGACCGGTGCCCCGGGTCGAGACCAACTCGGTCAGCGCGCTGTGCTCCCACGTCCGTGGTGGTCAGTGGTCGGCCGTGATGCCGCACGCCTGGTTGTACCTGCACGCCATACCCGACGGCATGCGCGCCATCCCCCTGGTGCGGCCCGAGATCGGCCAGGAGATCGGGCTGGTCATCGCCGACCGCGATCCCGAACCGGTGCTCGCCCGCGCCCTGTTCGACAGCGTCACCGGGGTCGACCTGGAGGAATACCTGCCCGGACGCGACTCCGCCGGAGGGGCGGCGCTGACCGGCTGAACCCCGGCCCCTTCGATAAGCCTCCGTTATCGCGTGAAAGAAAATTCGTATTTGATTCCGCTCACACCTGGTGTGACGATGTTCCATGCTTGTTTCCGGTGTTGCGGAAGTGGCGTGGAAAAGGCCTGTATTCCGAACGGAAAGCAATCCTGAGGATCGCGAGGATGGTTCGTGCTGTCGTTTTTGGACCGTGAGAAGAGTGTTGCCCCGCCCGGCTACAGCCGGTGGTTCATCCCACCCGCCGCGCTCGCCGTACACCTGTCCATCGGCCAGGTCTACGCCTTCAGCGTCTTCAAGACGCCGTTGGTGGAACGGTTCGACACGACCCTGACCGCCATCGGCGTGGTCTTCAGCATCTCGATCGTGATGCTCGGCCTGTCGGCGGCCTTCGGTGGCAAGTGGGTCGAACGCAACGGCCCCCGTAAGGCGATGTTCGTCTCCGGCCTGTGCTGGGGAGCCGGGTTCCTCGTGGGCGCGCTCGGTGTGGCCACCGGCCAACTGTGGCTGCTCTACCTGGGTTACGGGGTCATCGGCGGGATCGGCCTGGGCATCGGATACATCTCGCCGGTGTCCACCCTCATCAAGTGGTTCCCCGACCGTCCCGGCATGGCCACGGGGATGGCCATCATGGGCTTCGGCGGTGGCGCGCTCATCGCCTCACCGCTGTCCGCGGCACTGCTGGAGCGCTTCGCCGACACCCCGGCCGACGCGATCGTCCCCGCGTTCCTCACCCTGGGCGCGGTCTACTTCGTCGCCATGATGCTCGGCGCGATGACCGTCAAGGTGCCGCCGCCCGGCTGGAAGCCCGAAGGGTGGGAGCCGCCCGCCCCGATCGCCGGGAGCGTTCTGGCCACCGAGGGCGTCAGCGTGGAACGGGCCTTCCGCACCCGCCAGTTCTGGCTGCTGTGGATCGTGCTGTTCTGCAACGTCACCGCGGGGATCGGCATCCTCGAACAGGCCGCCCCCATGATCCAGGACTTCTTCGCCGACGTGGGAGCGGCCGAGGCCGCCGGCTACGTGGGTGTGCTGTCGTTGTGCAACATGTTGGGCCGCTTCGTGTGGTCCTCCACCTCCGACGCACTGGGCCGCAAGCGCACCTACATCGGCTACCTGGGCGTCGGCTGCGTCCTCTACCTGCTCATCGCGGTCGCGGGTACCGGCTCGGTGGTGCTCTTCGTCGCCGTCACCGGGATCATCCTGTCCTTCTACGGTGGTGGGTTCTCCACGGTCCCCGCCTACCTGAAGGACCTGTTCGGTTCCTTCAACGTCGGCGCGATCCACGGTCGCCTGCTCACCGCCTGGTCGTGCGCGGGCGTCGCCGGGCCGCTCATCGTCAACGTGATCGCCGACCACCAGCTCGCCGCGGGTCGTACCGGCGCGGACCTGTACACGCTGTCGCTGTACCTGATGGTGATCGTGATGGCGATCGGGTTCACCGCCAACATGCTGGTCCGCCCACTCAGCGAGCGTCAGCTCGACGAGAGCGCCTCCGACGCGCCGGCGAAGTCCAGGCAGTCCGCGTGAGCCCGGCCCCGCAACCCGAGGAGAAGCACATGGAACAGAAGAGCTCCGGCAACGTCTCGGCCAAGGCCGCCGCCGTCCTCCTGTGGGTGGCCGTGATCGTGGCCCTGGGATACGGGGTGACACAGACGGCCCTGCAGGCGGCCACCCTCTTCACCGGCTGAAGCGGCACCGGCGTTACGGAACCCGGCTCAGTCCACCTCACCGGCGAAGGTCACCGGCGGGTACAGCGGCACGAAGTCCTGGTCGTGGAACTCCACCGTGTACTGGAGTCGGGTTTCGTCCTCCTCGGCCCAGCAGTCCTCGTCCCAGGAACCGCTCTGCCCCGGTTCCAGGGTCTCGGGCGGCTTGACCTGCGAACCCAGGGCGGGCGCGCCCGACTCCCGGGGCGGATCGCCCACCTCGCAGGTGCGTGTCAACGAGCCGGTCTGCACGGGCTCGGGGCCGTCGTTGGAGACCTCCACCCGCCAGGACACGTACGGTAGGTCCTCCTCCTCGCCGCTGACCGGGTCGACCCCGCCCTCCTCCACCTCGCGCCGAAAGTCGCTCAGCCCGATGGTGAACCCGTCGCCGAAGTCGTGGGTCTCCTCCAGGTCCACGGTCACCGGGTCGAAGGTGGGAGTGGGCCGCAGGGTTTCCTGCGCGGTGGGTTCGGGTTCGGCCACGGGCGGCCCCATGGTGTTCCCGTGGGTGATCCACCCGGCGCCGAAGCCGACGATCAACGCGGCCACGGCGGCGACGACGGTGGCGATCCATCCGGTTCTGGTCATGCGCAGGGGGTCCTTCCCGGGGCCGGACGTCCGCCCGGCGTCATCGAAGACGGTACCGCACAGGGAGTGAGCACATGATCACGGCCCACCCCGGATACGCGATCGGACGTACCCGAACGCGACCCCGGGCCGACGCGGTGTCCCATGGCCGCCACGCACGATGGCGGCATGAACGTACATGATCGTCCCACCCCGGGCCTGTCCTTGCCGGCCCTGGTCCTCCTCGCGCTGATCGCCGCGCCGCGCGTGGTCCTGCACGATCTCGGTCTCATCCAGGAGGGCACCTTCGTCAACGCCCTGTTCGTGTTCGTGCCGCCCCTGGTGTGGATCGCGGTGGTCCTGTGGCGCCGCGTCCCCGACCCCTTCCGTACCCTCCTGGTGGTGGGAGTTCTGTACGGGGTGGTGCTCATGCTCGGCCACCAGCTCCTATGGACCGTCGCCCATGAGGGTGATCCGCCCACGCTCGGCGGTAACCTTGCCGACCTGTCCCCGTTGGTCCAGCAGGTCGTCATCCGGGTCTTCGCGGCCCTGAGCGGTCTGGTCACCGGTGCCGTCGTCGGCGCCGTCTGCGGACTGGTCGCCTGGGGCGTGAGCAAGGCCCTGCCGGAACCGGCGACCACGCGATAGGGCGGGTGAGCGCGCCTTCCGTCAGTTGACGGCGACCTCGACGCCGCCGGTGATCTCGACCAGCTCGCCGTGGGTGAGAGGGAAGACGGTGTTCGGGGTGCCGGCCGCCGCCCACAGCGTGGGGTATTCGGCCAGACCGGTGTCCACCACGGTCTCCACCGGCGCCGGGTGGGCGACGGGCGCGACCCCGCCGATCACCTGACCGGTCGCGGCCCGCACCTCCTTCGGCTCGGCCCTGCGGATCCTCTTCCTTCCCAGCCGCAGAGCGAGGAGGTCCACGTCCACCCGATGCCGTCCGCTGGTCATCACCAGCAGTGGTGCGTCGTCGGCCATGAACACCAGGCTGTTGGCGATCGCGCCGACCTCACAACCCAGGGCCCGCGCGGCCTCGGCGGCGGTACGGGTGGAGGCGGGCAGCTCCCGCACCCGTCCGGTCAGACCGAGCCCGTCCAGAACCTCGACCACACGGCGGCTTCGCTCGGGCAACGCTTCGACCTCGTCCATGGGGGAACCTCTCGTTTTCGACGTCGGCCGCAGGCTACCGCCCACCGGGGGAGTGGACCACCGAGTCACCCTCGGGAGTCGGGAAGCAGGTGGCGGTCGAAGCCGGCGGCGACCAGGCCATGGAAGGCCTCCCGGACGTCCTCGGGGACCGGTTGGGGGACGGCGAAGCCGCGTGCCGGGTACTCCATGACCCGCTGCAGGTCGCCGACCATGGTGTCCAGGACCAGCCGGTCGTCGCCCACGGTCGGCAGGTAGGCGTCGAAGTCGAGAGGGGCCGAGGCGTACAGGGTCTCCACCTCGGGCCACTGCTTGAGGACGGTGGCGTGGACGCGCCTCTCCATGTACGGCTTGCAAACGAACATCACCGTGGTCGGCGTGACCCCCTCGGAGTCGAGGAGGGCGCGACCGAGCCGGAGGTTCTCGCCGGTGTTGGTCGCCTCGGTCTCCATGAGGACCGCGGACCCCGGAACCCCCTGTTCGACGACCCGCTCGCGGTAGTGCACGGCCTCTCCACGAGGGAACCGGGACAGGGTGGTGGGACTGTTGGCGCCGGTGATGACCATCCGATCGAAGAACCCCAGCCGATACAGCTCGGCGGCCCGGTCGGCCACCCCGATGTCGTGGCTGCCCAGCACCACGGCCACGTCGCACCGGCGCGGCTCCTCACCCAAGCGCTGGTGGTCGTAGACGACCCTCGCCCAGCGTCGTACCTGTTCGGTCAGGTCCACCCTCGTCACCTCGGCCATGGCCGCAGCCTAGACCAGGACGGGCCCCGCCCGACGTTCGGCGGGGCCCGTGTCCCGGGGAGGGAGACCTCAGCAGACGCTGTCGCTCGGCTTGGGCACGCCCAGACCGAACAGGGTGCGGGCGCGCAGACCCGCCCAGGTGCCCGCCAGCGCGAAGACCGCCCACAGCCAGCCGTGCAGGCTGCCAGAGGAGATGCCCGCCAGGTAGGCGCCGATGTTGCAGCCGCCGGCCAGCCGTGCGCCGATGCCCATCAGGACACCGCCGACCAGGCCCGCGGCCACCAGGTTCCAGCTCAGGCCGGTGTGCACCTTCCAGGTGCCGGCGGCCGCGGCAGCGGCGGCGGCGCCCAGGATGATGCCGATGTTGGTGAGACTGTTCTTGTCCTGTAGGACCGGGCCGGCCAGTTGCTCGGCCTGACCGGGCTGGGACCAGAACGCCCAGGTCTCGGGGTGCAGGCCCAGCAGCTGGAGCCCCTTGGCGCCCCACAGGTTGAACGCCGAGGTGATGCCCCACGGCCCACCGGAGACCAGGAGGACGGCCGCGCCCAGCGCGGCCAGGATCAGGGCGCCGGCGATCAGCGGCCAGCTACCGCGCAGGACGCGGGCCCACCCCTGGGCCGAGGGTGGGGCGCCCACCGGCGGGGGAACCCGACGGTTCTGCACAGCGCGGGTGATGACGACCAGGGCGACCAACGCGGCGATGGTGATCGCCCACGAACCACCCCAGCCCACGTGGTCGGACAACAGCACCGGGGGCACCGAGGGCAGGACGGCCACCAGCGGCCAGGCCGCCGAGTAGATGACCGAACCCACGATGAACCCGAACAGGGTGATGAGGATGGCGGACTGTCCGGAGCCGACCGCGAACAGGGTGCCCGAGGCGCACGCGCCGCCGAGTTGCATCCCGATGCCGAACAGGAACGCGCCGGCGAACAGTGCGATGCCGATCGGCCCGGCCGACGGCCCCGGCTCGTTTCCGAACAGGCCGGTTCCGGTCCCGATGACCAGGGCGAACAGGGTGGCGGTGGTGCCGAGCAACACCGCGTGGGCGCGCAGCCCGGTGCCGTTGCCCACGGCCAGGAACTGGCGCCAGGCCGAGGTGAAACCGAACCGGGAGTGGAAGAGCGTGAAGCCCAGTCCCAGACCCAGGACCAGCAGGGTCGCGGGCAGGGCGCCGTGTTCGGACCACACGAACGCGGCCAGCCCGAGCGCGCCGATCAGGGCGATGGCCAGCGGCCACCGACGCACCGGTTCGGCCTCGGGTGCCTGAGGCGGTGGAACGGACAGGGTGGGGCGCCACCTCAGGGCCAGGGCGGGTGAGGACTCGACGGGATGGTCGACCTTATCGGTCTTTCCTACCGGAGTGGTGGGTGTTGAGGTCACGAAGAGACGTCCAGACATGACGGAGCGGGAGAAGGACCTACTGTGACCGGTGCCGTGTCGGCGCGCGGGACGGGGGATCGGGGTCAGCGCACGACGGAGCGGCACCGGCGGCGACAGAGGCCGTCATCGGTGCTCGTCAGCGACATGGAGATGAGCACCATGCGCAGGAAGCGTGCGGGACCGAGCATGGGAGCGATTGTAGGGCATGCCCCTGAACCGGAACACATAGCCCATGGCGGTAGCTATCGACAGCTATCGACCTATTTCGACATGGCCGGGACGGTGATCAGGAGCGCGGCGGGGGATGGCTCGGGGGTTCGGGGGCGTGGTGACGCCCCTTGGGTCTGGGCGGTTCCGTTCCAGGAGGGGGCGGCGTCCGCGGGAACGGGTCCGGGCGTCGGTGCGAACCCGGACGTGGCGCGGGCCCGGCCGACCACGGCTCGTCGGCGCGGCTTCGGATCATGGCCCAGATCAGGAAGAGCACGACCAGGGCGATCAGGGCCGAACTCGAATACGTCCACACCGGCTGCACGACGTTGTCGGTGAGGACGCGCGACGGAGTCCCCTCGACGGATTCCCCTCCCGGCCGTTCCAGGACGATCGAATGGATGATCCGCAGCACGTGGTGGGTCACGCCCAAGACCCCGTACAGGACCAGGAACAACGCGGCGACCAGGGCCGGCCCGCGTCCGCGCCCGGCGTTGCGGGAGCGCGCCAGGAGGACGATCGCGATGGCCGAGCAGCCCAGCGGCGGGAGGACGGCCAGAGCGGCGTAGACGAGCGCGGGCGTGATCATCGCAGGTCTCCGGGGGCGGGAGCGTGCCGAACGTTCGAGCCGGTGGCCGGCCCGCGCGTCGCGGCCAGGACCAGACACAGGACCCCGATGACCAGCGTGAACCAGGTCAGAAGGCTCACCGTGGTGGACGACCACAGCGGTAGGTCGATGTCGACGAATCCGAGGAACAGGACGTAGACGACCAGCTCCAGTACGCCTCCGACGATGATCAGGATCAGACCGGCGATGGCCGGCCATCGCCGATGCCGGGGGACCAGGCCCGACAGACACAGGGCCACGAACGCCACCACGGCGGGCAGGCCCATGAGTGCCATCGACACCACTGGCTGAAGGGACATCCGACAACTCCCCGGGAGGCGGCAGGGCCGACGCTCCGGGGCAGTGGAGCGCCCGAGGCGGCAGGGGCACGCGCGGCGATTCTAGACTCCCGAACGCTTCTCGGAACCCGAGTGGCCGAAGGTGGCCGTGGGGCCGGTCGATCCCGCGGCGGGTCAGTCCTGGGGGAGCAGTCTGATGGTGCCGTTGTCGGTGCGCGCGGTGATGGTGTTCTCGGACCGGTCGACGGTGTCCACCTCGGTCTCGATCTCCCCGTTGCCCACCGTCTCGAAGACCGCGTAGGGGCCGTCCGGCAGGAGGAGGGTGGCGTTCCCGTTGTTGGTGCTGACCTCCACCTCCGAGGGGCGGTCGGTGAAGGCGGCGTCGATGGTGCCGTTGTCGGTCGCCAACCGCGCGGTCTCGGCACCGACCCCGTCGAGCTCCATGTTCCCGTTGTCCGACGACAGGTCCAGCGGCCCGGTGGCGTCGAAGACCCGTACCGTTCCGTTGGCGCTGGTGACCTCCACACTGGAGGTGAATCCGGTGAGGGAGACGGGACCGTTGTCGGTGCTCACCGAAAGGGGGGTGGTGGCGGGGATCGCCACCTCGTAGCGCACGTCGCAGTCGGAGAAGACGGCGCAGTCCGAACCCAGGGTGAGGGTGTCACCCTCCATCCCCCATTCGCCGCCGGCCTGGCCGGACGCCTCTCGGGACACCCGTACCCGGTCACCATCGGTGGCGACGAGGTCGATCTCGGCGTTGCCGCCCTCCACGATCAGGGGTTCGGGCACCGTGTCGAAGACCTGTTCCTCCGCCTTCTGGGGGTCGCCGGCGCATCCCACCACCAGGGCCAGGGAGAAGGCGGCGACGACGGTGGTCAGGGTGCGCACGACCGGTCGGATCACGTGGTCTCCTCAGGTACGAGTGGTGCGTCCATGACCGAGACCCAGCATACCCACCGGTAGTGGAGAACCGGTGGACAGGGAGAGTGGACGGGGAGAAAGGGACGGGTCGCCCCCGGACACGAGAAAGGGGCCCACGGCGCGCCCGCGGGCCCCTGGAAGAGGGGGAAGGCTCAGGCCAGGTCGTAGACCCGCACGTAGTCCACCTTCATCTCCTGCGGGAACTCGGTGGTCTCGTCGGGGTAGCCGGGCCACTCGCCGCCCACGGCCACGTTCAAGATCATGAAGAACTCCTGGTCGTACACCCACTCACCGCCGACGTCCTCGGGGGTGATGGTGTTGAAGGGGACGCCGTCCACCGACCAGGTGATCGAGCCGGGCTCCCAGTCGATGGCGAAGACGTGGAAGTCGTCGGAGAAGTCGCCGCCCTCGGGGTGGTCGTAGGAGGCGCCCACTCCGCCGCCGCCCGAGTAGCCGGGGCCGTGCACGGTGCCGTGGACCGTGCCGACGTCGCTGCCGATGAACTCCATGATGTCGATCTCGCCGGAGTTCGGCCACTCGGTCTCGGGGAAGTCGGAGCCCAGCATCCAGAACGCCGGCCAGATGCCCTGTCCGCTGGGCAGTTGGACGCGGGCCTCGATACGGCCGTAGGCGTGCTCGACGTTGTTCTGGGTGGTCATACGTGCCGAGGTGTAGGAGCCGTCGTCTTCTTGCTGTGCCGTGATGACGAGGTTGCCGTCACCGTCGAGCGCGGAGTTCTCCCGGCTCTCGGTGTAGTTCTGCAACTCCTGGTTGCCCCAGCCGTGGTCACCGGTCTCGTGGTTCCAGTTGGCGGGGTCGGGTGCGTCGCCGGCCGCGCCGTCGAACTCGTCGGACCACACGAGCGCGCCAGGTTCGGCGGCCTCGGCCGAGGTCAGGGCGCTGTTGTCGGCGGTGTCGCCGCCGGTCCAGGTCAGGGCGGTGGCGGTGAGGGCCGCCGCGGCGCCCAGGCCCACGGTGGCGGTCAGGGTGTTCTTGGTGCGCTTGCGCATCCTTGTCTCCAAGGGGGATCGGGGCCTTCGGGCACCCTGGACACGCGCGTGCTAGCGGGTCGCGCGCGGTTCCGGCGGGTACTGACCCGAGACCGAGCTGAACAAGTGTTAAGTGACTGTAGGTGTGATTCCGCTGCGTCACAAGAGGGTTTCGGAGAGATTTTGGGATCGCTCCCACGGCGGGTTCCGATCGGATCGAAGTACCGCTCTGCTGTGACCGCAACGCCCCGTCGACACCTGCCCGAATCCGCCTCCTCCGACTCTCGCCGGGGCCGGAACCACCCCGCCATGATGACGACGGTCGCACCCACCGCGATGGACACCAGGACCGCCGAGAACACCCACTCCCGTGACCCCCACGGGCCGTAGACCCGATCGGCCGCGCCGGAGTCCACCGAGGCGACCTCGGCCCCGCTCGCGCAGTCGCTCCGCTGGGCGGCGTGCAACCGCACCGACCGCTCCTCCCCGGAATTCTCCGGGGTGAACGTCCCCTGACACACGCACGACTCGTGCCCCGGGTGCCGCACGCACGACAGCGACTCGGCCACGAACACACCCGGTGCGCCCTCGCCCCGAGCCGCGCGCACCCCCCGGTCCCAACCGGACAGTCCCACGTATCCCAGCAAACCCACCAGTACCAAAACCACCAGCGAGAACACGCTCGGTCGAGCCCTTCCCCAAGTCCGGAACAGGCTCCTCATCGTTTCGACCTCCCCAGGCGCAGGGACGCCGACGCCGCCAGTACGCACAGCGCGGCCGCCAACAGCCACACCGGTCCATAACCACCGCCCACGTCCCGCACCAGACCACCGACGACCGCCATGGCCCCCGCGCCCACCTGGTGCACCGCGTTCACCCAACCGAACACCACCGCCCCGTCCGCGCCGAACATCCGCCGGGCGAGCAGGATCGTCGGCGGAACCGTCGCCACGTCCAACAACCCGAACAGCACCACGAACACCACCATCGCCGGGCCCGCCTGCGGCCCCAACACCAGAGGCAACACCGCCAACAACACCGCCCGGCCGGCGTAGTAGGACGCCAATAACCACCGAGGATCGAACCTGTCCGACGACCAGCCGGAGGCGACCGTCCCCACCAGGGAGAACACCCCCACCGCCGAGACAAGGGCCGCGGCCGCCGTCACCGCCATGCCCTGGTCCTGGGCGGCCGGCACGAAGTGCGTCCACAACAGCCCGTTGGTGGTCGCCCCGCACACCGCGAAGGTCGCGGCCAACAACCAGAACCGCCGATCGCGCACCGAGGTGGACAACACCCGCAACGTTCGGGCCGACGCGCCCCTCTCCGGTGCGGGACGGGCGATCGGCCCCGCCGCGCCATAGGGCACGAGCCCCACGTCGGCCGGGTGGTCACGCAGCACCAAAGCGGCCAGGACCGCCAACACCACGGCGGTCAACGCCAAACCCACCACCGCCGGCCGCCAGGAGTGCTGGTCCACCACCCAGGCCAGCGCCGGTAGGAACACCATCTGACCGAACGCGCTCGCCCCGGTCAACGCGCCCACCACCAGGCCACGCCGTGCCACGAACCAACGTTGGGCCACCGTGGCGGCGAAGGTCATCGACAGTGATCCCGTCCCGGCGCCCACCAGCAGCCCCCAGTACAGGGTGAACTGCCAGGCCTGCGACATCAGCGTGGTCAGGGCCGCTCCCACCGCGACCAGCACCAGCGCCACCAGCGCCACGCGACGCAGCCCGAACCGGTCCATCCACGCCGCCGCGAAGGGGGCGACCAACCCGTACAGCACCATGTTCACCGACGCGGCCAGGCCGATCTCGGCTCGCGACCACCGGTACTCGGTCCGTAGTGGTTCGGTGAGCAGGCCGGGCATGGTCGCGAAGGCTGCCGCGCCCGTGATGACCAGCCCGGCCACCAGAGCCATCGACCAGGCCCGGCGCGGTCGGACGGGGGAGGGAACGTGTGTCGTCGTCTGCATGGACCCAGGTTCCTTCGCCGGATCCCACCGTCGACAGTGGCCCGAAAGCCAATAAGTGAAAGGATCGGGCCATGAGCGTATTCCGGCACCCCGAACGCCACCCGGTCGCCGTCCTGGCCCGCCAAGGACTGCTCTCCTTCGAGGCCGCTGCCGTGCACCGTCTGTTCGGCCAGGCCCGCGACCCCGACGGTTCGCCCCTGTACGAGGTGCGTACCTGTGCCCTGGAACCCGGTCCGATCCGTGCCGACGCCGACTTCCGCGTCCTCGTCGACCACGGCCCCGAAGCCCTGGCCCAGGCCGCCACCGTCGTACTTCCCGCCGCCGACGAGGACTACGGAGAACGCCCCCACGACCCCCTCTCCCCGGACCTGGCCGCCGCCCTGGAACTCATCCCCGCCACCGCGCGCGTGGCCTCCATCTGCACCGGCGCGTTCGTGCTCGCCGCCGCCGGGATGCTGGACGGCTGCCGGGTCACCACCCACTGGCGTTCGGTCGGATACTTCCGCGCCATGTACCCGCACATCGAACTCGACCCGGACGTGCTCTACACCGACAACGGCCGACACCTCACCGCCGCCGGGGTGGCCTCCGGTATCGACCTGTGTCTGCACATGATCCGGTGCGACCACGGCGCGGCCGTCGCCAACGAGGTGGCACGTGGCACGGTCGTCCCACCGCACCGCGAGGGCGGCCAGGCCCAGTACATCCGGCGCCCCCTGCCCGAACCCGGCCGCGCCGCCACGGCCGCGGCCCGTACCTGGGCGCTGGAACACCTGGACGAACAGCCCGGGCTTCGACAGATGGCCGACCACGCGGCGATGAGCGTGCGCACCTTCACCCGTCGCTTCCGCGACGAGACCGGGCTGTCCCCGGGGCGTTGGCTGGCCGAGCAACGCCTGGATCTGGCCAAGCACCTGCTGGAGGGTTCGGACCTGCCGGTGGACCGGATCGCCGAACGCGCGGGCTTCGGTACCGGGGCGTCCCTGCGCCTGCACATGCAGCAGGCGCTCGGGGTGCCCCCCAGCGCCTACCGACGCACCTTCCGCGGCACTCCTTGAGTTCGGTCAGCCCGCCCGGACCAGGGCCTCCGGGCTCGGTGGGGAGGCCAGGAGTTCCTCGGGCGCGGTCAGGTACCAGGCCTCCAGGGCGAGCTCGCTGAGCTCGTCCACGTCGATGCGGTCCAGGTGCACCACCACCCAGCCGAACCCGCCCGCGGTGAACTGCGCCTCGAACACGTCGGGGCGTTCGGCGACCAGCGCGGCCTGTTCGATGAGGGTCTGCTTGAGCCCGACGGTGGCGGTGTCCGGCCACAGGTATCCGAACGGTTTCTCGCGCACCCGGAAGGTCGTGTAACGCCGCGACTCGGTACCGGTGCACTCCGGAAGCGCGCGCACCAACCGCAGGAACCGTTCGATCTCAACACCCATGGGATGAGACAACCACATCCCACCGACACCGGCGCCACCACGTCCGTGGCGCCCGCTCAGGTGGTGGCGCCGAACCAGCGGGGGAGTGCTTCGGACAGTCCCTCCGGGTCCTCGCCGACCCACACCACGTGGCCGTCCGGTCGCAACAGCGCGGCCGGTACGTCCAGCGCGCCGGCGGGAGCGACGACGCGGCCGACCCGGTCCTGCCACCCCTTGACAGAGAGCCCGCCGGTGGCGTCCACCAACAGCCCGCGGCCATCGCGCATGTGTTCGAATAGCCGTCCCTGTTCCAACTCCACGTCCCTCAGCCGCCGACCGAGCAGCCGGTGTCCCTCCCCGACGTCGTAGCGGACCCCGATCGCGGTGATCCGCTCGATGAGCAACCGGTTGGCCTCCTCCAGGTCCATCAGGTCCGAGACCAGCCGACGCACCGCCTGCGAGCCGGCGTCCTGGTTCATCAGCACCCCCTGCGCGCGGGTGCTGTCCAACACGGTCTCGGCCACCGGACGGCGTTCGCTCTCGTAACCGTCGAGCAGCCCCTGCGGTGCCCATCCCCGGAGTTCGGCGGCCAGCTTCCATCCCAGGTTGAACGCGTCCTGTACGCCCAGGTTGAGTCCCTGTCCGCCCAGCGGCGGATGCACGTGCGCAGAGTCACCGGCCAGCAGCACCCGATCGACCCGGTACTTCTCGGCCAACCTGGTGGCGTCCCCGAAACGGGAGAGCCACCGGGGCGAGTGCGCGCCGAAATCCGTGCCGGCGGTCGCCCGCAACGCCCCGCGCAGCTCCGCCAAGGTCGGCGGGACGGACCGGTCCTGGGCCATCCGCTCCGCCGGGACGACGATCCGGAACACCTCGTCCGACGCGGGCCCCACACCGAAACGCGGTCGGGTCTCCCGAACCCGGGTGACCACCGCCATCACCTCGTCCATGGGCATGGTCAACCGCGCCTCGCCCAGGAGCCATTCGCTTGCGGCGGGTTCACCAGGAAAGCCGATCCCGAGCAGCTTGCGCACCGTGCTCCGACCGCCGTCGCAGCCCACCAGGTAGCGCGACCGCAACCGTGAGCCGTCGTCCAGGATCGCGGTGACGCCGTCCTCGCCCTGCTCCAGGTCGACCAGCGCCCGGCCGCGCCGGACCGGCACGTCCAGCTCCTCGGCGTGCTCCCTCAACAACCGCTCCGTGATGGTCTGTGGGATGCCGAGGATGTAGGGGTGCGCGGTGTCCAGCCCCTCCGGAGCCGGTTTGGCGATCCCCGCGTACACCGCCCCCAACGGATACCGCCGCCCCTCCTGGAGGAACCGCTCCAGCAGGCCGCGCTGGTCCATGATCTCGACGCTGCGCACGTGTAACCCGAGCCCGCGCACCACCTTCGTGGGTTCGGTGTCCCGTTCCACCACGAGCACCTGAATCCCGCGCATCCGCAACTCCGCGGCCAGCATGAATCCGGTCGGTCCGCCACCCACCACGATCACATCGAACATGAGCCCCCCATCGATATTCGGCCCACACATCCTCGCCATGGACCCGTGCCGGGGCAATCCCGATCCCCGACCGGTATCGGTCAGGTCAGACAGGAACAAGGGGGGACGATCGCGCAGGCCAGCGTCATCGTGACCGTGAACGCGAGAGGGGCCGCGACCAGCAGGCCCGCGAACACCGAACGTGCCCAGACCAGGGCGCGCGGACAGCTCGGCGAAGGCGCGACCTGGCGCCGCACCCGCTCGATCGGGCAGGCGCCACCGATGGACAGTGTCGCGGCACCACGCCCGTCCTGGGCATCGGCGAGTCGCCCCAGCGCGTGTGCCAGTGGCCCGACCCCCACACGGCGCACGGCGCGATCGTCGGCGGCCCACTCGACCAGGACGGACACACGCCGGGAGGCCTCCCGCAGTAGCGGAACCCCCGGAAAGGCCCGGTCCAGCAGGCCCACCCAGCCGACCAACAGGTGGTGGCCACCGGCCAGGTGGGCGCTCTCGTGCTCCAACACGGCCAGCGTCTGGCGCGGGGTCAGGGCCTCCAGGGCCCCGCTGGTGATGACGATCCGGCCACCGTCACCGGGCACGCAGTAGGCGCTGAGCCGGCTCGAAGGCACCAGCCACACGCGGTGCCCGTACAGGACGTGGCGCACCGCGCCCTCGCTCAGTTCCCGGTGGTGTCCACGCCGCCAGGACCGACCGGACCGCCCGCGCAGCAAACCGGTCCACGTCAGTCGGGCGACGGCGAGCAGGGCCAGGGCCAGGGCCGTCCCGACGAACCCCACCGCGCCGGGCCCCTGACCCTCCAGCGCTTGGAAGAGGTTCACGCACATGGCGATGAGGCCCTTGACCGACGGACCCAGGAGTTCGGCGGCGGCCACCACGGTCAGGGCCGCGCACGAGAGCAGCCACACGGCGCTCGCCCCCACCCACAGCCCAAGCTCGCCGCGTGGCCCTGGGCCACAGTTCGTGGTGGCGCGACGCAGGACGTCGGGGCCCTTGACGCTGAGCACGACCACGGCGCACACCGCCACGAACGACCAGATCACGGCCCCTCCTCGGGGTGCTCGGCCAACAGCGCGCGCAGGGTGCGCACCTCCTCGGGGCTCATGCCGTCGACGAACCGCAGGAGCGTGGCCCCGGCGTCCCGGCCGTCCTCCAGGGCGTCGCGCATCCTTTCGGCCGCGTGGGTGGGGCGATCGCTCAGCGGTTGGTAGAACCAGAGGCGTCCCAGCCGCTCACGCCGCACCCACCCCTTGCGGCGCAGGTTCTCCAGAACGGTGGAGATCGTCGTGTAGGCGATTCCCTCACGTGGGAGGGAGTCCAGCACCTGGCGAACGCTCATGGGGGAGGGAGAGGCCCACAAAGCCTCCATGACCTCTGATTCCAACGACCCAAGGCCCGTGAGCATGGCACCCGTCTCCCGTGGACTCCACCGCGGCGTCCGCCGCGCCTTCGTGGGATTCTATCCACCATAGAAGACGTCGCGTCAGGAGGAGTTGTCGTTCAATCCACGGGAAGCGCGGCGAACACCCGCGACTCGTCGGCGGTGGTGACCTCCACCAGGGCCGGGCCCGATTCGAGCGCGGCGGCGGGCGGTTCGGCGGAACCCTCCCACTCCTGGTCCACCGACCCGGTCCGTACGTCGAGGGCCTGGTGCGTGTCCGCGTCATCGAGGTAGAGGGTGGCGCCGGCCGCCCCACGCATACGCGCGTCCGGACCCACCTCGTGCCGCCAGAGCGGGGCGTCCCCCTCGTCTGTCACCACCTGCACGCTCGACGTACCGAGGACCGCCGTACGACCGTGCCCGACCTCCAGGGTCCGGGGTTCCTGATCCGGAGTGAGGGTGAGGAGCCGATCACCGGTCCGCAGGTCGTGCACCGTGTACAGCAGGGGTTCTTCGTCCTCGTCGTCGGAAGCGGCGGTCCACACGAGCGTGACCGCCGCCGTGGAGTCATCGGCGGGGCGAGGCCCGTAACCGACCCGGACGTCCGTGGTGTCCAGCTCCGCGGGGATCTCCAGGTCGGTGTGGTCCCACAGGTCCGCGCCGGTGCCGTCGACCGCCCGAAGCGCCTCGTCGCGGTGGACCAACAACAGGCCGTGGTATTCGTGCAGGACCGCCTCGTCCTGATTCTCGTCGGCTACCACCGCGCCCGTGCCCGGATGCAGGGCGACCTTGGGGCCGGTGTGGTCGCTCATGACGCTCCCCTGGATCGCGGCGAACACCAACCCCGGACCCACCAACGTGCCAGGAACGTCCACCGGACCCCACACGAGTTCACCGTCGTCCGGTCGGAAGGCCGACGCCGTGGTCCTGGTGGCCAGGAAACCCCCGTCCGGATCCTTCTCCTTGTCCAGCAGCACCACCAGCTCGGAACCGTCGTCCGGGTCACGGATGATGGTGAACCCGGTGCACTCGGGGTCGCGTTCGGCCGACCACCGGGTCCGGCCGGTGTGATCGACCCCCAGGAACTCGACCGCGCCACCCTCCCGCTCCTGGTACACCCCGATGAACATCGACTCGGTGGCCTTGGGCTCGGAGGAGAACGGTGCCGCCCACAGTGGGGCGCCCCGCAGAGGTCGGGGGAGTGCGTCGGAGATTTCCGGCGGCGGGAGCGCGGGGTCATCGCGCGGCACCGTGTCGGACCCCTCCGAGACCGGTGCCGCGCAGGCGCTCAGGAACAGCACCGCGGCGGTCACGATGACGCCGCACCCCTTCGTCGACGGCATGATCAGCCCTTCTCGGAGGTCTCGTGGCTCTCGGCCTCGGTTTCGCGAGCACGGGTCCTGGCCCGCCAGGTGAACACGAGCAGTGCGCCGACCACGACCGCTCCCAGGACCAAGGCGATGAGGTCGGTCATCGAACCCAGACGGGAGAGCGATTTCTGCGCGCGGTAGGCGAGCTGTTCCGCTCCCGCCATCCCGGGCAGGCCCATCATGGACGCGGTGCCGTCGAAGGCGATGAAGAGCACGCCGATCCCGATGAACAGGCCGCCGCTCAGCAACGCGGTGGTGTGCGTGGTCAGGGGGCCCAAGCGCACCGATCGGCCGCGCAGCCATCGGCGGTGACCCAGGTCGTAGCGGTCCCACAGCAGGGCCAGCACGAACATGGGCAGGACCATGCCCAGCGCGTAGGCGGCCATGAGGAACATGCCGCGCAGCGGGGTGCCGGTGGCCGCGACTGTCAGGACCGCGCCCAGGATCGGTCCGGAACAGAAACCCGCCAGTCCGTAGACGGCGCCCAGACCGAGCACCGACAGATGCCCCCGCCCAGCGGCGAACCGGCCCTGGGCCCGCGCCAGTGGCGCCCAGGTGAACCCCAGCCCCAGGATCTGCAGGACACCGAAGCCGATGATGACGGCGCCCGCCACGTTGATCAGTGTTTCCCGGTGGCCGTAGAACAGCATGCTGACCATGGCCGACCCCGCCCCGAGCGGGATCAGGGTCAGGCACAACCCGGCGTAGAAGACCGAGGTGCGCAACAGGAGCCGGCCCGGGTCACGGAAGGCGTAGGCGAAGAACGAGGGCAGCAGCAGCGCACTGCACGGGCTGAGCAGGGCCAACACGCCGCCCAGCATCGCCGCGAGGAATCCGATGTCCATCTCCGCTCACCCCTCGGCCGCGGTCAGCGCGGTGTCGATGCTGTCGACGAACACCGACAGGGGTTGGGCGCCCATCACCGGATCCCCGTTGATGATGAAGGCCGGGGTACCGGACACCCCGATCTGTTGGCCCTCGAGAAAGTCGGCGTCGATCCTGGTCAGCAGTTCCTCGTCCTGGATGTCCGCGTCGAAGCGTTCCAGGTCCACGCCGATGTCGTCGACGATCTCCCGCAGGTCGCCTTCGGGGTCGGAGGACGACTTCAGTTCCTCCTGCCGCGCGAACACCGCCTCGTGGTACTCCCAGAAGGCGTCCTGCTCGGCGACGGCCAGCGCGCCCGCGGAGAGATCACGGGCCAGATCACCCAGGTAGGGGAACTCGCGCCACTCGATCCGCAGGTCACCGGACTCGACATAGCGTTCCACCAGTTCGGGTTGGGTCTCCTGGGCCCAGGTGGCACAGTAAGGACAGGTGAAGTCGGAGTAGGCGACCATCACCACCGGGGCGTCCTCCTCACCCAGGGCGGCGGGGTCGTCGGCCTCGCGCCGGGCCAGGCTCTGCCCCCACTCCCGTTGCTCCTCGCCGATCCGGTTCTCGGCCGGTGGTTCCGCCCGGGAGGCGTTCGCGCCTCCGTCACCGGGATCCTCCTCCAGGGTGAGGCCGATGGCCACCGCCAGGACGACGGCGAGCAGTACCGCGCCGGCCAGCAGCAACGGCCCGGTGGTGGACGCCTTCGCTTGTGGGGGCATGGGGCACCTCTGCTTTCTATGCTCGATAGAAAGTACTCTATGCTCCATAGAAACACGTGGGAAACGGGGGTGCCTCCCCGGTCGATCGAAGGGACGTCGCATGCGCGCATGGGGACTTCGACAGTGGGGCGTGGCGGCCCTGGGCACGGCCGCCACCCTGCTCCTGCTCGGACTGCCCGCAGTCCTCATCCCGAACGGACTGTTCGCTCGGGAGATCGAGCCGACCTGGTGGTCCTACCCGGTCTGGATCGCCACCTCGCTCCTGTCCGGCCTGGTCATGGCGACCTACGTGCGCGGCACGTCGGAGGTGGCGGAGACGAGCGGCGATCGCGACGGGGGACGAGGGCTCGTGGGCGCGGCCCTCGCGTGGTTCGCGATCGGCTGCCCGGTCTGCAACAAACTCGTCCTGTTGGCCCTGGGAACGAGCGGCGCCATGGCCTGGTTCGCCCCGCTGCAACCACTGCTCGCGGTCGCCGGCATGGTGCTCCTGGCCTGGGCCCTGCGATCCCGCCTACGCGCCGCGAACTCCTGCCCGACCCCGGCCCGGGCCGACTGACGCCAATATCCGATTGCCTCCGCGGCCACCGGTCCGATAGTAAGCATCCATGCTCAGGGGAGAGAAGGTCGGGCTGCGGGCCCGCCACGACGAAGACATCCCGGTCCTGTTGGCCGAGCTCTACGACGACGTGGTCACCGGGTCGCGGGCCGAAGGTGGTCCCTGGCGGCCGCTCACACCCGGGACCGAGGACCCGCGGCTCGTCGTGGACGACAAGAATCCGAACCTCGTCCAGTTCTCCATCGTGGAGATGGGCGGTGGTTCCCTCATCGGCACCGCGACACTGTGGGGCATCGACACCCACAACCGCTCGGCGCACATCGGCCTGGGCCTGCTTCCCGCCACCCGTGGCAAGGGCTACGGCGCCGACGTGGTCGCCGTGCTCTGTCACTACGGCTTCGTGGTGCGCGGCCTGCACCGCCTGCAGATCGAGACCCTGGCGGACAACGCCGCCATGCTGCGCGCCGCCGAGAAGAACGGCTTCGTCCGCGAGGGCGTGCTGCGCTCCTCCGGGTGGGTCCTGGGCGAGTTCGTGGACGAGGTCCTGATGGGCCTCCTCGCCCACGAATGGAAACCGACCCGGAAGTCATAGATTCACGGTTCGGCGGCTATCGGCGCTTGATGATCTCTCAGCGCGAGGTGGGCGGCGGAGGCGTCCATCGGTTTCGAGACATCGAGCCCGGTGGCGTTCGCGAATCTGCGGAGACGGTTGATGACCGTGTTCCGGTGGCAGAACATCTTCTGTGAGACATCGGTTATGGAACCGGTCGTGAAATAGGCCTCGACCGTCTCGATCTGTAGGTTGATCTCACGTTCGGAGAATCGATCGAGCGAATTCCTGACATCCCTGGAGAAGGCCTGGGAAACCGAACCCAGGCGGGCGCTCGCCAGGTGTGTCCAGTGACTTCCGACGGTCGCCGCCCCACCTTCCTCCGCCCACTGCGAAAGTTCGCGGGCGATCCTCCACATTTCGGCTATCTCGCCCACACCGTGGGCGCTGGGTGAGACCCCGACGGGTTTCTGTAGCAGTGCGGTCCTGGTCCTGCCCGTCACGTCCCCGGCGGGGACGATTCCGAATTCGATCCCATCCAGACGGAGTAGGACGGTGGACGGCAGGATCCGTCCCACCCACTCCTTGAAGTCACGCGCGTGGCCCTCGTTGGCCACGAAAACGACGTGGACACCGTCGGCGCGCAGCCCGAGGGCCTCCGCCGCCTGTGTGTGCAGACGCTCGTCCGTGCTCGACTCGCTCAGCAGGTGCCGGAGAAGGAACGCGTTCTCCAGTTCGAGTTCCGAGCGCATCCGAGCGATTTCGTCGGTGTACCCGGTCTGCACGTACGTGGTGTGCACCTCGACCGCCTCCCAGATCGAGATGACCTGCTCGGAGAACTCCAAGAAGTCCTCCCGCGGTACGTGCCCGCGCATGGCTTCCCACAGAAAGCGAAAGTCCATGCGCACCGCACGCAGCAACGACTCCAGGGGGATCCCGCGGCGGGCGCGTGAACGTCCCACCTCGACCGAGTGGGTTCGCAGCTCCTCGAAGCGGTCCCGCCCCCGCAGGAGGTCCAAGAGGAGCTCCAGCGTGGCTCCGGCCGTGCGGTGCAGATCCGTGTCATCGATGACGGTCTCGGCGTAACCGGTGAGTTCGCGGACCCTGTGGACGTAGGTCCAGGCGATGGCGCCGAGGTCCCTCAGGCAGGCGTCGGCCGCGCGGGGGACGACCCCCGATCGCTCGAATTTGTGCATGTGCACATTTTATCCAGGGGGTTCGTTGTGATCTGCGCTTGTGGAGGTTCTTTTTCTCCAAGACGATGAGCTTCATCAGCCCTGGTCGTTCACGCACTGTCCGGCCGATGCTCATCTCCCGGAGGAACACATGTCACAACCGGACCAGGCCGCCCCAGGCGGGGCCGGACCGACGGTCAACGCCTCCGACGCGCGGCGGATCGCCTTCGCCGCCTTCGTCGGGACCGCCCTTGAGTGGTACGACTACTTCCTGTTCGGCATGGCCGCGGCACTGGTCTTCAACCGCCTGTTCTTCACCGACCTCGATCCGAACGCGGGTCTCATGGCGGCTCTGGCGACCTTCGGTGTCGGCTTCGCCGCCAGGCCCATCGGCGCGCTGATCTTCGGGTACGTCGGTGACCGTTATGGCCGACGCCCCGCGCTGCTGGCCACCATCGTCATGATCGGCTGCGCGACCGGGCTCATCGGGCTGCTCCCCGACTACCTCGCGATCGGGCTCGCGGCACCGATCCTGCTGGCGGTCCTGCGGCTCCTGCAGGGACTGGCCGTGGGCGGTGAGTGGGGTGGCGCGATCACCATCGCCATCGAGCACGCCCCCGAACGGCAACGCGCCCGTTACGCGGCCCTGGTCCAGGTCGGATCCCCGGTGGGTACGCTCATCTCCTCCGCCGCCTTCTCCGCGGTGCTGCTGCTGCCCGCGGCCGAGTTCGACGCCTGGGGATGGCGTCTTCCCTTCCTCCTGGCCTTCCCCCTGCTGGGCATCGCGCTCTACATCCGCATGAGGGTGGAGGAGTCCCCCGTCTTCCAGGAACTCGTGCAGATGGAGGACCGTGCCAAGGTGCCCGCCCTGGCCCTGTTCCGTGAAGCGGGTGGCCGCCTGCTCGTGGCGGTCGCCGCGGCGCTCCTGGGCGTCGGTGGTTTCTACATGATGACGACGTTCGTGGTCTCCTACGCCTCCAGTGTCCTGGAGGTCGACCGACAGATGGTCGTGAACGCGACGCTCGTCGCGGCCCTCTTCCAGATCGTCACGACCCTGCTCGCCGGACGCGTGGCCGAGCGCTTCGGGCCCGGCCGAATGACGGTGATCGGTGCCGTGGCCACGGGAGCGGCGGCCTTCCCCCTGTTCTGGCTCATCGACACGGCCGACCCGTGGGCGATCACCATCGCGGTGACCACCGGGATCTGCCTCATCACCCTCGCCTACGCCGTCACCGGCGCACTCCTGGCCGACCTCTTCCCGCCCCGGCTGCGCTACAGCGGTGTTTCCCTGGGCTACAACCTGGCCGGGACCCTCAGCGGGTTCCTCCCGCTCATCGCCACCGCGCTCCTGGTCGTGGACGACGGTGCCTCCTGGCCCGCCGTGCTGGTTCTCATCGGCATCTGCGTCATCACCGCGCTCGGCGGCTTCGCCGGTGAGCGGATCAGGATCAAGGACACGCGAACCAGGGCCTGAGACGCCCCTTCCCACCACAACCCCGAGTCAGGAGATCCGCACGTGAGCCTCACGCCCGACATCATCGCGCGCATCGACCGAGCGGTCGACGAAGCCTTCGACTCCCAGTTGGCCTTCACCCGGGAACTCGTACGCCACCCCTCCCTGCGCACCCAGGAGGCCTCGGCCCAAGACCTCATGTACGAGGCCATGTCCCGGCGCGGCCTGGCCATGGACCGCTGGGAACTCGACGCCGAGGAGATCGCCGCCCACCCCGGCGCGGGCGAGATCAAGGTCTCCTACGAAGGCGTCGAGAACGTGGTGGGGACGTACACACCCGTGCACGGTGAAGGCCGCTCGCTGATCCTCAACGGTCACATCGACGTCGTCCCCGAAGGTCCCCTCGAAGAGTGGTCCAGGTCGCCCTGGGACGCTCCCGTGATCGATGGCTGGCTCCATGGCCGTGGCAGTGGCGACATGAAGGCGGGGTTGGCCGCCAACCTGTTCGCCTACGACGCCGTGCTCAAGGCCGGATTCGCGCCCGCCGGACGCATCCACTTCCAGTCCGTGGCCGAGGAGGAGTGCACCGGCAACGGTGCGATCGCGACGATCCAGCGCGGTTACACGGCCGACGCCGTACTGATCCCCGAACCCGAGGAGGACATGCTCGTCCGAGCCAACGTCGGCGTCATCTGGTTCAACGTGCGGGTCGCGGGCCACCCCACGCACCCGAGGGAGATGTCCTCGGGATTCAACGCGATCGACGCCGCCCACCACGTCATGGGAAGGCTGCGTGAACTCGAACTGCGTTGGAACCAGGAGAAGGAGGACCACCCCTACTTCGAGGACCTGGACCATCCCATCAACTTCAACCTCGGTGGGATCACCGGAGGTGACTGGCCCTCCAGCGTTCCCGCCTGGTGCGAGCTTCAGGTACGAGCCGCGATCTACCCGGGGGTGAGCGCCGACGACGCCTGGGAGCAGATCCAGGATGTCCTGCGGAGCACCGTCACCGACGATTCGGGCCATCCCATCGAGGCGGTGGGGGAGCGGACCGGCTTCTACGCCCAGGGCTACGTCCTGCCCGAGGGCACGGACGCGGAGAACGTCCTGCGACGGGCGCACGCGACCGTCTTCGAGAAAGAGCTGCGCACCTTCACCACCCCCGGTTACCTCGACGGGCGCGTTTACGCCCTCTACCAGGGGATTCCCGCACTGGTCTACGGTCCGATCTCCGAGGCCATCCACGGGTACGACGAGCGGGTCGACATCGAGTCCGTACGGCGGATCACCAAGTCCATCGCCCTGTTCATCGCGCAATGGTGCGGTCTCACCGAGGTCTCCTGACGGGGTTCTCCGATGACGGAGACAACGCGTCGGCGGGCCGGTCGGCCCGCCGACACGCCTCAGTCGAGGATGGCCTCCGCCTCGACCTCGACCAGGACGTCGGGCTCGAAGAGGTAGTCCACTCCGATCGCCGAGAGCGGCGGCAGCGGCTGCGGGATCCCCAACTCCTCGACGACGCTTTCGATGCCCGCCATGAAGTCGGTGTATTTCTCCGGTTGCCAGTCGGTGACGAAGAACCGGAGGCGCACGACGTCGGAGAAGCTCGCCCCGGCCCCGGCCAGACCCCGCGCGATGTTGCGCAGTGAGTGGGCGATCTGTCCGGCGAGGTCACCGGGCGAGAGGTGTTCGGCCTTCTCGTTCCGGGCGATCTGACCCGCGACGTGGACGTGTCGCGTGCCAGTGGCGACCGAGACGTGGTGGTAGGGCACCGGTTGGAACATGCCTTCGGGGGTGGAGAGCTGGACGGTCATGGGAGATTCCCTTCCTTGATGGGTGGTAGCTCATTGATACCTAGGCAAGAAAGGGAACTTCAACGAGACTAGGTTTCATGAACGAAACCACCGTCACTCAGGCCGGTCACTCCCAGATCGCCGGCGAGCATCGTGAGCTGCTGGACCAGGTGCTCGACAAATGGTCGCTGCTGGTGCTCGACAAGCTGTGCGAGAGCCCGCGTCGTTTCAACGAGCTGCGCCGGGTGATCCCGACCGTGTCGCAAAAGTCCCTGACCACCACACTGCGTCGGCTGGAGCGCAACGGCATGGTCGAACGAGTGGTCATCAGCACCCGGCCGGTCGCCGTCGAGTACCGCATCAGCGCACTGGGGAACACGCTGCAGGAGCTCATCGACGCGCTTTTCGGTTGGGCCACCGCGTATATGCCTGAAGTGGACCAGGCCCGGGAAAGGTTCGACGACGAGCACGATGCCTAGGGGAGAGGCGATAGGGGAGGGGCGAAGGAGGAGCGGGGAAGGGGGTGGAGGGGGGAAGGCGGGTGTGGGGTGTGGTGTGGTGGGGCGCCTGGGGGGTGGGAGTCGTGGGGTTGTTGGGCGTTGTGTGGGTGGGTGTGTGGGGCGCCTCGGCTAGAGATCCTGCGGGTGGCCTGCCGGGGTGGGGGTGGGTTCTCCCTCCTTCCCCGCCGCGTGATTGTTGCCGCCCGCACCGCACGCGTCAAGGCAATGTTGAGTGCTGTAGCGATCGGGCTGGTGGCCTTGACCCGTACGGCACGGGCGGCGGTTTGGCGGCTATCGGGGAAGGGGGGAGAGTGGTTGAGGTCCCAACGGCCCTGCGGGCCTTCGGCCCACTCCGGCCGTAGCCGGCCGGATGCCTTCCCCTCCGCCTGGTGTCCTCGTGGGCCGCGTCGCCACTACGTGACGGGCCCGGTCACGAAGGACCCGCTACAGGTGAGGCACGGGGCGGGCCGCGTCCCCGCGGTAGCCGGCACCGGTGAGGCTCTCTCCCTGATGATCTTGCTCGTAGCGCCCATTTGGGCGCCCAACATGGCGCTACGGACAAGATCGTTTCTCTTCAGAGCCCCTTCCCTCGAAGTCGCTAGGAGCATCTCCGTGATAGGTGGATCCGGTCATAGGGGAAGGGGTTGTGGATAACCCAGAATGGCCACCCCATCTACGGTAGGCACATTCGCCGCCCTGGAAATAGGTTGAATATACCCGCCGGTAAGCCTGCCATTTCCTGGGGTGTTCGCATATAATCAGAGTATGAGCTTTCCTCCCCACGCACCGAGCCCGACCGGGAACACCCCGGTCGATCAGGCGATGGCGGGTGCACGGGAGATGGCGGTGGAATTCTCCGTCCGGGATATCCCGTTCGGGTGCGAGGGCGATGTGCTCGCCCAGTTCGGCCGACTCAACCAGGAAACAGACCGGATCCGCTACGGGATGTTGCCCGCCCTGGCCCGCCTGGAGGCCACCGGTGCCCTGTTGGAAGAGGGTGGCCAGCGCAGTATCCAGGCGTGGATCACCCACCAGTGGGGGACCTCTCCGACCGAGGCCAAGAGCCTTGCCACCCTCGCCCGAGCGTTGTACCAGCAGCAGCTGCCCTTGGTGGAAGAAGCCTTCCAAGGTGAGGTCTTGTCGCTGGGTGAGGCGTGCGCCATCGCGACCTCCACCGAAAAAGCCACCACCGAGTGGGCGAAGGTCCTGGAAACGGCGGATGAGGAATTCCGTGCCCAGCGTCCTTCGGTGGAGGGGTTTCGGGCCCGGTTGGAATACGGGCTGATCGCCTATAAGCAGGAGTGCCCGCAGGCTTCGGTGCGCCAGTTGCGGGACGCGGCGAAATGGTTCGTCGCCCGTCTGGACCCCGACAAAGCCGACCGGGACTATGACGAAACGTTCGAGAACCGGGGTGCGCAGTTCTCGCCTACGTTCGAGTCCGGGTTTTTGTTGCGGATGTGGGGGCCGGGGGCCGATAACGAGCTGATCCAGGCCGCCCTGGAGGCCTACACCGAACCGTATGGGCCCGATAACGCCGCGATGCCGAAGCATCAGCGCACCTATGACGCGATGATGCGCATCTTCGAGACCGCTCTGACCCACCGGGGTTGCTCCAGCCTGAGCCGCCAACCGTTGGCCACGTTGAACATCACCGTGCCCCTCAAACGTTTCCTCGGAGACGGGACGGCTGAACCCGCCACCACCGAGGATGGTGTGGTCATCCCGGACCAGATGGTGGCCCGTCTGACCCCGCAGAGTTGGCTGCGCCGGTTCGTGACCGACGCCCAGGGCCGGACTCTGTTGGATGTGGGGCGAAAGCAGCGGTGCGCTCCGGACACGGTGCGCCAGGCGGCCGGGTTCAAGAAGCCCTACTGCGAGTGGCACGAAGGCTGCGACATGCCGCGTAGCTGGTCGCAGTACGACCACATCGTCCCCTTCTCCCACGGCGGGGCCACCAGCGCCGACAACATGCAGGTGCTCTGCTCGACCCATAACCGGCTTAAGCACCGGTTGCAGGCCAAGGTGAACCGGCAGATCTGGGAGCACCACCACGCCCAGAACCGCCAGGAAGCAGGAAAAGAATCCGAGTCAGGGGATGGTGAGGGGGAGCCAGCCCCAGCCACCGCCCTCTAACCACCACCATCCGCTTCCACCACGTGTTTCCGCCAGGTGGAACACCACCACCCCGAGATCACCCCCAAGCGGGTGTCAGACCCCAAGGGCCCTGTGTCCTGTGGGGATATCGGCATGTCCCCGCCTCGAACCCCCTACCCGGAGCCACATTCCGGGGCCACAGTGGCTCCCATCGGGGGTGTCGGCACGGCTGCCACCCCCGGTACCGGCCCACCGACACCACCGACCCCGTGTTGTCTCTTCATCATGATGATCTTGTCCGTAGCGCCATGTTGGGCGCCCAACATGGCGCTACGAGCAAGATCATCGCTGAGAAGACCAGGGCCGGCCACCGCGGGGACGCGGCCTGCCCCATGGCCCACCTGTAGCGGGTACTTCGTGACCTCACCCGTCACGTAGTGGCGACGCGGCCCACGAGACAGCCAGGCGGAGGGGAAGGCATCCGGCCGCCTGCGGCCGGACCGGGCGAAGCCCGGGGCCCTTGGAACCCCAACCACTCTCCCCCCTTCCCCGATAGCCGCCAAACCGCCGCCCGCACCGCACGGGTCAAGGCCACCAACACCGCTGCCACAGAACCCGACATCGCCTTGACGCGTGCGGTGCGGGCGGCAACAATCACGCGGCGGGGAAGGAGGGAGAACCCACCCCCACCCCGCCCAACAACCCGCAGGACCCCGACCCGAGGCGCCCCACCCACACACCCCCACCCCGCCAGACCACCGGAAGAGCCCCGACCTAAGGCGCCCCACCAAGACACCCGAAACCCCACCAGATTTCCGCGCCCCCGACCGCCTCACCCCGCCTCCTTCCCCGACCCGACCCGCCCTGCCCGCCGCGCTCCCTTCCTCGCCCCGCCTTCTTCCCCGCCCCGCCCGGTTACCCGCCCCGCCCGGTTACCCGTCCGCAGCGCTGGTCCCGTCAGTAGCGGTCAGGCAGGGCTGTTCGTTCCCTTCGGATCATTCGTCTCCGCTTCCCGGGTCTCCATCGCTGCGCTGATCGCGTGGACCGCCGCCGCCACGAGCTCCCGCTCCGGCGGGGTCCTCTCGAAGGTGGCTTGAATGGGCCAACCCTCGATGAGCACGTCCAGGGCCTTGGCCGTGTTCGGCGCGAAGTGCAGCGCGAGACTCTCCCGGCTGGTGTACAGCCAGGTTCGGGTCAGGTCCGCCACGGCGACGTTGTGGCGGGCGTAGGTGTACATCTCGAAGAGCAGGAGCATCTGTTCCTTCGACATGTACGTCGGTGACGCGTACGTCGGGCCGCAGATCAGGTCGACCACCGCTGCCTCGGCCTCCGCGCGTGAGGAGGCGTTCTCCATGTGTTCCCGGTACTGGGCGGACATGCGCTCCATCAGCCGGGCGAAGGCTCGGGCCAGGACGTCGTCGAGGTTGGTGAAGTGGTAGGTCACCGAGCCCAAGGGCACCTGGGCCCGCGCGGCGATGCGCCGGTGCGTGGTGCGGTGTACGCCGTGTTCGACGATGACTTCGAGGGTGGCGTCGAGGATGCGGATCTTACGGTCGGGGTCGTTCGGTACATCCCGGCGGCTTCTCGGCATGGCCCGGATTCTAGGCGGTTGACTTCCCCGGAACAAAGTGCGTACGTTTGTACACTCTCAATTCCTTGCTCACCTCTCCGCTCGAAAACCGAGGGTCGACACCCATGCCCGATTCCGCGATCAAACGGCGCAACGCGCTGTTCGTGCTGTTCCTCCTCCCCGGGTTGGGCATGTCGTCATGGGTGACCCGCACGCCCGACGTGCGAGACCTGGTGGGCGCCAACACCGCCCAGATGGGGCTCATCCTGTTCGGGCTGTCGGTGGGGTCCATGACCGGGATCCTGAGCTCGGGCCCGCTGGTCTCCCGGTTCGGGACACGACCGATCATCGTCGCCGGCATGCTGTCGACCGCCGTGGGCGTGGGCGTGGTGGGCCTGGGAGCGATGGCCGGTAACGGGGCGCTGGTCGCGTTCGGGTTGGCGCTCTTCGGGCTCGGCATGGGCAGTGGGGAAGTCGCTCTGAACGTGGAGGGGGCCGAGGTCGAACGTTTGCTCGTCCGGTCGGTCATGCCCGCCATGCACGGGTTCTTCAGTCTGGGAACGGCCGTCGGTGCCTGCTTCGGCCTGCTCGCGACGGCCCTTCGGTTCCCCGTGGTCGCCCACATGCTCCTCATGAGCGTCGTCATCCTGGTCGGATCGGCGCTGAGCATCGGACGTATCCCCGTCGGCTTCGGTCGCCGCGAGATCGTCGACCACACCGTCTCCGAACCCACCCCCAAGGCGGCTCCATGGCGGGACACCCGTCTGGTCCTCCTGGGTGGTGTCATCCTGGCCCTGGCGATGGCCGAGGGAACGGCCAACGACTGGCTCCCGCTGGTCATGGTCGACGGACACGGGTTCGACGCCGTCTGGGGTTCGGCCATCTTCGCCGTGTTCGCCACGGCGATGACGCTGGGCCGGTTCGTCGGTGGGTCGTTCGTCAACAGGTTCGGTCGCGCACCGGTGTTGGCCGCCAGCGCGGCCATCGGTGCCTTCGGGATGGCGGGGGTGATCTTCATCGACCACCAGCCGTTGGTCGTGGCCTCGGTGGTCCTCTGGGGGCTGGGGGCCTCGCTCGGCTTCCCGGTGGCGCTGTCCGCCGCGGGCGACACCGGGGGTGAAACCAGTGGCGCGGAGACGGCGGCCCGGGTCTCCTTCGCCGCCACGATCGGCTACATCGCCTTCCTCGTCGGGCCTCCCGCCCTGGGAATCCTGGGTGAACAGTTCGGGCTCCGCCCGGCGATGATCGTGGTCCTGGTCCTGGTCATCGTGGCGGCGATGCTCACCCCCGCCGCCCGCACCCCCCGACCGGCCGACGAACGGAAAGCGGAACCGGCGCGGGACCGGGGCCACGTATGAGCCCCGGCCCCACGCTCTCGGGTCAGGGGATGTCCGCCGGCAGCAGGGTGGTGAAGTCCTCCCGTGTGGCCGAGGGGCCGACCTGCATCAGGCGGCCCGCCTGTCGTGTGATCATGCGCTCCAGGACCTGGCGCGCGTACCGGGCGTTACCGAAGGAGCCGTCCCGTTCGATCGTCGAGAAGTGCCCCGCCAGCGCCGCCAGTGTGTCCGGAGCGCACTCGTAACCGGAGGACGCGGACATGCGGGTGATGATGGTGACCAGTTCGTCGTCGCTGTAGGACGGGAACTCCACCCGGTGGTTGAACCGGGAGGCCAGGCCCGGGTTGGAGGCCATGAAGCGGTCCATCTCCACGGGGTAGCCGGCGACGATGACGGCGACCTCGTCCCGGTGGTCCTCCATCAGCTTCAGCAGGGTGTCCACGGCCTCTTGCCCGAAGTCGTTGCCCTCCCCGCGCGGTGTCAGGGTGTAGGCCTCGTCGACGAACAGCACCCCTCCGCGCGCCTTCTCGAACACCTCCGCCGTGAGCTGCGCGGTGTGGCCGACGTAGCGTCCGACCAGGTCCGAACGGGCCGCCTCCACCACGTGCTCCGCCGGCAGGGCGCCCAGGGTGTGGAGCAGACGCCCGTAGAGCCGCGCGACCGTGGTCTTACCGGTACCGGGGGGACCGGTGAACACCAGGTGGTGGCTCATCTGTGACACCGGAAGCCCCATGGCCGCGCGTTGTTCGGCCATGAGCAGCAGGTTGGTGAGGTCGTTGACGGTGTCCTTGACCTGTCCGAGCCCCACCAGCGCGTCCAGTTCCTCGCGCAGTTCGGTGATCTGCCGTTGGCGTTCGTCCGCCGAGGGCGGCGCGTCCGCCGAGACCCCGAGGTCCTCCGGGAGAAGGAGGGTGAGGGAGTCGTGGTCCTCGGACAAGGAAGCGCCGAGCCGGGCCGCCTGCCGGTCGATCATCTCCTCGAACACCTTGCGGGCCGCGCGGGCGTTGCCGAAGGTCGGGCCCTTGGGTGTCTGCTCGAAGTGCCGGAGCAGGGCCGCCTCCGCCTCGGGCGACAGCCGGTAGCTGTTCCCCTCGCAGAGCCTGTTCACGATCTCCACGAGTTCGGCGTCCTCGTAGTTGACGAACTCGATGGTCCTGCTGAACCGGGAGGCGAGTCCGGGGTTGGCCGCCAAGAACCGGTCCATGTTCTCGGTGTAGCCGGCCACGATGACGGCGACCTCGTCCCGGTGGTCCTCCATCAGTTTCACCAGGGTGTCGATCGCCTCGCGACCGAAGTCGGGGCCCTTACCGGAGTCGTTTCCCTCGGAGAGGGTGTAGGCCTCGTCGACGAACAGCACCCCGCCCTTGGCGCGTTCGAACACCTCGGTGGTCTTGATGGCCGTCCCGCCCACGTACTGGGAGACGAGGTCGGCCCGGGCGACCTCCACGACGTGACCGTACTTCAGCACACCGAGTTCGGAGAGCACACGCCCGTACAGGCGGGCCACGGTGGTCTTACCGGTGCCCGGAGCGCCCCCGAAGACGAGGTGGCGGCTCATCGGCGGACTGGGCAGCCCCATCTCCGCGCGCCGCTGCGCCATCTGGTTGCGGGTCATCAGGGTGCGGACCTCGTTCTTGACGTTGGCCAGCCCGACGAGGGCGTCCAGTTCCGCGAGCGGTCCCGTGCCCTCCTCCGCCTCGGTTTCGGCCTCGTCCTCCTCCAGTGGCGCGAGGGGTACGGCGGTGCCCGCCATCTCCCCGAAGGCGTCGGGGGAGCCGTTCCCCTGGCTGAACAGGTCCTCGGCGTGGGTGTTCTGGCCGGCCACGGTCTGGCGCAGACCGGATCGTCCGTTGTCGCGCACCGTGCAGTTCTCCACCACCACCTCTTCGGTCGAGTGGACCAGGATGCCGTCCGCCCGGTTGCCGAACACCTCACAGCGTCGCAGGGCCGCTTCGGCGTTGGCGGTCACCAGCACACCGTTGCGTCGACCCTCGCGGACCCTGGTCCGAAGGACGGTGGCCCGGCCGCCTCCGCGGATCGACACGCCGTCGCCGGTCGACTCCGCGATCTCGCAGTCCCGCACGTCCGCCTCTCCCTCGGAACCCACGACCACGCCCACGTCCCGGCTCTGCACGATCCGGGCGCCCTCCAACTCGACCCGCCCGCCCTCGCGCACCGCCACGGAGGCGTTCTTGGTGCGCTCGAAGGTCATCCCCTCCAACCGTCCTCGCGCGGAGCCCTCCAGGAGCGCTCCGTGGCCGCCGGTGTCCTCCACCGTCATCCCCCGAAGGAAGGGGGCGCCGCCGGTGACGACGATGCCGTGGCCTCGGGTGTCGCGCACACCGCCGCGATCGAACTCCACCACGCCGTCCTCGGCCAGGAGGAGCCCACCGCCGCCCCTCACGTTCAGTTGGAGGAAGGTGGTCGAGGCGCGACCACCCGAGCGCAGGGCGTCCGCGCCCGCTTCCTCCACCTCACACGACTGGAACAGGCCCCGCGCGCGTTCGGTGACGTGGATCCCGGTCCCTTGGGGCCTGATCACCCGAAGGCCGCTCACCTGGGGGTCGCAGCCACCGCGCACCACGACCCCGTCGCCCCCGGTCTCCTCGACGACGCATTCCTCCACGACGGGGCGCGCCTGGCTGGAGAGGGTGATCCCCTCCCTCTCCGTGTTGTGCACGCGCAGCCGTCGCAGGGTGGTGGCCGCGCCCTCCTCGAAGGCGACCCCGGGTTTGCCGGTGGCCGTGATCTCGCAGTCCTCCAGGGTGCCCGCGGCCCTGCCGCTCGCGAACAGGCCGTTGCCGCCCGCGTCCCTGAGCACGCAGGAGCGCACCCAGGGCCGTCCCTGTTCTCCGATCACCAGGGCGCTGGTCTTGACGTCCTCGATGAGGCAGTCCTCGATGGTCGTTCGCCCGGAGGACACCACGACCACACCCGCTCCCTCGGAACAGCAGACACGACAGTCGCGCATCGCGAGTCCGCCCTCGGCCCGGATGGACACGGCGGACCACGCCGCCCCGTACACCTCGCAGTCCGCCATCTCGACCTCGCCCGCCGCGACGTCCACGGTCGGACGTTCCTCGTCGCGGCAACGCAGCACCAGTCCGTCGAGCTTGACCGCCTCCGCCCCGGACAACACAACACTGCCCGAGGCACTGGTGATCTCCACGGTTCCACGCCCGTCGCGTGAGACCAGTGTGACCACTTCGCGCAGGACGAGGCTCTCCTCGTAGCGCCCCGGGGCGATGGTGATGACCGCGTCGCCGACCGCCGCTTCCAGCGCGGACGAGATCGTCTCGTGTGCTCCCTGGGCGTCGGGGTTGACGGTGAGGAGCTGCCTGCTCATCGGTTGCCTTCCTGTCCGGGGGACCTTCGTGGTCCCACGTGGGGGATGTGTCAAGAGCAGTCGGCTCGCATGGCCGAGGCGGCCACGTGGGCGTTCGTGTGCTCGTCATTGGGGAACGGGTCCTCACCCGCGTTGGTGAGCCGCACCGTGAACGCTTCGGCGGGGGACACGAACCCGGTCACCTGTACCCACCCGCCCGCGATCTCGGACTGGTCGAAGCCGAACACCGCCACCGGTGGCTCGGTGCCGTCTTCTCCAGGGTGGATCCGATACCGGGTCTCCCCGCCGGCGATCCACAGTGGGCTCTCGTCTTCGGGCACGTGGACGTAGATCTCGCAGACCGCGCCCTCCTCGCCCGGCGTGAAGGTCCAGGCGGCGAACTGGTGGTCGCCCTTTTCGGGGTCACCGGACACGGGGATCGCTTCGTAGGAACCATCGCATCCCTCTTGGTCGTAGCCGCCGGGACGCGTGGTCCAGCCGGCGGAATCCTCGGCGCTCTGCCACCTACCCTCTCCGCCGTAGGAGGAGTCGGCCGTACCGGTGCAGCCGGGCCCGGTGAGAACACGGTAGCGCTCCTCCACGGGGACGATCGTCTCGGTCGCGTTCTCGAGGATCGACGCCGACTCCGGGGTGTCGGTGCCGTCCAAGGATGATTGCGCGGTCGTTTCCTCGCCGCCCGCTTCCGACGACGTGCCGGCATCGGTCGCGTCGTTCTCGGCCGATGCCGGGGTGTTCTCCCCGCCCGAGGTGGTCTCCGTTTCGCCGGCCGCGGTCTCTTCGGGGGTGCCCTCCTCGGTGCTGTCGGTGGCCGTTCCGCTCTCGGACGCCTCACCTGAGGCCGTCTCGGTGCCACCGGCCGCCTCAGGGGAACCGTCCTCGGTGGTCGTGCCCTCTGCCCCGGTGCTCTGGGGAGTGTCCTCCGGGGGCAGGGGGTCCGCCTCCTGAGTGGCCGGTGCCGAGGTCTGGATCGCTCCCGCTCCTTCCGACGCGGAGCCAGGATCGGGGAGAGAAGGGTTGGTGCTTCCTTCCTGGACCTGCGGTACGAACCCGGGGTCGGCGACGCTTTCGGTCACGGGCGAGCCGCCACCACCCGCGTCGGTCACCGAGGCGGCCTCCCCGCCCACTCGTGCGGAACCGTCCGCGGTCTGATCACCGAGCGCGCTCGACACGGGGGACTGTGGGGCGACGGTGCTCAGGGACACCGCGGGCATACTCGCGGACACGGCGAACGGGGCGACGACGAGGAGCGCCCCCGCGATGGCGGCGCCGGCCAGCACGGGCGCCCCGGGACGGTCGAGGGCCGGTTCGGTGTCCGTTTCCCCGGCACCCCTCCCACCGGGGTCGGCGATGATCGCGGTCGGCTCCCTGGAAGGCACCGGCTCCTGATCGGCCTCGGACACGGCCGGGGCGGGGGTACGGCCGGCCACGGAGGGGGAGGCCGCCACCTCCTCGAAGGCCGGTCGTTGGTGCGCGGGTTCGGACAGGGCGGCACGGAACGCGTGTGTCGCGTTCTGCCCTGAGGGCTCCTCCGCGGGCGTTCCGCGATCGTTCCCACTCGGGGGAGAAACGGTCACCGTCGACCCCCGGGCAATGGGGTGTCGATCGCACCGGACAGGTCGACGTTGCTCTCCTCGGTGTTCCCGAAGCCTCCCGCGGTGCGCAGGGTCCCGTCGGCGGCCTGACGCTGGGCCGAGGCGATCATGGGGAGGAGCTCCCACAGGATGTCCTCGGCCTTGCCGAGTGTCTCCTGCATCTTCTGCGAGTAGTCGCCCTCCTCCCCCCACGGCACCCCGTGGGGTTCACGACCGGTGAGAGCGTGGTTCACGATCTCGTCGGTGTAGTCGGCGGCCTCGTAGATCCGTTTACCGTCCTGATTGATCCCATCGGGATCGGCGGACAGGCCCTGACCCGCTGCGGACATCGTCCTCCTCCTTCGGTCGTGATGCTCGTTAGGGACGTATGGTCATCGAAAGTCGTCCAGGGAGACCCCCATCGCACGGAGGGTCTGTTCCACGTCCACCTCGCCGCGCATGACGGCGGCCGTGTCGATGCCCTCAGGGGCGAAGGAGTCGTACACTCCGGCGACCCGCTCCGCCATCTGTCGCTGGGCACGGTCGATCACCTCGACCAGGGCCGAGGACAGCTCCGCGGGGGCCATGCTCCGATAGCCGTCGGTGTGGAACTTCAGCTCAGTCAGACGACCGGTCGCGTCGACCGTCGCCGTCACGAGTCTGTTCTTGGCCGTTACCTCTTCTGTTGCCGACTCCAGGTTTGCGCTTGCGTCCTCCAGTTCTCGCATCGTCGTTTGAAGTCGTGCCAGGTCGGTTTCCATCTGCTCCCGCATCGATGAACTCATGACGGGTGGTTCCCTTCTTCTCGCCGGGCACGGGACGGCCCAATACCGCCTTGCCGCGGGTCTTGTCGGTGCCCCAGACCTTCTCGTCCTCGGAGAGCCAGGTGGCTCGGTTGCGCTCGCGACCGTTGTCTCCACCACCACCGCCTCCACCGCCCATGCCACCCATCGGGGGCATCATCGGCATGCCACCGCCGGGCATACCGGTGTGCGTTCCGGCGGGCGCGTTGCCACCGAAACCTCCTGGTTCTCCACCGGCCTGCATCTGTGTTCCACCCGCGCCGGGGGGAGCCCCGAACGCCGCACCGGAGTTCCCCGAGTCCACGCCCCCGGGACCGGAAGAGGAGGTCGGGGGAGGGGTGTTCACACCCCCGTAGTTGAGGTCCAGCGGAGCGGGCCCCTCGCGGACCGGCAGGGAGGAATTGATGGGGGTCGGGGGAGGGGCCGCGAACTCCGGGGGCGGCCTTTCCCCCTTGATGGCCTCGCCGGTATCCGGGTCGATCTGGTACGGCAGGCCGGTTCTTGGATTGATCTCGGCGGGTTCCCCGGTTACGGGGTTCTCGTAGACGCTCTCCGGCAGGGGCGGGAGTTCGGTGTCGAAGTCGGTGGGGGACGGGTAGGTCGGGTCCGGTGCCGTGGGCAGCCCGGTGACGGGGTCGATCGGCGCCACCTGTCCCGTGACCGGGTCGTATTGGAGGGGCAGGTCGGTGCCGGGGACGAAGGGGATGCCGGTGTCGGGGTCGACGGGGAAGGGGCGTCCGGTCTCGGGGTTGATCGGCAGCCCCGTCTGCGGATCCATGTCGAGTCGGGTGCCGCCGTCCTGTACGGGCAGCCCGGTGACCGGATCGATGGGAAGAGCGCTTCCGGTCTCGGGATCGACATGGAGGGGCAGGTCGGTGCCGGGGACGAAAGGGATGCCGGTGTCGGGGTCGACGGGGAAGGGGCGTCCGGTCTCGGGGTTGATCGGCAGCCCGGTCTCCGGATCGATTTCCAGCGCCGTCGGTGGCGGGAAACTCCCACTGGGGGAGGGGGGTCTGGAGCCAGAGGCCCCGGGGGAGGGCATCGGCGGTAGCGGTGCGCCTGGGACGAAGGGTGGTGGGGTCTCGGAACCGGTCGGTGGGGTCGCGGGCGGGGAGCCTGGGACGAAGGGTGGTGGGGTCTCGGAACCGGTCGGTGGGGTCGCGGGCGGGGAGCCTGGGACGAAGGGTGGTGGGGTCTCCGAACCGGTCGGGGGGACCGCGGGCGGGGAACCTGGAACGAAGGGCGGAGGCCCAGGGGTCGGGACGTCGTCCCCACCACCCGGACTTTCGTAGTCGAATTCGGGGCCTCCGATGGAAGGGGGATCCTGCATCCAATCCGGGATCTCGGGGCCGCCATCTCCGGGGCCGGGACTTTCAGGGCCGGGACCTTCGGGGCCGCCGAAGACGTCGTCATCGAACTTGAAATCGATCTCATCCGGGAAGTCAGGCATATCGGGCATGTCGGGGCCCTCGGGGTTCCCATCGGCGCCGAGGTCAGGCGCCATGGTGATAGGGATCTGCCCCTCCGGGGGCTCGATGACCTTCAACTTCCTGTTGGCGTCGGTGTATACCTCATTCAGTGTGTCGTAGAGGCTGTTCGCCTTGTTGATCACATCCTTAAAGTTTTCCTTCCAGATTTCCTTCAGTCGGTTGTTGACGTTCTCATCGGTGGTGGGATTGCTGACCGGGCCCCAGGAGGTTTCTGTGATTTTGATCCAGAACTGGCCGGTCCCGTGATTCCATTTTTGCTTGCCGATGCTCTCCTTGAAATACCAGTGGTCGAGAACGGCTCGCATCCTGTATGAATCTTCTTTCAATGCGTCTTTGACGGCTCCCTGGAGATCCCTGGCGGGTTTGGAGATCGCCTCCTTGATATTTTTGATCGCCTCGTGATTGTTCCGGATCTGGGATTCCATGTCCCTGAAGCGATGGAACAGATGATAGAGTTTCGCGCCGAACATTGAGGCGGCGGCGCCGGTCATCGGGCCTTCGGGAATATCGAGATTCTTGTACGCCGTCAACAGGGTACCGTTCGAATCCGACCCTTCCCCGTGTTCCTCGAATAGGAATTTCAAGTTCAGGAGGTCGCCGATAACTTTCCCGGTGGGACCCCACTCGAAATTTCCTGTTTTCCCGGCATCGAGATTGTCGAGAGAGTTCGGTATGACATTGGAGATCTTTTGCAAGGCATCCAGGAAAGGTTTCTCCACCTCGGCGGCTTCCGCCCCGTCCACCGGGTTCTGTTCTCCCCACAGGCCCGACTTCATGGTGTACCCGGCATAGTCCCAGTCATGAACCGTGTAATAGCCGCTGGAGTAGGGTCCGAACCCCGGGACGTACTTCATCCCGGGCTTTCTCATGGCCCACCAGCGGTCCATCTCGTTTCCGCCGTAGTGCCACTCGAAGCCGACGAAAGGTTTGGTGTCCTTCGAGTGGTGGTATCTTCCGTGATCCACCCACTTCACATCCGGGCCGATGATCGAGTCGATGCTTGGCATGCGGGGGTAGTCCCCGTCGCTGTTGTCCGCGCCGTCGGCGACGATGTTCATGATGTCGTGCAGGTCAGGCATTCTTCCCCTCTCCGGTGTGAGTGTGTTCGGTGGCTATCAGGGCGTCGGAGTTCCGCCCGAAGCGGATTCAGATCCGTCCATGATGAGTGCTACCTGGCCGGCGGTGAGTTCCTGGTCGCTTTCCAAGTCATCGAAGATGTTCATGTTCGTGTGCAGGCGATCCTGAATCCCCTCGAATTCTTCCTCGAATTCGATCAGGATCGAGTGGAGCATCGCCATGGACTGGTCGAGTCTGCTGCCGAGTACACCGGCGATTTCAAGGAGCGAAGGGTCCCCCAAGCGAGTGACCTGTGCGGCGCCCTCCGAGCTTGCGCCGCCGCTGTAGTCGTAAAAGTTGGGGGTCTGTGATTCCAGCGCATCGCGGACCTTGATGATGAACTCGTCCCTGAAGATCGCGATCCGGTCAAGGTCGATCTTCGTTCCCTTGTCCTTCGTGTCTCCACCGTCACCGCCCTCCCCTCCGCCACCCTTATCCCCCTTGTCATCGCCATCCTCGTCGTCCTTCTCCTCCCCGTCCCCGTCGTCGTCCTCGTCCCCGTCGTCGTCCTCGTCCCCGTCGCCGTCGCCGTCCCCGTCGCCGTCCCCGTCGCCGTCCCCGTCGCCGTCCCCGTCGCCGTCTTCCTCGTCTTCTTTGTCCTTCTCGTCTTCCGAGTCCTCTTCGTCGCCGCTCGGGGTGGGCTCGTCTTGGTCCTCGTTCGGATCCGGTTCGGTGTCGGGTCCGGGTGCGAGCTTGTTCAGCACCTGCTCTTCGCCGTCCTCGCCCCCGTTCCCGTCGCCGCTCGGCCGGCCGCCGTCCGGAGTGGGCTCGTCTCGCTCCTCGCTCGGAGCCTGCCCGGGGTCGGGTCCGGGTTCGAGGAAGCTCATTTCAGCGGGCTCGGGGATCTCGGTCGGGGCCAAGACCTCGGACCACTCCGAGTCGCCCCCCTGGCCGTCGCTTTCGCCCCTCTCACCGGCGACCTGCTCGTCCGGTTCGCCGCCGCCGTACCCGCCCTGGGGGATTCCGCCGGTCCCACCCGGTACGGTCCCGGGCATCCCTGGCTCCTGCCCCTGCCCCTGCCCAGAGGAATGGTCACCTTGGCCATCGGTGCCCTGCTCATGGTCCGCGGTGTCTTGACCGGTGTCTTCGACATGTTCGTCGCCACCGGTAGCGCCCTCGTTCTCCTCGCCCTCGCCGCTCTCGCCGCTCTCGCCGCCCTCGGTCTCCGTGGGCTCGATGGTCACCAGACCGGTGTCGGGGTCGACCGAGACGGAGCCCTCCGCGGGATCGACGCTGATCTCGCCGGTCTCCCCGTCCATGACGAGGCGCAGGTCGCCGACCTCCACGGTGATGTCCGTGGACTCTCCCTCGACCGGGGCCACCTCAAGGGTGCCGGTTTCGGGGTCGATCACCATGGTCATGCCGCCGGCGTCGACGGTGATCGGGGCGGTGTCCTCGGCGAGGGGGACGTTCTCGTCCGAGGGCTCGATCCGGACCTGGCCGTTCTCGGGGCCGACCGTGATTCGCAGGTCCTCGGCGAGGATGACGGTCTCGCCCGTCTCGGGGTCGACGGTGACCACCGGGCCGGTGGCGTCGGCTGAGTCAGGAGATTCCTCGACCGAGATGGCCTCCGTGGCCGGGATACTCTCCGTCATCGGCGTGAACTCGGAGGAAACGGCCTCCGCCAGGGGCGTGCCCTTCGTGGACGAGAAGTCCTCGCCGAGGTCGGATGGATCGGGCTCTTGGACGGAGACGACGTGTACCGGGTTCTCCTGCGGCTCGGTCACCTCCCCCTCCGGGATGGTCGCGCTGGAGGCGGGCACACCCTCGGAGACCGGGGCGAGCTTGGAGCTCACCATCGGCTGGAGCGCTTCGCCTTCCACGGCCTGACCCGTCCACAGGGGGGTGGCCTCATCGGTGGTGCCCAGAACCACCTCCCCATCGCGCCGACCGACCTCGGAGGGCGATTCCGGATCGATGACCACTCTCTGGTCTGTGGTGTCGACCTCCAGGGAGCCGGAGGAATTGCCCATCACCAGCAGGCCGTTCGCCAAATTCAGGTTGAGTGGGGCACCACCAGACCCCGAGGACGAGTTGGTCTGGGTCGTGAGTGTGGAGAGGAGTTCCGCCTGAGCCTCTTCGCCCTCTTCTTCCACCAGGGGGCCCGGCTCACCAGAGAGAGCGGAACGAAAGTCGTATGGCGATTCGGCCACTGTTCTGTCTCCTTGCCGCCCATTCGGTGGGCGTCATCCGAACGTGGGGAGGTGGGGGCCGGACCCGTGGTCGGACGGGTCCGGCCCCGTTAGGACGGGCTCGACGGGGGAGGGGTGCGCACGCGTCGGCCCGGTGCGGACCGGCTCAGAGGAGGGCGGACCAGTTCATGGCCTCGCGGCGGTCCGTGCCCGAGTAGTTGTTCCGGATCTCGTTCAGTGCGGTCTGCGCCTTGCCCAGCAGAGTCCGCATGTCCGCGACGTTGAGGCGCCAGGAGGAGACCTTGGTCTGGTAGTTCTCCTTCATCTCACCGGACATGTCGGCCAGGAGCGTCTGCATCTTCTGGTCGAGTTCCTCGATCTGTCGGGCCACCGCTTCGGTCTGCTGGGAGAGGCGGCTGGTCGCCTCGTCCACCTGGCCGTAGCTGACGTCGAATCCTTGCATGTGCTCTACCTCGTCTCGGAAGTACTGTTCAGGGGTCTTCGTACGGGGACATCGGGTGCGGTCGTCAGCCCGCCTGGTTGGGGTTGAGGTCGTCCATCCACCGGGATCCGGTGACGATCGCCGTGTCCTCAGCCTGGTTCATGGCCTGCACTGTGCCGCCGTAGGTACCGATCATCTGGTTCATGTCGTTGGTGATGAGCCGGAGTTCCTCCAGCCATCCCACCAGGGCTTCGCTGTATCGGTTCGAGGCGGCTCCGTGCCAGGAGGCTCGGAGCCCGTCGCGCAGGTCGTCGACGTTCGTGTAGATGTTGTTGCACTGGGTGTGGGCCTCCGTCATCGCCTCCTGGGCGAGTCGGTTGGCCTCATCGGTATTACGTGTTCTGGACATCTGCATCATCTCCACTGTTGTCGTTGGCTAGGGACAGGCTTGGTCCCCGGCCCGAGGGGAGGCCGCCAAGGGCAGCGGGGCGGACTCTTGGCTCAACAGCGGTCCTGTGGGCAGGACTCGCAGTAGGGACATCGGTAGCGAGACGGCCTCGGCGGCCGTGTATCCGAGGGCGCCGAGCGCGGCGTCGTCCGCCACGGGGTACTTGGCGGCCGTGTCGGTCACCACGAAGAAGGTCGGGGAGGCCTCCATGCCGCCCACGGGCAAGGCCTTGACGGCACCGCCCACACCGGAGGGGATTCCCACCAGGTCGGGGGTCGGGCAACCGGGGGCGACGAAGGGGCGATCCTGGACGGGCCAGGCCTGGATCTCCTTGGGGTCGTCGACGGTCAGGAGCGATGACCCGTCCTCTTCCCAACGCATACAGGGCACCGCGGACCCCAGGTCCAATGCGGTCGGTGGAGCGGTGGGGAGTCCGTTCGCGTTCTCCGGTGCGGAGGCTCCGGACGCGAGGGCCCGGTGTGCCTCGGAGGCGCTGAGAGGGACGGCCTCGGGCGAGGTGTCGCCGTAAGCGGCACCGGAGACATCGGGATCCGCGAGGAGGAGCAACGCCTCCGTCAGGGTGAGGGGAACCAGGCCTTCATGGGTCAGGAGGTAGTGCTGGTCCTCCTGACCCGGGGTGGAGACCGCGAACACCTGACCGACACGGTGGTCGGCGTCCATCGAACCCGGTCCGGGCTCCCCGGCCCCGGTCACGGGCGGTGCCTCGACGTCGGGTCCTTCTGGAATCGTGCCGAGAAACGCGTTGGAGACCGTCAGGACGGGGCTGGTGCCGTAGCCGAGCGCCTGGAATCCGCCGGACTCCTCCTCCACCCGCAGTCGTTGCCCGCCCCACAACAGGTACACCGCGCCGTCCGGATCGGACACCAGGATGCCCTGGTCGGCTTCGGGGGACCGGGGCGGTGACGCGTCTCCGGCGACCAGGGCGGTTCGCCCGCGCGGGGAGTCCTGGTCCTCGAGCGGCGGTAGGGCGCAGTACCGCCACACGGCGGGGGCGTCCTCCTCCGGCAGGGCGTCGGGGGCGCCCGGGATCCCCACGGGTCCGTCCACCGGAGTGCCCTCCAAGGACGCCTGCTTCACCAGGCTGGTCTTTGCGCCGTCGCCCACGATCAGACGCGCCGAGGCCAGGTTGTCGACCGGACGCAGCGTGCCCTCCGAGTACAGGTAGGTGGCGCCGCCGTCCTTGTCGATCACGATTCCGCCCTCCTGGCGCCAGGCAGTGGCTCCGCCGGGCATGATGAGGCCGAAGACGAGGAATCCGATGCACAGGAGTGCCCCCAGGCCCAGGCCGACGTAGGTGCCGCCACGCGTGCGGCGCATGGGGGCGTCCACCGCGTCGGGGTCACCCACCAACATCGCCGTCCCCAACCGCCCCACGGTGAAGTTGTAGGCCATCACCCGGTCACGACGCGACTGCATGTCAGCCCCCGATTCCGCGCAGGAGTCCGTACACCTCGTACAGGGCGAGGATCAGGGGAACGATCGCCACGCACAGGATCCCCTGGATGATCTCCGCGGCCCGACCCCAATGGGGGATCGCCCGTCTTCCCGGCAGTGACCAGGAGACCACCGCCAACAGGGTCGTGACCGTGAACAGGCCGACCACCGCGAGCAGGCGTGGTACGGGCTCCGCGCTCCATGCCAGGTCCACCACGAAGACCATGAGTCCGAGCCATGGTGGGACGGTCATGAGGATCCGTTGCCGAGCACTGTTGAGTCCACGGGTCTGGAGCAGCATCACCAGACACATGATCACGGAGAGGGTTCTGGGCGCCCAGCCCGGTCCCATGGACAGCACCGTCAGACAGACGGCGAGTACGACGCCGGTGGACGCGTACAACGAGGTCTGGAAGTCGTCGGCGAGCGTGGTCCGATCGAGGATCCTTCGGGCGGGGAAGGGGGCGATGTCCTCTTGGAGCTGATCCGGGTTGGCGGGCAGGGCGGGCATGCGCAGACCGGAGAGCCGGAACGCGAGTTGGGGGGCATAGGTACCGAGGAAGAGGGCGACGGTACCCGCCACCGCCGCGGCCTGGACGGTGGAGGTGCCGGGCAGGAACATCAGGCTGAGGCCCGCGATGACCCCGAGCGCCTCCACGACGAAGAGTCCGGTGAAGAAGGGGATCGCCCCCGCGACGGCCGCGATCCCCAGCACACTGGCGCCCGCCGCCGTCAGGGAGGCTGTGAGGATGATCGCACCGAGAAGCATGGTTCCCGGTTCTCCGGTGGGCACACAGGCGCCGGCGAGTCCCATGGCGAGCGTCGCCATGCCGGCCAGCCCCTTGGCGGCGGTGAGGTCGCTCATGGCTCTGGAGGCCGCCCAGGCGGAGGCCAGGATGAGGAGGGAGGAGCCCGCGGCGCCGATGGCGGTGAACAGGTCACGCCCCGAACCGGCCATGACGGTCAGACCGGTGAAGAGCACCACCAGCCCCAACACCTGGAGGAGGACCCTGAGGTGGTTCGGCTCCCAGCGGTCCGGGCGCTCGGCGATGCCGTTGGCGACCCCGTCGACGATGTCGTCGAAGTGGACCGGGGGCAGCTGGTCGCGCCGGGGCCGCAGGTAGAGCGTCTCGCCGTGGCAGAGCCCGAGCGACGCCAGCGTCTCGTCCTCTTCGAGCGGCTCGTCACCCAGCTGCTGGAGAACCCATCCATCGTGCTCCAGACCCGCCTCGTCGAGGTCCTCCCCCTCGTCGCCCTCGGCGTAAAGGACCAGCGTGGGGATGATTTCGGACAGTGGTATCTCGACCGGTGCCGCTATCTCGAAGGAACGCTCAGGGGCGCGGATCAGGAGGCGACAAGGGTCGCCGGTAGACGAATCGTTCACCTGGGGGCCGATCGACGGGGTCTTGGCGATTGGGAGGTTAACACCTTTCGGGTGACATTTGATGTTGTGTTGGGTTAAATCTCTGTCTTCGTGTTATTGCTTGGGAACGGTAGCTTCTATGGGCCACTCACGCTCACGGGTGCGTGACCTTCCCGCCTCCTGCTCGTAACCCGAAATCCCTATCCTCTGGGCCGACATCCGGCCCTTCGAAGGAGACCCCGGTTTTGAGTACCATCCGTGTGCGGAGACCGCCCCGACGGCCCGGCCCCGAGCTCCCCTCGGGGGAGGTGGCCCTCCAGGAGCCGCCCGAGCTGACGGCTCAGCAGTCGAGTATGTCCTCGGTGTTCATGTACCTGCCGATGGCGCTGACCTCGATGGCGATGCTCATGATGATCATGCGCCCCGGTGGAATGAGCGGCACGGTCATGCCCTTCATCGCGGGTGGGATGATGCTCGTCGGAGCCGTCGCCATGCTCGGCGGCCAGTACCTGCGCGGGATGCTCGAACGCAGGACCAAGCTCAACGACGACCGCCGTGACTACCTGCGCTACCTGCGCCAGATGCGTGTCCGCCTACGCGGTGTGGTCACCGAGCAACGGGACGCCATGCTCTGGCGGGCACCCCACCCCGACGCGTTGTGGTCCATCGTGCGCACCTCGCGACTGTGGGAGCGACGGATCGACGACGAGGACTTCGGCGAGGTCCGGGTGGGTGTCGGCGCGCAAGCGCTGTCCATGAAGATCTCCCCGATCTCGTCCAAACCGGTGGAGGACCTCGAACCCCTCAGCGCGCACGCGCTGCGACGCTTCATCCACGCCTACGGAACGGTGGGCGACCAACCGGTCCAGGTGTACCTGCGCGGATACGCGCGGGTGACGATGCGCGGGCAGGTCTCCGCATCGCGCGGGCTCACCCGGGCCGTGGTGGGGCAGCTCACGGTCTTCCACTCCCCGGACGACCTCAGGATCGCGGTCTGTGCCTCCGCCGGTTCGATGCCGCACTGGTCGTGGACCAAGTGGTTGCCACATGCCCAGCATCAGACGAAACGGGACGGTGCGGGGACCCTGCGTCTGCTCTTCACCGACGCCGTCGACCTGGAGCAGGCCCTCTCCGAGGACCTCATGAACCGTCCACGCTTCGACCCCTCGGCGACTCCGGACAGGGAGGAGCCCTTCACCGTGATCATCGTGGACGGAGGCAGTATCCCGCCCGGGTCGCGCCTGCTCGGGGGCGGATACCGCAACACGGTCGTCATCGACGTCGACGACCCGATGCCACCCGAGGACGATCCCCACACCTTGGCGCTGCGCGTCGATTCCGAGGAACTCGTGATGTTGGGGAACGACCACTCCGGTCGTGACACGGAGGAGAGCCTGGGGCGTCCCGACACCCTCAGCGCGGTTCGTGCGTCCACCCTGGCCAGACTGCTGGCCCCCTACCGTGCCGGCGGTGTCACCACCGAGGTGAACGAACCGCTGAAGACGGACTTCGAATTGACCACGCTGCTGGGCATCCGTGACCTGCGCACGCACGACCCGGAGCGGATGTGGGGGGAACTGCACCCGAAGAATCGGTTGCGGGTGCCGATCGGCATGACCTCGGACAGCGCCCCCCTGGAACTGGACCTGAAGGAATCGGCGCTGGGGGGGATGGGCCCGCACGGCATGCTCATCGGCGCGACCGGTTCGGGCAAGAGCGAGCTGCTCCGCACCCTGGTGCTCGGCCTGGCCCTGACGCACACCCCCGACACCCTCAACTTCATCCTGGTGGACTTCAAGGGTGGCGCGACCTTCATCGGTCTGGACGGGCTCCGGCACACCTCGGCGCTGATCACCAACCTCGCCGACGAGGCCATCCTGGTGGAGCGCATGCAGGACGCCCTGCACGGTGAGTTGGTGCGCCGCCAGGAGCGCCTGCGCGCCGCGGGCGGCTTCAGCTCGGTGCACGAGTACGAGAAGGCGCGGGAGTCGGATCCGTCGATGGAGCCACTGCCGACCCTGTTCGTCGTGGTCGACGAGTTCAGCGAGTTGCTGGCCGCGCACCGGGACTTCATGGACCTGTTCGTGATGATCGGTCGGCTGGGACGGAGCCTGGGGGTCCACCTCTTGCTGGCGTCACAGCGGTTGGACGAGGGGCGGATGCACCAGCTGGAGAGCCACCTGTCCTACCGGATCGCCCTGCGGACCTTCTCCGCGATCGAGAGCCGGGGGGTGCTGGGGGTGCCCGACGCGCACCGCCTGCCCTCCGCGCCGGGAAACGGGTTCTTGAAGACCGACACCGAGACGCTCACACGTTTCAAGGCCGCCTACGTGTCCGGTCCCTATCGGGTGAGTCGACGTGCGGTCAGTACCGGTCAGAGCGCCGGCCTGGAGACGGTCCTGTTCACCGACTCCCCGGTCACCGTGCCCGAGGAACCCTCGGAGGCCCAACCGGTGGAGGAGGTCGAGGAGATCGCCCTGCTCGATCTGGCCCTGGAGCGGTTGGGCGGCCATGGGCCCGCGGCCCGGGAGGTGTGGCTACCGCCCCTGAAGCTCCCCCCGCTCCTGGACGAACTGCACAGCACGATCGGAAACGACATCCCCGACGGAGGGGTCCTCTGGAACAAGCAGGGCTCGCTGCGGGTCGCCGCGGGTGTGGTCGACCGCCCCTTCGAGCACCGTCGGTCGCCGATGACGGTCGACCTGGCGGGCAGCGGCGGCCACATCGGTGTGGCGGGCGGCCCGCAGAGCGGCAAGAGCACGCTCCTGGCCTCGCTCATCCTCGGCCTCGCGCTGGTCAACACCCCGGCCCAGGTCCAGTTCTACGCGATCGACTGCGGTGGCGGCCTGCTTCAGGCGCTCAAGGACCTGCCCCACATGGGCAGTGTGGCGGCTCGCACCGATGAGCGTCGCATCTTCCGCACCATCCTGGAGATGCACGAGATCCTCGACCACCGGGAGGCGTTCTTCGCCGACCACGGGATCGACTCCATGGCGACCTATCGTGCGCGCAGGGCCGCCGGTGAGTTCGCCGAAGAGTCATACGGTGACGTCTTCCTCGTGGTCGACGGTTGGGGCACCATCCGCCAGGACAACATGGACCTGGTGGCGCCCATCGTGCAGCTGGTCCAACGTGGCCTCAACTACGGCCTGCACGTGATGGTCGCCTCACCGCGTTGGGCGGACTTCAACACCGGTGTCCGTGACCTCTTGGGCACCCGTTTCGAACTCCGCCTGGGCGACCCCGTCGACTCCCTCGTCCACATGCGGGCGGCGCAGACCGTTCCCAAGATCCCCGGACGCGGCATCACCGACGACAAACACCACTTCCTCAGCGCGCTCCCGCGTGCGGACGGGGTGTCGGACTCGGTGACGGCCTCCGCGGGCATGGCGGAGATCGTCGAACGGGTCAAGGGAGCCTGGGACGGTCCCGTGGTGCCACCGGTGCGCACCCTCCCCACGAAGCTGCGCGCGAAGGAACTCCCGGCCTCCGACCTCGACGGCACCGGCGGTGTGCTCCGGGTGCCCCTGGGGCTGGAGAGCCGTCGGATGCAGCCGTTCTGGCACGACTTCGGGGCCACACCCCATCTGCTCGTGATCGGCGACACCGAGTCCGGTAAGACCAACCTCGTACGGCACATCACCAACGCCATCCGCAGACACTACGGTCCGTCGGAGGCGAGGGTCGTCCTGGGTGATCAGCGCCGTCAGCTCTACGACGCCGTACCCAAGGAGATGCAACTCGGATACGGGGTCTCCGCCGACAGCGTCCGCGAGATGATGCAGGCCGCCGCGCAGGCCATGGACGTTCGGGTTCCGGGTCCCGACATCACGCCGGACCGCATCCGTTCGCGAGACTGGTGGAACGGGCCGGAACTGTTCGTGATCGTCGACGACCTCGAACTGGTGGCCGGAAGTGGGCCGAGCCCGATGTCCCCCCTGTTGCCGCTGATCGCGCAGGGGGCCGAGATCGGGATGCACGTCATCGTGGTCCACGCGGCCGGCGGGTTCGGCCGTGCGGCCGGTGACCCCTTCATCCGGTCGTTGATCGACCTCAACACACCCAGCATCATGCTCTCCACCCCGCCTTCGGAGGGCATGCTGTTCGGTTCCGTCCGAGCCCGCCGCATGCAGCCCGGACGGGCCCTGTGGATCTCCCGACGAGACCCGGTCGAGGTGCAGTTGGCGATCGCCGAGGAGCGGGAGGACTCCTGAGCACGTCGCGAAGGTGAATCGTGTCCGGCGGGCCGCTCCGATCGGAGCGGCCCGCCGCACGTTCGGCCCCGCTGCCGTTCAGTCCCGCAAGGGGTCGGGTGGGGGGCCGATGGGGACCGGTTCGCCTTGTGCCGTGGGTCGCCACGAACGGGCGCGACCGTTGCGCACCACCGCGGCGCCCAGACCGCATACCACGATCAGCAGCGCGAACCCGCCCGCGACCAGGGAGGTGGGCAGTGCCTCCAACGTCCCCTGGGGTGAGGGGTCCGGGACGAAGACGTCGCCCGCCACCGTGACGGATTCCTCGGCGGGGTGGGACAGCAGGGCGCCCACGGGGTCCACCCGCCCGCTCCCGTGCACGGGGTCATCGTCCCCGCCCGGAGACGGATAGGCCGTGGCGAGCAACCGGTCCCGTAGCTCCTCGGTGCCCAGGTCCGGAAAACGCTCGGTGAGCAGTGCGGCGGTCCCGGCCACGAAGGCGGCCGCCACCCCGGCTCCGCTTCCCGTGACGTGTCCGCCGCCGACCCCGGGGGCCACGGCCCGGTCACCCGGCGCCAGGAGGTCGACCCGGGAGGGCGTACCGTCCGGGAGCGGCAGGGGAGACTCGATCGACGGCGGGCCCTCGGGTGTGTGGCCCGCCACGGCGAGCACCGAGGTGTGCTGGGCGGGGTGTCCGGGGACGGGGCCGCGCGAGGTGTTCACGGTCGCCGGTGCCACCACCAACGATCCGTCCTCGGTCGCGGCCTCCACCGCCTGGTCCAGCTCCGTCGAGCCCGACCACGCCGACGTGGCCACGAGGATGACGGACGCGCCCGAGTCCGCCGCCGTGGCCACCCCCGAGGCGATCTCCCCGGCCGTGGCCACCCCCGTAGCCGGCGACCCGGTCGGGACGAATCGCAGGGTCGCTTCGGGGGCCACGCCCACGGCTCCGTTCCCCTCGAACGAACGACCGCCGACGATACCCGCCACGAAGGTTCCGTAGCCGAGACAGTCCGCCGTCTCACCCTGGTCCACGGCGTCCTCCAGAGCGGGGCCGGTGGCGTCGAGTTCGGGGGCCAGTACCGCGATCGTGACACCCGCCCCCGTACTCAGCCGATGCGCTTCGTCCAGGCCCAACGAGCTGTGGGTCCAGGGGAGCCGATCGACGGTGTCGGTGCTCTCGGGGCCGCATGGTTGCTGTTCCCCCTTGAACTCGTGGACCTGTGGAAGCGTCGGTGGTTCCTCGGAGGTGTCGGCTCCGGCCACGGCGGGGAAGGCGAACTGTCCCAGGAGGAACAGCGAGGCGACGGTGGCGCGGCCCACGAGCGCGGGTCTGGCCGAGGTTTTTGTCAACAGGCTCTCCTGTCGTGCCGAGGGGGTGCGTCCGTGGGCCCCGACGACCCGGGACCGAGCTTCACCTGCGTGCGATGTCGCGGAGTCCCGCCAGGCTCTCGGCTCGGGACTCGGTGGCTTCGGCGTCCACCCTGCCACCGTGGCGGTCGTCCACGGTGCCCACACAGGAGCGTAGGGCCTCCAAAGGTGTCAGTCCCTCGCCGTGCAGGCGTACGTGCTCCATGATCCACCAACCGCGGGCGATGTTGGCCTCGACATCGGGCGGGAGCAGGGGCTGGAAGTCGGCGGCGTCGTCGGTTTCCGAGGCCCAAAGGTAGCCGATGAGCACATCACCCATGGTGACGGGGACGTAGAGTACCGGCCCATCGGTGGCAGGGGCGTAGGACCTGCCGACCAGGACCGGAGAGAGAGCCTCGTCACTCCACCGGTCGAACACCGGTGGCCCCGGGACACGAGGCTCCTCGTCGCCTCGTCCCTGAAAGCCCGCGAGGAGCTCCCGCGACAGTGCGCCGGTGTTCTCGGCCTCCCAGGTGGAGGATCCGGCGGGGATCGCTCCCGCCTCCTGGTCCGCGGGTACGCCGATCCAGTCGAGTACCGCCTGCTCGGGGGAGATCCCGTTACGCGCGGCCTCGCGCAGCCTCGTCTCCCAGACCTCTGTGGCCCGCGCCGTGGCGACGGCGCTTCCCGGTACGGCGATGAAGCCGGCGGCATGCTCCTGTGGAGCGTGGGCGAACCACAGGTACCCGATCACCGTATCCTCCGCGACGACGGGCCGGGCGGTGATCGGGCCCTGTGAATCCGTGCGGTATTCGCCTTCCGCGCCGTTCATGGCGTTCATGATGGAACTCATTTCAGATCACTCTCGCTGGTCACTTCAGTGTGGAGGACGGGGCTCGGAAGGTCTTTTCCCGGCCCAAGGTCCTCAAGACCCCGCCGGACCCCGCGGGTGCCCCGATCACCTGGGACGAAGCGTCCTACTCTCATGGCGTCGATGAGGTCGCGGATCCCGGCCCCGGCGTGACCACGACCTCGGCCTCGATGAAGAAACCGGGCAGGTCCTGGGAACCGCCCCAGCCCGCGCGTGTGACGCGGTAGGTGGTCCCTCGGGGGAGGAGGAGCTCGCGCTCTTGGGAGAACACGCTCCTGTCGCCGATCCACAGGCCGTGGGCGCCCCTGGGGAGCGTCAGGCGGATGACGTGCGCGTACTCGTTGTCGGTGTCATCGGGTAGCACGCCCCCCAACGAAGTGGACATGAAACCCGACTCGGTGTGGACGGTACCCACGAGCGAATAGGGGTCGTTCGGGTCGAACCCGCCGAGGTGGTCCAGGTCCTCCAGACCACGGACCACCTCGACCGCCGTGGGCAGCGGGCGGTCGATGGCGCTGTCGAGGATGCGCACCTGCCGCAGGACGAGCTCCGGTGTCGGATAGACGTCGCCGCTGGATCGGGCCATGTTCCCGGCCGCACCACTACGCTTGTACCAGTACTCCAGTTCGGATTCGGGGTCATCGGCCCCGAGGATGGACCGCATGAGTCTTCTCGCGCGGTCGGGGGTGCGCGCGTCGGCTTCGAGTTCGCCCAGCCTCTGGAGCGTGGGCCAGGTGAGGTCGTTGGCCTCGTAAAGATCCCAGCCCTGGTTGTCCATCGGCTCGGTCTCGACATCCTGGCGGGTGCTCTCCCGCATCGAATCCAAGTGCCGCGCGATCTGCCCGGGTGCCATGCCCTCCCGGACCACCCAGTTGACCCACCCGTCCAGGGTGTAGCCGTACACCCCGTCCTGCCGCGCCTGGTCCAGGGTGTCGTGGGCGTTGGGGTTGTTGACCGGGTCGTGCAGCCACTGTCCGTAGGCCTCGATCTCCGAGTCCGAGCGAAGCCGTCTGACCCCGTGGTCGTCGACGAACCCCATGCCGTCCCCGGAAGGCTCCGCCGGTGCGGGTGGATCCTGCCGCGAAGAGTGACCCGTGGGCACCGTGTCCGCTCCGGCCGGGAGCAGGCTCGCGGCGACTTCGGTGCCGGGTTCGGGACGTGCCTGCGGCGGGACGATCACCTCCGCGGTGATCACAAGACGGGTGTTCGTCGAGTGTGCGGCCGTGACGCGGTAAGGGGTTCCGGGCGGCAGAACGAATTCCTGGTTCGCCGGGAGCAGTCCCAAGGAACCGACCCAGAGACCACGGGTCCCCGGGGGGAGCGTGAGACGGATGGCCACCGGCAGGGAACGGCTCCTTTGGATCGGGTCCGGGTTCAGTGCGACGGCGGTGTACCCGGAGGTGGCCTGTTCCGTGCCGATCAGGGTGGCGGGGTCGTTCGGATCGAATCCCACCATGGAGTGGAGCACGGAGGGGTCGTCGAGGAGCCAGGTGGTCTCGACCGCGTCGGGGAGCGGGTGGTCGAGGAAGGTGTCGTAGGTGTCCAGGAGTTCCCGGAGCCGTTCCGCCGTGGGATACACCCCGCCGTTGGCCTCGGCCAGGGCGCCGGCCTCACCCGCGTTCTGGTACATCCGTGCGAGTGCGGCCCGAGGATCGCGGTCGTTGAGGATGAAGTGGATGAGTCGGGCGCGGCCGGGGTTGCGTTCTCGTTCCACGGGGAACAGCTCGCCCAACCGTTCGAGGGTGGGCCAGGTGAGGTTGTTGGCCTCGTACAGGTCCCACCCGATGCCGCTCCGTGGGTCGGTGGGGGCGAGACCGAATACCCGGCTCCTGCCGCGCACGGCGTCCAGCCACGCCCGAGAGGTGTTCGGATCCGCCGCGACGGGAGTGGACGCGGCGGGGAACTTGCTGAGCGCGCGGGCCAGGGACCGTTCGGCGGGTGCGAGTGCGTTGAGGGCGTGCGGATTGTGCGTGGTGTTGTGCAGTCTGTGCCCATACCACATCGCCTCGAAGGGATTGCCGAACCGCCGGACACCATCGGATCCGACCTGCCCCGAGGAGAAGGTGTCCGGACGCGGTGACACTGTCGGAACCACCTCCGCGCGCAACTCGAACCGCTGCGTTCCCGTCGCCGGGTCGTCCACCCGCCGAACCTCGGTGATGCGGTAGTCGGTGCCGCGGGCGAGGGTGAGTTCGCGTTGTTCGGGGTCGTGGCTGCGCGAGCCGATCCAGAGTCCGTGGGCCCCTTCGGGGACGTCGAGGCGCAGCAGGAAGGGGAAGGGGTCGGCATCGGTCTTGAAGGGGTCGTCGCCCAGGCTGGTCGACATGTAGCCGGGTTCGGTGTGGACGGTACCCACGAGATCGCGGGGATCCCCGCTGCCTGCCTCCCGCAAGAGGTGGTCGATGGAGTTCAGGCCCCGGCTCACTTGCACGCCTTCGGGCAAGGGGCGATCGACGGCGCCGTCGAGGAGGCCGAAGAGTTCGCGGACACGCTCCACGTGGGGATAGGCGCCGTTGTCGTGTCCGGCGATGACGCCCGCGTATCCGGCGTTGTGGTACCAGTGCCCGAGCTCGGCGGCGGGATCGCGGGCGGTGAGGATGTAGTCGATGAGGCCCCGGGTGCGCGCCGGCAGTGAGGCGGGGGAGGCCTGGATTTCGCGGAGGCGTTCGAGGGTGGGCCAGGTGAGGTTGTTGGCCTCGTACAGGTCCCAGCCGTGGGCGGTCGGTGCGGTGTCGGGGTCGGCCGCCTCCGCCCGGGATCGGTTGCGCCAATCCGTGAGCTGCCGAAGGACGTTCTGCGGAACGAAGGGCTGTACGCGGGCCATGCGGGTGATCCAGGCGGTCCTGGTGTAGGTGTCGACCATCTCCCTCTGATCCCGAGGAAGGGTGTCGAAGGCGTGCGGATTGTTGTCCGGGTCCTGGAGCCAATGGTCGTAGGAGTCCAACTGCTCGTCGGAATCGAACCTGCGGACGCCGTCCTCTCCGACGACGCCGACGTCGTCGTGGTCGATGTCCATCGTGTCGGCGTCGGAGCCGTCGTCGACGTTCATGCCGTCGTCGTCGGAGTCCGTGCCGTCCAGCCCGAGGGCCGCCGCGAGGGCGTCCTCCTCGCCCCTCGCCAGACCGGGCTCCCCGGCCTCCGTCGCGGGGGCGTCGTCATCCGTTTCCATCATGAACACGTGGACGTCGTTCGAGTCGGCAGGCGGTTCGGACCGGCCGTCTTCGTCGTTCTCCGGACGCACCGGGGGATCGTCCGACGCACCGGTCTCCGGGGACACCGGAGCCGGCTGACGGGATGGGCCGGCCCCCGGATCGGGAACCCCGCCGTGGTCCGTGTCCTCGGCGGAGACCGTGGGAGGCGTGTTCAGGGCGGACCGGAACGCCTCTACCAATGGCGATGTTTTGGGTCGCAGCCCCAGGGACCGCTCCATCTGCTCGGTGAGCGGTGCGTTGTGTGTGGTAGGGGGCTCGGGATCGGGGCGGGTGAGCGCGGCGAAGTGGGCGTGGGTGGCCGCGGCGGCGGTGGTCCAGGCGTCGACGGCGGTGTTGTAGTTCCTGAGGGCCCTCTGATAGATGGCGTTCTGGCTGTCGTAGGCGGTGCCGCCGGCGTGGCGGAGGGTGCCGAGGGCGGCCTGGAGGTCTGCCTGGGTGGCGTTCGTGGGGTTGGCGGTGTGGGCGGTGAGGGCGGTGTTGAGGGTGGCCCGGGCCTCGGGCGTGGGGTTGAGGGCGCCGAGGTCGAAGCCGGTGAAAGCGGTGTCGAGGGCCGCCTGGGTGGCGTTCGTGGGGTTGGTGGCGTGGGCGGTGAGGGCGGTGTTGAGGGTGGCCCGGGCCTCGGGCGTGGGATCGAGGGCGTCGATGAGGGCGTCGAGTGAGGCCCTGGTGCCGCTTGTGGGTGCGGCGTGGTGGGCGTTGTAAGCCTTGATATAGGTATCGGCGAGGACGGGGAGTTTGGCGCGTTCGGCGATGTAGGTGGCTTCGGCGTCGGACATGGTCGTGGCGGCGTCGAGTTCCGCGGTGATGGGGGTGTCCGCGCTGTGTGCTTGCTCGGGGGTGATGATGCCCAACCGGATGGCGTCGCTCTGGGAGATCCAGGCGCTGACCTTGTTGGTGTGGTCGGTGGTGAATTGTTGGGGGAGGTCACCGAAGGGGGTTTTGTTCGTGGTGCGGCTGCCGATGGTCCAGGTGGTGTCGAATTCGACGAGGTAGGCGGTGCCGAGCCGTTGGCGCGTCATGTCGGGGGGCGCGCCGGTGACGAGGCTGTGGGCGGCGGGTGAGCTGCTGGTGTTGTTCTGGACGGTGGCGTCGCCGGAGCCGGTGAGGATGGCACTGCGGTCGGGGTTGTCGGAGTCGACGGTGTCGCTGCCGGTGGGACGGAAGGCCACGGTCGCGGTGGTACCGCCACTTTGCGAGTGGCCGTGGGAGACGGCTTGTCCTTCGGTTTCCTTGTAGGCGAGTCGGCTGCTGGGACGGGCGGTGAGGATGCGGGAGCCGGTGAAGTCGGGGGTGGCGGCGACGCGCCACTGGGTGCGGCCGATGCGGAGGATGTCGGTGCCTTCGGGGTGGCCGAGGGTGTTGGAGAAGAGGCCTTTGAGCGCGTCGGGGTTGAGGGTGTTGTCGATGGGGGTGTAGCGGTCGTCGAGCTTGAGGCGCTCGGCGATGTGGCGGCGTGCTTCGTGGGTGTCCCGGGCGTGGTGGTCGCGAAGTTCGTTGAGTTGTTCGGGTGTGGGGTCCTCACGACCGCCCGGGGCGGTGCGTGGTTTCCATCCGAGAGAGTGGGCGATCGTGTGGATGGCGGCGTCGCGGACGTCGGGGCCATAGACCGCGGTGGGCATGATGATGGCGTCCCGGGAGGCGGGGGGAAAGCCGTCGAGTGCTCGGGTGGCGGTGGTGACGGCGTCGGCGAGGCTGTCGCCGCCCCGGGGGGTGACGATGGGTGGTGTGGGTGCGGTGTCCAGGGGGGTGGCGGGCGTGGATGTGGGGGCGCCGAACTCCAACGACGAAGCGAGATGGAACGTCTGCACGGGACCGCTGTCGGCGTGTGCGTCCACCGGGTCCTTGCCCGCCGTCTCCAACGACAGGGTGAGGGACGTGTCGTGAGTGATCCTGGCGAAGGGGCCGGACGACTCCATGACGATGCTGCGGGACTGTTTCTCCGTGTAGGAGACGTTCTCCGAGTCCGAACGGGCGGTTCCGACGCCCGCCGCGGGTGAGAGGAGGTAGGGGTGGCTGTCCGGTAGTTCACCAGGGCCGCCCTCCGGGTCGCCGTAGGGCGCGGGCTGCCACGGGGGCACGGTCACCGCGGAGGAATGGTCCTTGCCCCGCGAGTGGATCTTCGTCGTCTTCGCCTGCCAGGAGTGGCTCTCGACGGTGAAGACGGAAGAGGTGACGTAGTCGACCCGAGGGTTGGTCTTGGACAGCTCCACCAGAACCCGAGCGGGCTTTGACCGGGGGAAGAACCTCCGGAAGGTTCCTCGTGAGGGAACCACCTTGACCGAGACGGGGGGGATCATCCCGGTCGTGTTTCCCAGGCGCTGGGTCAGGGAGGCGAGGAGCCTCTCCTTGCCTCCGCGGGTCAGCTTGAGCCCTTGGTCGCGGAGCCGCTCTTCCAATCGGCGGACCGCCGCCGTCGGATCCGCCGGCCGACGCTGCTCTCCGGCGCCGTCGAAGCCGGTGCGGACGCGGATGTTGGCGGGCGGTGTCGGGTTGCGCTGGGTGGCGGGCTCCAGGGTGCCGTCGTCGGCCTGGGCGACGGCGTCGTCGATGATGCCGCCCTGTTCGGCGTCGCGGGCGGTGATGAAGCCCGAGGCGAGGTCGTTGAACCAGGCCTTCCAGCCGACGTATTTGTGGGACCACCAACCGGGGAAGTTGAGTCCGCGGTGTTTCTTGAACTCCCATGCCTGGGAGATGCTGCCCCCCATACGGAAGGTGTAGACCGTCGCCGGGTTGGTCAGCAGGAAGAGCCCCGAGGTCGAGGAGACTCCGGAGTCGAGGGTCTCCCCGCGGCGGAAGAAGTTCCAGTTGTGGGACGGCCCGCCCATGGGGGTGGGGCCCATGGCCGCGGACCGGTCGGCGCCGGATGCGGCTCCGTCCTCCTGCAGGGTGTTGCTGGTACCGCCCACGAAACCGGTGCCGCTGAGGCCGGCGGTGTAGGTCTTCGTCTTCGCGGCCCCCGCGGAGGAGGAACTCTCTCCCGTGACCGCCACCTGTGCTTCGATCGCGTGCATCCCGACGATCCGCTCAGGTCGCGCGATGGTGGCCCCGGCGGCGCGCATGTCGTTGGGAGACCGCCACGTACCGCCCATCTCGACCCGGCCCCGGTGTCCCGAGGGCAAGAAGGTGGCGGGGTCGGAGGCCAGGGAGACGGGGGAGAGGAAGTTGGTGAAGAAGTGTCTCCCGCCGATGGTGTCCAGGAACCCTCGGAGCTTGTGCTTGCGACCGTCCAACACCGGGCGCCGGTCGGTGAAGGTGTCGAAGGTCTTCTGGAGCACACCGTTGGCGGAGGCGGCGGCGTCGTCGCCCAACACGGTGAGGCCGACCTTGTCGATGGTGGCACCGTTGTCGATGGCCGCCCGTGCCCGGCGCTCGTGCACGTCCCCCGGTTCCGGAGCGGCCAGGTCCTCGGGGCGGGGGTCGATGATCGCTCGGCTCTCCTCCGCTGGGAGGAGCTCGGGAGGAGACGGTTCGTCCGCGCCTCTCCTCAGAGGGACCTCGGTCGTTTTCTTGGGGGTGATCAGGGAGTACCGGGCCTCGACAGGGCTCTCGAACAGGTTGACGTGGTTATCCGTGCGACCGGACAGGACCTGGGTGTCGTCGTAGAGACGGGCGGTGAAGCCGACCGTCCCCTCCCATCGGTCCGAGTCCCCCGGGAAGACGAACCGGTTGTTCGATTTGTAGGAGACACCGTGGGTCGCGCTACTGCGGTTGATCCTGCTCCACCTGAGGGAGGCCATGACGCCGCCCAGGAGCCGAGCCAGGCCGTGTGCGTCCGCTTCCGCCGAGCGCATCATGCCGGAGCCGAAGGACAGGGAGAGGGCGTGCGAGGAGCCCGTCCCCGATTCCGATCCCAGGGTCGTGCTCCCGCCCATGCGCACCCCGGTCTCGGCCGTGGTCGTCCCCTGGTGCGTCAAAGCGGAGAAATCGGCCTTCAGGGCCAGGGTCAGGACGTCAGGGCGCACGAGCCTCCTGTCCCGTGCCATGAGGGTGGGGTCGACGAGCGCGGATTCCCTGAGCTGGATGCGCAGACCGTCGGCGGAGGCGAGTCTGTCGCGGTTGTCGCCGTTCATGGCGTCGCGTACCGCGTTACGCACGTCGAGCGTGTTCTGGTGGGCGATGTTGTAGGAACGGCGGAGCCCCCAGCGCTCACGGAAGGACCGCTTGAAGAACGAGGTGTTCTCCTGCCCCGGCTTGAGCGCGTAGAGGCTTCGCTTACGGGACAGTTCGGGCAGGACCAGGCCTGGGTGCTCGCGGGCGATGCCCTCCAGGATGCGGTCGGTGAGCGTCTCCAACACACCGCGATCGTCGTCGGTGGTCGTCGAGGGGGTCTCCGATCCTTCGGCGGCTCGTTCTCCCTCGGGTGGGGGAACCCGGGTGAGCGAGTGGTGGTGGGTGCCGGAGAAATCCACGACGCGTTCGCCGCGCAGATGTGTGAAGGGCGGGACCCGGTCCGCTTCGGCCCCGGAGGGGGCGTCCTCGCCGGTGGCGGCGCGCTGGAGGTTCGTCGCGCTCTCCACTTGCAGGAGTTCCACGGTACGCACGTCGAACGTGTGGGCCACTTGCTCTTCCTGGAGCTCCACCGACACGGTGCGTTCGACATCGAAGGCGGTGAACTTCTCGGTGCTCGTCCCATGGTGCGCGAGGGACCGGTGGTCTCCGGAAGCAGAGACGGTTTGGGACTGTGCGGACAACGTCCGACCCCAGGTGTACTCCACGTGGGGCATGTTGAGGCGGATCGATCCGCCGGTGGGCAGGGGGACGACGATCCCCAACCCCCCTCCCACGGACGCTGTGACGTTGCTGTTGCGGCTCAGTCCGAGAGCGGTGCTCTCCTCGACGGTGTGATTCAGGAACGTCTCGCCGAACGAAGGCGTGTGTTCCTTGGCGGTGAACTTGTTCGGGGTCGAGGACAACTTCAGCATCATGTCGCCCAGGACGGGGTGCGTCACCTCGACGGTCATGGGGCCCGTGTCGAGGTGGGCGAGATACTCCTGGATGGAGTCGTTGTCGAAGAACTTCCGGATCGTCGCCTGCCACTCGCGGATCTTCGCCCGGGTGCTCTCCTTCGTCAGATTCACCATGACATCGCCCATGGCCTCGCGATGCGGGGCGTAGGAGTCGGAGACGAGGTAGTCGGCGATCCAGGAACCCAGATCGCTGTGCGGACTCGCGCCGTCCCCGCGCGGAGTGACCGAGGCGACGGAAATCGGGAGGCCGCCGATCGGCCCGTCGGGCAGGCGCGCGGGGGTGCCGCCTTCAGCGCCCTGCCCGGGACGGGTGGCGGTCAGGTCGATGCTCGCGGGGACGTCGTCCGGTCGTGCGGCGACCTCGCCCGGAAGGACCAAGGCCATGCCGTTCACGATGACACCGCTCTGGAATCCGTCGTCCCGGTTACCGGTGGGAGCCGGCGCGGGTGCGGTCTCGTCCCTTTGAGCTGCGGCGGGCGGGGAAGTGGTCCCCGCGCTCTCAGCGGGGGCCGAAGGGCTCCCGTCCTCGGAGGGGGCTTCGGGGGGAGGGGTGACCTTCACACGTACGCGCAGGTCGTTGAGGTAGACCTCGGGAGGGCCGAAGGCCATGTACTCCAGAGTGGAGCTCACCGCCACGTTACCGCCGGCCGTGCCGCTTCTCCGTCCCCCCGTGTAACCACCTCCGAGCGTCAACCACGGCCCGGCGGCGAAGCCGCCGGTAACGTCCCCCAGCAGCATCGGGCTCGCCGTGAAGCGGGCGCTGACCCCGCGGCGCGGGTCGTGGGACGAGGCGCCGCCCCTCTTGGTGGCGTGGGTGCGCTCCTCCTCGGTCCCTTCCAAGGGAGCCCCCGACTCACGGGAGAGGGCGAGGTGCCGGAAACCGTCCTGCGTGGCCGACTCCAGGGCCACCTGGATCGTCCAGGAACGGGTGTCGCTCCCCGTTTCGTCGGTGACGGTCACCGCGAAACCTTCGGAGGAGAAGAAGACGGCCATCCCCTGCGTGCGGGCGACGCTGTCGATCTGAGACGCTACGTCCGAGTGCAGCGACGTCGGCATGTCGGGCGCCTGAGCGGTGATCAGATACTCGACGACCTCGGGTACGCGTTCGGTGTAGAGCCGATCCGGGGCGATGAGCCGTGACCGGACCAGGTAGTCCAGGTCGTACGTCTTGGCGGACTCGTCCCGGGGGAGCGTGCCCGGGTACTCACGGGGATGCCGCGCCTGGTCGTGCGCTTCTTGGGCGTCGCGCCGCGCTCGGGCGGCCTCTTCCTCCGCCCGAAGAACCGCCTGCCCGGTCTGGTCGAGGACACGTTCGATGTGTTCCATGCGCTGTTCCTGGCCGGAAACCCGGCGTTCGAGTGCGCTTTGGACCGTTGCGTGTGCCTGAACCGCGGCGTTCGCCACGACCTGACGGCCCCGAGCGCCGTCGGCGATCCGCTGGATCGTACGCGCGTCTTCTTGGGCCGCGAAGAGGTCGTCGGTGTAGTTTTCGCGGAACCTCGCGAAACTGTGGCCGTCGTACCTGTCACGGGCCTCTCGGGCCACTTCTTCGGCCCGGTCCGCCGCGGCGGAGGCCGCGTGCCGGGCGGTGTCGGCAACGGCGGGGTCGTCCGTGACACGGGTCCTGACGAGTTCCGAATTCGCGTTTTGAGCGGCCGTTTCGGCACTCTCGTGGTTCCCGGCCACCTCGGTGTACAGGTCGCCGACCGCCTCAGCGGTGTAGTCCAGTGAACGAGTGTGTCTGTTGAGAGCTTCGATGGGGAGGGAGAGCGCCTCCTGGGCGGCACGCTCGGCCCTATTCACCGCCGCTTCGGCGTCGACCTCGGCGGCGGACCTGTCCTCCGGGTCGAGGCTGGGAGGCGTCACCTGGTTCGAATCCAGACGGTTCCGTGCGGGAGAACCGTCGGACGACAGCTTCGCCATCCGCTCGGCCTCCGTCAGCGCTCGCCGGACGCGTTCGATCGCCTCGCGGATGGTCTTGGCCTGGGGGATGGCATCTCGGTTGCTACGGGCGGTGGCGGCCTGTTCGAAAGCCTGGACCACATGGTCGACGGTGTCGTTGTGGCGACCATCCGCGACGGCCGTCTCGGTGAGTGCGCGGGCGTGGGCGGCATCGACGGCGGCGGTCTCCGCGTTGACCCGTGCCGTCTCCACGGCTTCGACGGCGTTCGTGGCGTTCGTATGAGCGGTGGCCGCTGTCGCCAGGGCCCGTTCGACGCCGTCGGACGTCGCTTTGTCAACGGCGGCCACGAGGGATTCCTGTCGGGTGACGGCCTCGCGCGCGGCCTTTTGCGCACTCCGCAGCTCGCGGTTCGCCCCATCCGACGCCGTACGCGCCTCTTCGGTGTGCCTCCGCGCCTGCTCACCGGCGGTCCTGGTCGCACCGGTGATCGTCTTGGTGACTTGGGCGGCCACCTGGGTCGCGCGGTCGGCTTCGTTGCGTGCGGTGGCGGCGGCCGTGACGTTCGCATCGGCGGCGTTCCGGTCTTGGGCCATGCTGGTGATCCCGGCCAGGTCCTGCGGCAGCGAAGTGGGCGCCCTACGGATAGCGTTCCGCGCGCCTGTGGCCGCGCCCGCGCTCAGTCTCGCCGCCTCGTTCGCGGCGGTGGCGATGTCCGAGGCCAGGCCGGCCGTGATGTCGATGGCCTCCGGTACGGTGCCGGCCATCGCGGAGGCCCGGGTCACGAGACCACCGAATGAGCTCCCGACCTGTTCGAGGCGGTCGAACGCCGCGGCGCGGGTGGTGGCCTCCATTCTTCGGATGTCGGGGGTCAAGTCGGCGATGTCCGTGGCCAGTCGCTGCGCCGTGAGCCGGATCTCCTCCAGGGTGGGCGCGGCGTCGCCGATCGTGGTGTCGCCTTCCGTGGTGGTCCCTTCGGCCCCGTTGTTCTCACCGCTTCCGCCGGCCGTGTTGTCTCCTCCGGCCTCAGCGGTCTCACCGGGCCCACCGCTCCCGTCGGTCAGTCCCATACCGTGCGCGAGGGCGTCGGGGTCGGAGAGCGACGTGGCGCCGGCGTCCGGAGCCTGCACGCTTCCCTCGACCGGGGTCACCGCCATGACGGTCACCTCATCGGAGGATTCGGTGGCCGTGTGGGGGTCCGAGCCGTGCCCGGCAGGGATGATCCGGGCGTGGAGGAGGTTCCCTCGGCCCCAGGGTTCGGTGGAGGTGATCTGGTAGGTGGTGTCGCGGGCGAGGATGAGCTCGCGTTCGTAGGGATGCAGGCTTCGGTCGCCCACCCACAGGCCTTGGGTGCCCTGGGGGAGGGTGAAGTGGATGAGGTCGGTGGGGGACCCTCCGGCCGCGCCGGGGCGGTCGCCCAGGGACAGGGACATGTAGCCGGGGTCGGTGTAGGTGTTGCCGACCAGGGAGGCGGGATCGCGGGTACCGCCGGGGCCCAGGTGTTCGAAGCCGTACACGCCCCGCACCGCTTCGACCCCTTCGGGCAGAGGGTGCCGGGTGGCCTGGTCCAGGCGTTCGATGATGTCCAGGACGTCTTGTGCGTCGGGGTAGTAGCCGTTCCCCCTCTTGTCGGGGAGTGTTTCGGCGATCCGGCCGGCGCTGCCCGCGCGGGCGCGAAGGCCGTCCATGGCCGCGGAGGGGTAGGGGGAGTCGAGGACTTCCCTGACGACCCTTTCCTGTTCGGGGGTGAGCACTCCGGCGTCGAGTCGGGGACGCAGGACCCGAAGGTCCGGCCAGCGGCCGTTGCCGATTTCGTAGAGCCGCCATCCGGGGTGGTTTTGGCTCTCCTGGCGTCGCCGGTCGAGTTCGGCCTGCACGGTTTCTTCGTTCAGTGGCCGTAGCCGGGAGAATTCGGCGATCCAGCTTTCGGCGGTGTAGGCCTGGATGTACCTGCGGGTTCGAGTGGGAAGGGCGTCGTGGGTGTTGGGGTTGAAGGCCGGGTCGTGGAGGCGATCGCCGTATTCGAGGAGACCGACCTCGCCGGGGAAGCGGCGGATTCCGGTGGAGTCCTCACCCGGGCCCTCCGCGTCCTCGGTGTCCTGGGTCATGACGTTGACGGTCAGTTCGGGGCCGGGTTCTTCCGCGAGGGCGTTCTCACGGTTCGGCGTGCTCGACGCGGTGGTGTCTTCGTCTCCGGTGCTCGCGGTCTCCTCAGACGCGTTCGTCGTGTCCACGGCCTCCGTTGACGGTATGGTGCCAACGGTGGCCGACGTGTCCCTCGAAGTGCCCGAGGGCGGGTTCCGGTCGGCCGGGTCCCGCATGGCGTTGACGACGTAGTCCGTGTTGAGTCGGCCGCCGGGGAGCCAGAGCCGGGCCCGGATCGGGTCGTCCCGGTCCTGGAGGTTGCGGCCGATCCCGCGGACCAGGCCAAGGGCGTCGTCGAGCCGGCGGGGCGGTAGGTCCTCCCCGCTCAGGGGCACCTTGCGGTTGGACGGGTCCGAGAGCACGTACATCATGGCCAACGCGAGTTGTCGCGCCTGGCGGTCGGAGGGGTTCTCCGCGGATCCGTCGTCCGCCCGGTGGACCAGCAATCGCTGGACTTCGGCCCCCAGGGCCCACGCCCGGCGGGTGTCCCCGGCCATGAGGGATCGGGTGATCCGGGGAAGACGGTCGAGGGCCTCTGCCGCCCGTGCTCCGGGACGCGAGGTCGGAGCCGAGGCCTGTGCGTCGGCGGTCCGGGAGGGGCTCGGCCCCGCGTGCGCCGCGCTGTCGACGCTTTGCGTGGGGACGGGGTCTTCTCCGGTGAGGTCCACGCTCGGGCTCGTCGTGGTGGCCGGTGTGTTCTCGCCCGAGGGCGGCGGGACCTGAGCGACGCGGCGGACCTCACCCGTGTCGAGTCGGCCGCCGGGCAGCCAGAGCCGGGCCCGGACCGGTTCGTCCCGGTCTCGGAGGTTGCGGTCGATCCCGCGGATGAGTGCGCCGGCGTCCTCGGCCTTCTCCGCGGAGAAGGCCCGCTGGTCGACGGGGACCCGCCGGTCCGTCGGGTCGGAGAGGGTGAACACCAGCCCCAGGGCGAGGTGCCGGGCCCTCTGGACGGAGGGATTCTGCGGGGCGCCGTCGGTGGGTCGGGGGGAGAGCAGGCGCTGGATGTCGGCCCCGACGGCCCGCGCCTGTGCGAGGTCTCCGTCGTCGAGGTGTCGGGTGAGCCGGTCCAGATGGTCGAGGGCCTCCTCGGCACGCGCCATCGCCGGAGGGAGGGGGGTGGTGTCCCCGTTCGCCGGGGGTGGGACGTCCGGGCCGACGTCGAGCACGGGGAACACGGTCGTTCGATTCGCGGCGAACGCGTCGGGGGTACCGAGCGGGTCCGTGGACTTTCCGGGCACGTACCCGGACTCGGCGCCGTCCTTCCCCGTGTCCGGAGCCTTCGTGTCGGAGACCTCGGTGGTGACACTCATGGTGTCGGAGACCTCGTCGTCGAACACGGACGAGACGTCCGAGACCTCGTCGTCGGTGTCGTACGAGGAGTCGTGGTCCGCTCCGGTGGGGTTGAGCAGAGCGTCGAACGAGAAGGAGGTCGCGCTCACGTCGGCTTCGGTGTTCGGCACATCGGTCTCGTGTACCGGCCGTGGCGCGGGTCCGGGTTCGGGCGCGGTCTCCGCCGGCCTGTCGGCTCCACCGGGTGAGGGCCGGGCGGAGGAGCCGTCGGCGGAGGCCGTCCCGCTCTCCGTGCGCACATCCGCCGGGGTCCGGCCGTGGGACGGAACCGGACCCTCGTCGGAGACGGGAACGTCGTCTGGGGTGGGGCCGCTCTCGGTCGCGGGTGGAGTGCGGCCGTCCACCGACGGCTCCTGCCGGGTCTGTGTCGATCCTTGAGGATCGGAGGCGGATCGCCGCCCCTGTTCCCCGGTGCTGCGCTCGGGGCGGCCACCGTCCGGCGCGGGGCCGGGAGCGCCGCGGTCCGCCGCGACGGGTCCGGACGCGACCGGCGGAGCCGACGCGGCCACCGGTGTCTGCGAGGTCCGCCCGTCCGTCGATCCCGTCGATTCGGGGAAGGCGTCGTCTGGGTGGGGACGCTCCTGCGTCTCGCTCAAGGGCGCGGGTCCCGTGTTCGGTCGGGAGGCACCCGTGTCGTCGGACACGGGAGGGTCCGTCGCCCGGGCCTCGGACGCTTCGGGGCGGGTGTCAGGCCGCTCGACGGTCGGCTCGGGTGCGTTCTCGCCGGTGGCGGCGTCGACGTCCCTGGACACGGTGTCGTCCCCGTCCTGCGACGCGGGGTCCCGCGTGTCCGTGGGTCGAGCATGCGAAGCGGCCTCGGGGTCGAGGGCCGGAGCGGAGCGGTCGTCGGTCTCAGGAGGGGCGGGGGTGTCCGTCGATGGATCGGACGAGGGGTTCGTCCGTTCCTCCGAGCCGGAGGAGGGGGCGGTCGGGGGAACTTCCCGGTTCGCGGAACCCGCGTCCGCCTCGGGGGTCGGCTCTGGTTCCGGGGGAGGGGGCAGGTCAGGGGCGAGGATGGTGCCGTCCGGGCCCTTGAGGGCGTCGATCCCGACCAACGTGGAGTCGGTGGTGATCTGCTGGCCCGGGTTCATGATGGCACCCGAGGTGGCGGACCAGGGGGTCACGGTGAACCCCTGGCCGTTGGCCGCGTTACCCAGCCCCTCACCGAGGGTGCCCTCCACGGCCCCGCTTCCCGCCCCGATACCGAGCTGTTTCAAGTACTGCAGGAAACCGCCCGTGCTCTGCCGGAGCGAACCGAACAGGTTCTGCGGCACGTCGACCAGGTGGTCGCGCAGGTGCGCCGGCAGCCGGTCGCCGAGTGTCTTGGAGAGTTGGGAACCCAGATCCGGGTCGCTCCAGGAGCGGGCCAGCGTATTCGCGTAGTCGTCACCCAACCGCCTTGCCTGGTCGGCCCCCATGCTCCCACCGAACGTCCGCTGGAACAGGTCCGCCATGTCGTCGCGGAACGCCGTCCGAGAGGCGGTGTTGTCCCACGCACGGGCGCCGGGGGGCGAGTTGGGGTGGAACGGGACCAGCATCTCGTCCTGCTGGCGGGCGAAGACGTCGGCGAGGTCGTTGTTGAGCGTGCCGGGCCCCGGACTCGGCACGGGTGAGGGGTCGGGCTCGGGGCGCGGTGTCGGGGGTGCGTCCGGGTCGACCTTGGGCGGAGGGACGGGGTCGAGCGGGAGGTCGTTCTTGATCGGAGCGGGGACCGGGTCGGGTACGGGAGCACCCTTGATCGGAGTGGGCAGGGGGTCCGGCAGCGCGCGCAGGTCGTCGATGTTCCTGACGAAGACCTCGGTGAAGCCGTTCTTGAAGTACGCTCCGAGGCCTCCGGAGATCCCCGCCGAGATGAGGCCCTCGATCACGGCCCCCACGTGCGCCTCGCGTTGGAGGTCCTTGTCGAACTCGTCCCGCTCGCCGTTGGCGATCTGGACGCGCTGGATCAACTCGCCGAAGCTCGCGAAGACGTGGCTGACGATCTGGTGGCTGGGTACGGTGAACGCCAACCATGCGAGGAGCCGTCTGATCGCCAGACTCCGGATCGCCTTGAAGACGGGGATCCATGACAAGGACGCGCCGAAGGTGAACTTGGCCGTCGCGATGGCCCAGGCGATCTCGGCGATGAGCTGGGCAAGCTGCACCCAGACCATCGACACCATGTAGTCGACGTTGGCCGCCGCCTTGCGCAGTTCCCCCGAGAGCATCCGGCTGGTGCTCGCGGCCTTGCCGATGTAGTCCTTGTCCCCGCTGGTGAAGGCGGCCAGGGATCGGTCGTAGTGGTCGGAGGCCGCGCCGCCGAAGTTGCGCCTTACCCGGGACCGGGTCGTGTCCATGACGTCGACGAGCTCGCCGGTCAGCTGGCCGGAGAGACGGTCGTAGACCTCCGATACCGCACGCATGCTCGCGGGGCTGGCGCGCGGCAGGTCGATGCCCAGGATGACCTTGACGGCGTTGTGCGCCGACTTGCTCATGTCGCGAGGGTCGAAATTCATACCCGACTCCCCCTGACGCCACGTGACTCTGAAGCGACGGTAACGGTAGCACCACGGGAAGGTGAGGTAGGGGCGGGGTCTCACGGGCCTCCCGTTCTCGTCTCGTCACATGAGCATGACGTCGCGGAGGGTTCGCGCGTGGCGCGGTGAAGGGGGCGGCGTGTTCGGTGTCACTCTCCGATGCGCGGACCGTCGCTCGGAGTACCGCCGTCCGAAGGAGCGGCGCGGACCGCGGTGCGCGTGTGATTTCTTGTGCCGAAGCCCCGATGATGTGGGGTTATGTCTGCCGGATGGCATGTTTCGGAACCGATCGGACCGGATGATGGAGGTCGCCCTCTCCACGCCGTGGCAGGTTTCGGCTCCCCATGACATCCGTTTTGTTGCGTGTTTTTCACCTGCTGGAGGGTTGTTGGGTTTCGCGTGGGCCGTCTAGGCTCACGGCTGACACAAGCAACAAAACACACGGAAAACCACATTCTGTCTGTTTCGCCGCTTCCGCTCCTGTTCCACGGGCGGAGCTCGCCCCCGCCCCGGCACGCGGAGTACATGGAAGGGACCAGGCCGCAATGACTTCCGGCTTTCCCCGTGCGACGGTCTTCTCCGCCGTTCTCCTCCTCTGCCTCACCGGTTGCGCGAACGGCGCCCCGGAGACTGATGAAGCCCCCGACGCCGCACCCTCCGCCGCCGCCTCCTCCTCCGGAGACGAGGAGGTGGCCCTGGCCGCCTACACCGGGATGTGGGACGCCGTGGTGGCGGCCTCCCACGGGGACGAGGAGGCCTCGCGCGCCCTCGACGACCACGCAGTCGGAAGCGCGCGCGAACTCATGCGCACGGCTCTGGCCGAGGCGGCCGCCGGCGGCGAGACCGAGGGGGAACCCGCCTTGGACCCCACCATCGACATCGAGGGCCCCGAACGCGCGGTGGTCGACGACTGCGTCGACGACTCCGCCTGGGGAACCGGCGGGACCGGGGGAACGGCGGGGCCACGACGCGTGGACGCCACGCTCATTCACGACGGACTCGCCTGGCGCGTGTCCGAACTGCGCATCTGGGAGGCCGGATCATGTTGAGACCACTACCCCCCGCGGCGGCCACGGCCGCCGCCGTGCTGGTGCTCGCCACCGTGAGCGCCGCATCACCCGCACACGCCGACGACGGCTCCTTCCTCGGCAGTGTCGAGTGCGGGAGCTCCGGCGGCAACGGCTGCCAGATCCGGTTGCAGTGGCTGCTGGAACACGGTGGGGTCCCGGGCACACCCGGATCCGGCGGGACCGGCGGCGCCGACGCCGGCACCGGAGCGAGCGAATACGACCACGTCGATTGGGACGCCATCGACTGGAACGACATCGGCGTCGACTGGGAGAACGACATCGACTGGGGCGCCATGGACTGGGACGCCATCTTCGCCGACCCGGAAGAGGGCGAGGAGGGCACCGACCCCTTCGCGACGCTGGAGGAGGCCATGGCCTCCTTCGAACTCCCCGAACCGACGATCGCCACCTCCCCGGGCACCGACTCCCTGATCCTGGTCAACGCGCCGCTGTGGCTGTGGGTCGAACCCGAGGGGTGGGACGCCGAATCCGTCTCCGCCGAACTCGACTCCACGTCCCTGACCGTGACGGCGGCCCCCGTGCGCACCGTCTGGAGCATGGGCGACGGCACCACCGTGGAGTGCGAGGGCCCCGGCACGCCGTTCGACGCGTCGGTGCACGAGGCCGACTCCGCGTCTCCGGACTGCGGGCACGTCTACACCTCCGCCTCCGACACCTCCGACGCGAAGGGCGAGGCCACCCGAACGGTCACCGTCCACGTGCTCTGGGACACCGAGTGGAGCCTCTCCAACGGTGACAGCGGCGCTCTGGACGGACTCGTCAGCACCTCCGAGGTCGACCTCACCGTCCGTGAATCCCACGGACTGGTCACGGACACCCAGTGACCACGGACACCTGGTAACACCGAGAAGAACTGAGACAGACGTGGTCGAGACGACGACGGCCCCGCCCCTCCGGGCGGGGCGCCCCGCGCAACAACCCCCCACCGTACGGCTCTCCGGCGGAGGCCCCAAGCGCTGGCGCTGGCTGGTCCTGGCGCTGACCCTGACGACGGCGGGCGCGCTCGGCGGGGTCCTCGCCCTGGAACGCCTCGACGACCGGACCGGGGTCGTGGTCGCCGACGAGGATCTGTCCGCCGGCCACGTCCTCACCCTTTCCGACCTGCGCGTATCCGAGATGACCATCTCCTCCGACATCTCCTTCGTGGACGCCGGACGCATGGAGGAGATCGTCGGGCAGACCCTCACCCTGCCCGTGGTCGAAGGAGGTGTCGTCCCCGAGGCCGGGCTCGGAAGTGACGCGGAGTTCCCCGAGGCCGACCGGGCCCTGGTCGGCGCCACCCTCCAGCCCGGGCGTTTCCCCGCATCCCTGGGCGCGGGCGCCAACGTCTCGGTGATCGTCGGTGGCGGCGAGGAGACCGAGGAGGGCGCACCTCAGGCCTACCTCGCCCTGGTGCGCACCCTCACCCCCGACCCCGGGGTCGAGGGCGCCGTCAACGCCGAACTGCTGGTCTCCTCCGCCGACGCCGCGCGCATCGCCGACGCGGCGGCGGCCGGGCGGATCAGCCTCGTCCAGGTCCACCCGCGCGGAGGGCAATGATGACCCGCACGGTCGCCCTCTTCTCCCTGGGCGGATCCCCGGGCGTGACCAGCGTGGGCATGGCCCTGGCCGGGGCCTGGCCGGGGGAGGAGCCCGGGATCCTGATGGAAGCCGACCCCGCCGGTGGCGCGCTCTCCGTCTGGCGGCGCGTCCCCACCGAACCCGGACTCACCAGTCTCGCCGCCGCCCTACGCCGGGGCAGCGCCGACCTGGAGGAACACACCCAGACCCTGCCCGGCGGCCTGCGGGTCTGCCCGGCGCCGGTGACCGGCGAACCGGCCGAGGGCGCGGTGCGTCTGCTGGGCCGTCAACCGCTGTCGTTCTCCACCATGGCCGCGCCGGTCGTCGTCGTGGACCTGGGGCGCCTGACCACCTCCTCCCCGGCCCACGCCCTCGCCGCGCGGGCCGACCACACCGTGCTCGTGGTCTCCGAAGGGCTCACCGAACTGCGTCGCGCCCGTGAGCACCTGCTCTCGCCGACCTTCCCCGTCCGCGACCTGCGCGTGGTCGTCTCGGGTGGCAGGGGCGGCGTGGGCGAGATCGCGGACGCCCTCGGCCCGGCCGTGTGGGGACGCGTCCCCGCCGATGACCGCTCGGCCCGGTTCCTACGGGGTGAGGGCGACCTCGCCCGTCCTCGGCGCCGCCCCCTGTTCAAGGCGGTCGGCGCCCTGGCGACGGAACTCGACGCCACCGAACCGGAGCAGCCGTCGCCTTCCGTGCCGCGGGCACCGGAGGTGACGGTATGAGCCACCCCGACGACATCGGCGTGTCCGACCTCGATCGTTTCCTCGACCCGGAGGCCGGCCGGAACGAGGCCCGATGGGTCGCCTACGTGTCCGCCGAGACCGCCAGGCGCATCACCGACGAGACACGCGGCGAGGACCCCGACACCCCGGCCGAGCACCGCGCCCGAGCCGACCGGATCATCGCCAACATCCTCGACGAGGAGGCCCGCGCGGCCCTGGCCCGGGGCCGCGCACTGCTGGCCCCCGAGACCGAGTCGGCCATCGCCGCCGCCTCGCTCGCCCAGGTCACCGGGGTGGGACCCCTCCAGCCCCTGCTCGACGACCCCGAGATCGAGAACATCAACATCAACGGTGTGGACGCCTGGGTGCGCCTCGCCGACGGCACCCGACGCCTGCACGCGAACCTGTTCGACGACGTCGAGGACGTCGTGGTCCTGGTCCGCCGACTGGCCGCCGAGTCCGCCAGCGGCGAACGCCGCTTCGACCCGGGCGCGCCCATCCTCGACCTCCAACTCCCGGGCGGCGAGCGCCTCAACGCGGTCATGGCGGTCTCCCGGCAGCCGTCGGTGTCGATCCGCCGGCACCGGCACACGCATTCGTCGCTGCGCCGACTGGAGAAACTCGGCACCCTCGACCCGGCACTGGTCTCCCTGTTCCGGGCCGCCGTCGCCGCGCGCCGCAACATGGTCGTCACCGGGGGCACCGGCGCGGGCAAGACGACACTGCTGCGCGCCCTCGCCTCGGAGATCGAGCCGACCGAACGCCTGGTCACCATCGAGGACGTCTTCGAACTGGGCCTGGACAAGGACCGCGAGGCCCACCCGGACTGCGTGGCGCTGCAGTCCCGCCCCGCCAACATCGAGGGCGTCGGCGAGATCACCATCGCCGACCTGGTCCGCACCGCGCTGCGCATGTCACCCGACCGCGTCATCGTCGGAGAGACGCGGGGCAGCGAGACCGTCCCCCTGCTCAACGCCATGAGCCAGGGCAACGACGGCAGCCTCACCACGCTGCACGCGGCCGGCTCCGCGGGCGCCTTCACCAAACTGGGCGCCTACGCCGCCCAGTCCGCCGAACGTCTGCCATTGGAGGCCACCGCCTCCCTGGTGGCGTCGGCGGTGCACCTGGTCGTGCACGTGTCGGCCCTGCCCACCGGCGAACGCAGGGTCACCAGCGTCCGCGAGGTCGTGGGCGCGGAGGGGCAGAACGTGGTCTCCAACGAGATCTACCGCTACTCCTCGCGCCAGGGCCGCCTGGACGCCGCCCCGCCCAGCCCCGACACCCTCGACGTGCTCGTGGACCACGGCTTCGACCCCCAGACCCTGCTCGCGCGGACGGCGGGGTGGGGCCGGTGAACACGCTCCTGCTCGCCACCGCCGGCGGCGTCGTCGGCCTCGGTGTGTTCCTGCTGTGCTTCTGGGCGGCTCCACTCCTGGCCGAGCGTGCCCGTGACCGCAGACCCCTTCGGCTCCCGCGCCCGGGCAAGGTCGTCTTCGCGGTCGCCGCCGGGGTGGGCGCCTGGTTCCTCACCGGCTGGCCCGTGGCCGGGGTGCTGGCCGCCGCCGGGCTCTGGTGGGCCCCGCGACTCTTCGGTGGCGACGCCGAACACAAGGAACAGGTCGAAGGGGTCGAGGCGGTCGCCGCCTGGACCGAGATGCTCCGCGACCTCATGGCCGGCTCCTCGGGCCTGCACCAGGCGATCGCGGCCACCGCGCCCATCGCCCCCGAACCACTGCGCGAGGCCGTCCACCGGCTCGCCGACGACATGCGCGGCGGCCGTGAACCCCAGGAGGCGCTGCACGTCTTCGCCGAGACCGTGGACAACCCCACCGGTGACCTGGTCGCCTCGGCCCTGTCCATGTCGGCCACCCGCCACGCCACCGACCTGGGCGTCCTGCTCGGAGCGCTGGCCGAGTCCGCCCGCGACCAGGCGGCGATGCTGGTCAAGGTGTCCGCGAGCCGGGCGCGGCTGCGCACCTCATCGCGCATCATCATGGGCGCCACGCTCGGGATGGGGGCGTTCCTGCTCCTGTTCAACCCCGAGTACCTCGCGCCGTTCGACGGGTTCCTCGGCCAGACGGTACTGGCGGGCATCGGTGCCCTGTGGGCCACCGCCGTGGTGTGGATGACGCGGATGTCCCGCTTCTCCCTCGGCCCGCGCGTCCTCGCCCCCGACCCGGCCAAGGAGGCCGCCCTGTGAACCCCGTGACCGCGGCGGCCCTGGCGGGCGCCGCACTGGGCCTGGCGCTGTGGGCGCTGGCGGCGGCCCGCTGGGCCCGGCCGAGCCTGGCCGAACGTCTGAGCGACCCCGAACCGACCCCCGTGGAAAGACCACGTCGACACGAGGACGGGTTCCTCTCCCGAATCGGTCGAGTGGGCGTCCCCCTGCTGCGGGCGGCGGGACTCCCCGGCCCCCGGGCCGTACGGAATCTGCGCGTGTGCGACCGGGCTGCGGGCGGCTACCTCGCGGAGAAGGTGTCCGGGGTCGTGGTGGGCCTGGTCTTCCCCCCGCTGGTCGGCATGCTCCTGGCCTCCTTCGGCGTACTGCCCCCGACCTTCGTCTCCCTGCTGTCGTGGGCCGGCTTCCTCGTGCTCATGTGGTTCGCCCCGGACCTGTCCCTCAACGACGAGGCGACCAAGCGCCGAGAGGAGATGCGCCGCACCCTGTCGGGCTTCGCCGACCTGGTGGTGGTCTCCCTCGCCGGGGGCGCCGGGGTCAGCGGAGCCCTCACCGACGCCTCCGCGCACGGCGGGGGATGGGCGATGACCGCCATTCGCGACGCACTACGGGAAGCGTCCCTCACCCGGACCCCGGCCTGGCGGATCCTGCGCGACCTCGGGGAACGGTACGACACCCCCGAGTTCGCCGAACTGTCGGCGAGCCTGCACCTGGCCGGCGCCGACGGCGCCCGGGTGCGCGGCTCCCTGGCGGCCAAGGCCAAGACCCTGCGCGTGCAGTTCCTCGCCGAGATGGAGGCCACCGCCCAGTCCGCGACCGAACGGATGAGCCTGCCCGTCGTCCTGCTGTTCACCGGGTTCCTGGTCCTGCTGGGATACCCGGCCATGAGCCTCATCCTCTTCCAAACCTGACCCGCTCACCTGGAGAAGCACCATGCAAGACCTGTACGTCCGCATCCTCGCCGCGCTGACCCCGCCCAAGGACGACGGTGGCTACTCGACCGAGACCGTCATCATCACCGCGGTGCTCGTCGGTATCGCCCTCGCCGCGGTCGCTGCCATCGGCAAGGTCGCCACCGAGCAGATCGCCCTCATCGGCGGCGGCGAGTAGGAGCCACCGTTGCGTCAGTACGAAGACGACCGAGGCAGCGCCGAGCTGGCGATCGCCGCCCCCGCGCTCCTGCTCCTGGTGATGCTGGTCGTCCAGGCCGCCCTGTGGACGCACGGCGAACACGTCGCGGCCGACCTCGCGCGGCGCACCGCCGAACAGGCGCGCACCGTGGAAGGGGCCGCGACGGCGGCCCCGGCCGCCGGAACGGTCCTACGGGACGTCGACGTCTCCGTCGATCGCGGCACAGAGGAGGTCAGAGTCACCGTGACCGGTACCGTCCCCAGCCTCGTACCGGGGGCGACCTGGTCTGTGGAACACGTGTCGGTCGCCCCTGTCGAACGCTTCGTCCCCGGAGGTGCCACACCGTGAGGAACCGTGACCGGGGCTCCGCGTCGGTGGAACTCGCCATCGTCACACCCGCCCTGCTGCTCTTCGCGATGCTGATGATCTTCGCCGGGCGCACCGTCGACGCGGGCACCACCGTCGACGAGGTCGCCCACGCCGCCGCCCGAGCGGCCTCCCTGGAACGCACCCCCGGGGAGGCCTCGGCGGTGGCGACCACCATCGCATCCGCGACGCTTCGGGAACAGGGGTTGGCCTGCTCCGACCACGCGACCAACGTCGACCACGGTGGTCTCGCCGCCGGTGGGGCTGTCTCGGTGACCGTGACCTGCACGGTGAGCTTCTCCGACCTGCTCGGGGTCGCCTTCCCCGGCAGCCGCAGCATCGAGGGCGACGCCACCGTCGCTATCGACACCTTCCGGGGGACCCCATGAACACCGCCACGACGCGGGACGACCGCGGCCAGGTGAGCGCCTTCGTCGTGATCATGGCGCTCGCCTTCCTCCTGTGCCTCGGACTCGTCTACGAAGGCGGGGAACTGCTCCAGACCCGCCGCCAGACCGCGACGCTGGCCCAGGAGGCAGCCCGCGTGGGCGCCCAACAACTCGATTGGGAGACCTACCGGGAGGGCGCCGAGGAGGTACCGCTGGACGCCGCCGCGGCGGCCTCGGCGGCCCAGGCCTTCCTCGGCTCCGCCGGAGCCGACGGCACCGTCAACGTCAGCGGCGACACCGTGACCGTGACCTGCGCCTTGCCCTACTCGTTCAGTCTGCTCCCCGCCGGCTCGACCACCGTCGAGACCACGGCCACCGCACGCCCCCACACGCAGTCCACCCCTTGACCCTCGTGAGGCGGAGATGCATCCATTGAGCCGGCTCTGCGCGGTCGCGTTCGCGCTCGCCTTCCTGATCGGCCTTCCCTACGTACTGCTCTGGCACGTGACCTGGCCCGAGCCGCCCGCCTCCTGGGAGGTGGCCCTGGCGCACCTGCGCGGATGGCGGACCCCACCGGGTGTGCTCACCGCCGCGCTGATCACGGCCCTGTGGGCGCTGTGGGGACTGTTCGCGCTGGCGATCATGGCCGAGGCCGTGGCGCGGCTGCGCGGCGTCACCCTGCGCCTGCGCCCGCTCGGCCCACTCCAGGCGATCGCCGCCACGGCCGTCGCGGCCACCGCGGTCACCCCCGCCGTCGCGTTCGCCGACACCGTCGCCCCGGCGGAGCAGAGCGAGGACGAGGACGAGGCACCCGAGGCCGCCCAGGACGACGCCGAACAGGCGCCCGTCGAACGGACCCGCACCGTCAGCGGGTTCGAACTGGGGTCCGCGGAGCTGACCGAACGGATGCGCCAGGACCTGGCGCCCACCGTCGAGATGCTCGGAGACCACTGGGACCCGAACGTTCCCGTCCGGATCACCGGTCACACCGACCCCAGTGGCGACGCCGAACGCAACCAGGAACTGTCCGAGGAACGGGCCCGGGCGCTCGCCGAGCACCTGACGGAGTCCCTGGGCGAGAACGCCCCCGACACCGAGGTCACCGGAAAGGGGTCCGACCAGGAGATCGAGGGACCGGCGCAGACCCAACGTCGAGTCGAGATCGCCTACACCCTGGCACCGACCCCGCCCCCGGCCCCGGCACCCGAATCGCAGGGACAGGGCCAGGCCGCGCAGACAGCGGAGGAAGAGGGCGATCGGCCCGTCGTCACCATGGACAACACCTCCGCCGTCACCGATGAGGACGGACCCCGAGTCGTCGTCGTGGAGATCCCGGACGGCGGCATCGCCGCGACCGTGGCCTTCGCCGGTCTGGCCGGGGGCTACCTGCTGGGTAAGCGGGGCTCCTTCGTCCCGAGGATGGCGCTCAGCCTGCCCCGGCCGCGGCTGCGCGCCGGCCGCCCGCGTCGCCTGGCGCTTCCGGCCCCGCCCGAGCGCCCCGAGCCCACCGACGAGATCCACGAGCGCGTGACCCTGGAACTGGACCACGTCCCCGGCCTGGGCCTCATCGGCAAGGGCGCCGACGCAGCGGTCCGCCGCCTCATCGTCAACGCCCTGGACCCGACCGAACCCCTCGCCGTGCGCGTCCTGATCACCGAGCCCGAGGCGACCCGGTTGCTCGGCGAGGCCGGCCGGGACCTGCTGCGCGATCGGCCGTGCGAGCCGGTCACCATGGTGCCCACGATGGAGGACGCGTTGGCGTTCCTTGCCTCGGAGCTGCACGCCATGGACACGCGGGAGCGGGCACCCCTCGCCCTGATCGCCTCCCCCGACCCCCGACACGAGCACGCTCTGTCCGGATTGTTGCTGCACGGACAGCACCGTGGCGTCACCGCGGTCATCCTGGGCAGCTGGCCACTGGGCGGCAACTGCGTGGTCGACGCCGACGGGCTGATCTCGCAGACCAGCCAGCCGCTCTCCACCCTGTTCCACTGTTCCTGGGCGGGATCGACCTCGGAGAAGGTCCGCGAGGCCGTCGTCACCTACCACGAGGCGGACCACGCGCTGTCGGAGCGGACGGAACGACCGTCCTCACGCCGTGACACCGAGGCGTGGGAGGCGGAACGTGACCGTCCGGTGCTCGTCGCCGAGGACTGGGCCGATGACGACGCGTTCACGCCGGTGGGTGATGACGCCGTTTGGGAGCGGCTCACCCGGGCCTGGGACGAGGACCCCGATTCGTTCGCCGCCGATGACGATGCCGACGCCGCTGAGGAAGCCGTCGAGATCGATCGTGACGTCGAGGACGGGCAGCGGAGCGCTCCCGATGACGGTGCCGCCATCGGTGCCGCCTTCGGTGCCCTCCAGGACGGGGACGTCGGCGCCCACAGGGTGGCCACGGTCGACGACCACGACGACTCCTGGTGGGACGAGACCCCGGTGTCCGCGGCCGCCGAGACCGAGCAGACGGGGAAGGCCGAGCAGACGGGGAAGGCCGAGGAGCGGGACGCAGAGGAACACGGCGACCCGGACCAACCCGAGAACCCGCGGACCCTCGCACCGGAACGGGACACCGACGCCACCTCCGTGCCCGACACCGAGGGTGGGGATCAGACCGTCGTCCCCACCACGGAGGACCCCTTCGCCGCCCTGACCGGGGACGCTCCCGAACGCGAGGTCGCCAAGGTCGAGCCCCTCACCGAAGACCCGCCCGGTCCCACCGGCGAAGCCACCCGTGCGGACGCGGGAATCGCCGATCACGTGGCCGTTCCGACCAAGGACTCCACCCGTTGGGAGGAGGCGCCCACCCCGAAGGCCCGGGAGGACAAGGAGGTCCGCTTCGAGCGCGTACCCGGACGCAAGGCCGGACGGGTCCGTGTCGTCCGGGTGGATCGGCCGACGTCTCCGGAACCGGTGGAGCGATCGGCCCGCGGACCCGTGCGTCCCCGCGCGACCCGGCAACCCCTCCAGGACACCGGTGCGGCCCGGCCGGCCTCGCAGCAGGCCCGCGTCACCGTCGCCGCACCGGCCCTGCCCGGACATGTGGCCGATGACCAGACCGCGCTCTCCGACCGCCCCCAACCGGCCAAACCGCGCAAGGCGGGCCGAGGGAGAACGTCGCGGCCTCGAACGGAGGACTGAGTACGGGCCACCGGACCCCGCCCGATGACGTGAGTGGTCCCCGCTCCCGCGTGGGACCACTCACGTGACTCGTTCACGCCGCGTCAGCGTCGGCCACCGCCGGAACCCGTGGAGACGCCCAGGTCGTTGCTCACGTCGATGGCGCCCTCCTCGGAGACCTGGTAGTTACGGGCCGAGCGCAGCACCTGGTCGGCGGTGCGGTCGAAGGCGATGACCAGCGTCTCACCGAGCTTGTCCAGCATCTCCACCTGGGGCAGCAGGTTCTTTTCGAGCGAGTCCGCGATCTCGTCGCCGGGCTCCCAGATCGTGCTCACGTCGCCACGGTCCGAGGCGAGGTAGGAGAACGCCTGCCGGATGATCTCCCCCGGTTCGCGCAGGGCCTCTCCGGCTCGGGCCATCTCCTCCGGGTGCACTGTCAGGTTGTCGTTCGCCATCATCGTCCCCTGCCGTGTGTGGGGCCGTCCCCGCGGGGGTCGGCACGTCCGTGCTTCCCCCACGTTCTAGCGGCGGGCGGTGAAGGGAACGTGTGGGCCCGTTGACGGCCGGATGTACACGAGGGACACTCGTCAGCCGTTCGGGGGGACGTTCAGGGCGCCGTGGAACTCGGCGTTCAGCTCCTCCTGCCGGGATGGCCGATCCTCGCCGGTCGTTTCGGGTTCCTCGGCGGTGGGGACGGTCTCCGTCTCCCCGCCCTCGGTGGCGGTGGGGACGCCGGGGGTGTGCGGCGGGGGGACGACCGGTGCGTGGGGGTGCTCCTGGTGGGCGGCCGGTTCCGTCTGGACGGGGAAGCGAGGAACCCCGTCGGAATCTCGTTGACCCGGGGGACGCGCGGGCGCGGGGGAGGACGCCGTCTCGTGTGCGGTTGATTCCCGGGCCCGCCCATCGGATGTTCTCGGCGTTCGGGTGTCCTTCGCCGTGGGGGCGTTCCGTGCCGGGTCGGTCGCTCGGGTGATGGTGTCGATGTCGTCGTTGGCGTATGGGGCTCTTGACGCCGGTGCGTCGATGGGTGTGTCGGCGGGTGTGGGGTGTGGGGGCATGTCGTAGAGGCCGGCGACCGGGACGCGGTCGGGTTCGGTGTGCCTGGTTTGTCGGTGATCGGTGGTGGGCGCGCTGTCGGTCGTCGCCCGCGACCCGGTGTTCTCCGCTGCCGGACCGGGAGCGGTCGGTGGGGTGCGTGGCGCGGCGCTGTCGGTATTGACGTCGACGTCGACGTCGGGGGAGGGTCCCCTCGGTGCGGGTGCGCTGTGGGACGTTTCCCCCGTACCGGTGGTCTGAGTCGGAGGGGTGCCCCTCGTCGCCGGCGCGGGTTGAGACGCTCGCAGGTCGCGCAATGCGTCGACCAGAGCCCGCATCGCGGAGTTACGGGCCGTGTTCGTTCTGCCGAATTCTTCCTCCAGCCTCTGGTATTCGTTCTGGTGATGCCTCCGGCGGGAATTGTCACGGACCTCGGGGGCATCGAACCGGCCGACGAAGGAGAAGAGTTTCCCACGCGCCTTGAAGTAGGCCGCGTCCGCATCACTGAATCGCTTCTCCGCTTGCGCGTACCTCTTGATCTGCGGGGACTCGGTCGTCAGACCCCAAGCCCGCGCCTGATCGGCGTCGACCCAGCGCAGTATCGAGGCCTCGGCATGCCCTCCACGGGCAGTGGCCGTGCCTTCCTCGCCTTCGGCCCAAATGGCCCACACGGCCGGCACACGGACGAGGAACATGCGTTTGGTCCCCGGGCCGCTCGCCTCGGCCCCGTGCCGTTGCCCGGTGGATTTTCCGCCACGAGCACCGCTCAAGTCCGCGGACTCGGATTGCAAGTTCTCACGTATACGGTCCGCCGACTGTCCGCTCTGCGTTGCTTCGATGCCGAGACCGGCGTTTTTCGCCATCTGTTCCGTCGTGCCCTGCGATTGCCGCCCACCCTCTTGATCCGAGTCACGGGACCGGCTCTCGTTGCTCACCCCTTCGATCCTGGCGGACCCGGTGTCGATCAGGGTCCGCACCTTGACCACGGACTTCTCGAACTCGGCCAGCACGGTGGGCTCGTGCGTCGCGTCGGGGGTCAACGCCTGAAGGAGTAGTTCGTCCTTGCGTGCGGTGATCCCCGCCGCCCGGTCGATGTCCGAGAACCTGCGATCCAGGTATCGGGTGGCCGACGCGACGTTGGAGACCTCGGTATCGGCGCGCTCGTTCGGTTTCGTCCACCCATGGAGCAGCGCGGTGTTGACCACGGCGGCGTCGAGAAGCGACTTAGCCTCGCCCTGGATCGCGACGGGGATCGCGTCGAGGCCGCCATCACCATCCTGGAAGCCGGTTCCGTCCTGGCCTCTGTTGTTCCTCGACCAGGTGTCGACGTCGAAGGGGGTCTCCTGTGGTCGGTACGACGGCGCGGGGACAGGAGCATCCCCCGTGGCCCTCGTCTCCAGGTAGGGCAGAGGGTAGACGCTCTCCTGCCGGAGGTCGTCGACCTGTTCGGTGTAGGCACGATCGCCGATGGTCAACGTCGCGGCCACGGTGGTCGGGGTGGTGACCGTGGCGTAGGGGGAGAAGAGCACACGTTCCTGTGTCAGCTCGCGCGCGAAGCCCTGGGAATCCGACTGCTCGGTGCGCGACTGCTGCCGGAACGCGGGGGTGCCGCCCGCACTGATGGCTCCGGTGTCCCGCCCGGTCGCCGGGTCGTGCTCGTTTCCGATCGGTCCGAGCAGACCGAACGCTCCGCCGGTGCCATTGCCGCGGATTTTGGTGTTGGTCTGGGTATCACCGGTCGATGTGATGTTGCGGTCGACGTACTCGATCAGCCCGCCGAGATGGTCGACGTTGGAAGGGCCGCGCTGGACATCGAAGTTGAGCGTCGCGGTGCGGGAATGGTTGTGGAACCGTGGTCCGATGGGTTTCACCCGCACCTCCAGCCCTATTCGGTTACCGCTGACATGCCTGTTCAACGCCTTGATGACGTCCTCGCGGGAATTGACGGTCAACTCCCACCCGTCCGACCGTATTCGCTGATTCAGCCGGTCGAGCAGGGAATCCACCTGAAGGGGACGCGAGTCGAGCCCCTTCCCCATCAGGTCCGGCTTGGTGACGAGATCGGCCGGCGGCGCCGTGGGCGGCGGCCGCGTACCGAGCTCGAACGTCCCGTCGGGCCGCCAGGTGATGGCGTCGTGGACGAGCCCTCGCGCGAACACCCACAGCTCGGGGACCATCACCTTCTGGGCGTCCCGCACCGGCACCTGCCAACCCGTGTGCCGATGCTCCCCAGGGGACCGCGGGAAGGTGACGATGAAGTCGATGTCCTGCTTGTGCTCGGTCGCCTGGAGGATCACGCCGCCCGTGATGAACTCGAAGGAGGCACCGGTGAACTTGACCTCCCGACGGTTCCGGTACGACACCGAGGACGATTCCCCCTCTGCGTGCCCGTGGAAGGTGTGCCGCGTTTCCAGCCCGGGTTGGACGATGGGATAGTCGTTTCCGCGCTGGGCCTGGCCGGGGGTCTCGGCCGTTTCCTGGAAGTTGAAGACACCCCGGGCCGCGATCGAGATCGTCGTCGTGTTCTCGTGGGAGAGCCCCGATCCGAAGGAGACCTCCCGCGTCTGGTTGGATTCCAACGTGGCGGACCCACGCAGGGCGGCCGACGCGACGTAGGTGGGCACGTACCAGGTCACGGTGGTCGGCCTGGTGCGTTGCCATGCGAGGCCGTCGTCGAGCTGGGTCCGGAAGCGGTCGCCCGTCCCGCGTAGGAAGCCGGGGGAGGCCGCCAGTGTCTGCGAGGAGACATGGGCGGCGACGATGGCCGTGCTGCCGTCCCGCGAGTCGACCGACCGCGAGAACGACCAGTGGTCATGGTCCATGGCCTCGAAGGTGAGGGACGCCACGGTGATGACGTTTCCGTCGCGGTGGAAGAGGGCGGAGTCGAAGGCCTGGACCGTGCCGAACGTATCCGCCAGCAGTCGCGCCAGTGGGGTGCGTTGGATGGCCAGGGGCTCAGGGGCGCCATCGTCCCGCTGAGGGGGTCGGACCGCCGTGTCGTTCCCGTTGTTCCGCCGACCGCTCCCCTCCTGCTGTCCTGCCGGGGGCTCGGTGTCCCGGGGGGTGTTCGTGGTGGTCGTGGTCCCGTCGGTCGTTCGTGGTGGGTTCCGGCTCTCGGTGCGCGGCGTGGCCTCCTCGGGCTCGGCCTCCTCCACCACCGTCTCCAACCCGTACTGGGTGGGAGGGAGGACACGCGTGGACGGTGGGGCGGTGTTCACGAAGCCCTCGGGTCCCTGCCCGAAGAGGCGGTGCGCCTCGGCCGGGGGGAGGCTTCGGGGTGGTGTCCCATGCGTGGTCGGCGGGCTGTCGAGCGGAACACGGCGCCCCACCCGGGGCGCGTGCAACTCGACCTGGGCCCGGGGCCGCGATACGGCGGTGCCGGGGTCACCGAAGATCTCGCGCCCCATACGGGGGTCGGCCACCCTCTCGGCCCGTGAAGAGCGCGGAACCAGCCCATCCCTGGGGCCGATCCACGCCGAGAACTCCGCGTTCGCGAAAAGACGGCGACTACCGCTCTTGTCCTTGACGTTGGTCTCGGTGGCCGACGAGATACCGTGTTCGCTCCGCTTCGAATGACGGAAATCAGAGGCCAATCGGATGGTCGGGCCGCCCGATTGGGAAGGGTGACCGAAGGTGTCCAGGCCCTGGTGGACACTGCGCACATTGACGCCGACCCTCCCCTCATTGGTGAGCGAGGTGAACTTGCCCGCCCGTCGGCTCAGACTCGACGACGAACCGGTGGTGGTGCCCGTGTGCGAGGTATCGAGGGCCGTGGCCTCGGAGTAGCCGTTGAACCTGACGCGGGGCCACACGGAGATGTGGTCGGGGACGAACACACGGCGCTCCCTGAACTCGTTGCGCCAAGGGAGTTTCTTCGTCTCGACCAGCTTGACCTCGAACCGCCCCGACAACCAGGCGTTCGGGTCGGAGTGGAAGGACGCGGCGTTCACCTTGGCCAGAAAGTTCTCGGTGTTCTCTCGGGCCTGGCTCTTGTTGCGCCGGTGGCGCCAACCCGCGTGGGAGGTCTCGGGTTTCGGTGTGCCCGGGATGGCCAGGTGCGGCAGGACCAGGCCCGGGTACTCCTGGTCGATCTCGGTGAGGAGCCGGTGAGCGAAGTCCCGGAAGAAGGGGCGTGCCGGATCCCCGGCGTCGCCGCCATTGGGATAGGTCACGTCCCGGACCAAGGCGCCGCCCAGGTGGGTCGTACCCCCGGCTCGGTCCAGGAACGGGTCCTCCGTCTCGGGGATCCTATTCGTGTTCGGTCTGCCCTCGTCGATCCGGCGGACGTCGTCCGCGGTGAGGGCCTCGACCGTGGAGAAGTCGAACAGTGTGGGAGAGGTGTCGTTCTCCATCCACACGGCGATCGTGCGCCGTACCTTGTACACGGCCGTGTCCGTGCTGTGGAACAGGTGCGCGTCCCAGACATCGTCCGATCGGTCCCGGCCGCGTGTCCACACCTTCTGGAAGCGCTCTCGGAAGGCGGGCATCTCCAATCGGACCATGTCACCGGGAAGCCGGGAGATGACACCGGCGGAGAACTCCACGGAGAAGCCCTTGAAGCGGTTGGCGATCAGGCCGGCGCTGCGGGTGAGACGATCGGTCAGCTTGATGTTGAACTTGTTGGGGACGTCGGGGATACGTTCCATGGAGACCGGCAGGGACCGGAACGTGATCGTCTCTGTCCCACCCTCGGCGTCGGGCACGCTCACGGTGCGGGGCTCGCTCGTCATGGTGGGCAGCTGGGGCATGATGACGTCGTCGGAGAACACCGTGAGCACGCCGAATCGGTTCAGCTCGCGGTGTTGTTCCCGCGATCCGGTCTTGCGCTGGGTCACCACGGACGGGGTCTCGCCGTTCCCATGGGTGCGGTGGAGCACCTTGCGGGTCCTGGGAGGGGTGGCGGAGGAATCGAACCCGAGCCGGTCGGCGATCCAGTCGTTCATCGAGGTGGGCGCGGTGTCCGCTTCCGGCCTGGACGTGTCGCCCCGGGTGGGGCGGCGGGTGAGGGAGTCGATCGAGATGGGGTGAGAGTGGGCCAGGAAGCCGCCGTTCCGTCGAAGCTCCCTGTTGGTTCCGGTGTCGTTCGTCGTGGTCTCGGCACCCTCGGTGTGCGGTGCCACGGGCGGTGCCCACGGGTTCGCGAACTCGATGAACGTCGGAAGGTCGTCCGGTGGCTTCAAACCGCCCATCACGACCAGCCGTACCCCCTGTGGAATGGGGGTCGGCTCCAGCACCCTCGGCCCGTTCGCTTGGTTCCCTTCGATCCCCTCGGTCGTGGCGATCGTGGTCGTCGCGGGAGCCGGGTTCCCAGAGGTGTCCTGTTCGGTCCCATCGTCTCCTTCGGTGGGGATGACCGGTGGTGGGTTCGACAGGGTCCCCAGTTCGATTCCGTCGACGCCCTCGGTGGCTGTCGTGGTCGGTGGTGGGTCGCCCGAGGTCTCCGGCCCTGTTGCACCATCCGACCCGGGTGTGCTCGCCACCGGGTCCGGATCTCCCTCGACCCGCCACGTGACCGTCAGGTCGCTGGTGTAGGGCTGCCCCTCGCCGGTCATCTCCGTGCTCAACTGCTGGGTGTGGTTGGTGGCGCCGGACTGCTGTTGAACAGACGAGCCCCGGTAGCCCGACACCTTGCCGCCGAACGAGGGGGCCGGGGCGGCCTCCACGTGGAAGAGGTTGGCGTGGACGCCCACCGCCGGCTGCCGCGTTTTACCGATGAACCCGGATTCGCCCGTCGACGTCTGGGTCTGCTCGTCGTGCAGACCCTTGTAGTTGGCGGTCGGGGCACCCGGTCGAGGTCGTTCGTCTCGACTCCACACGTTTTCGGTGCTCAGACGCAGTGTGTAGGTCCTGCCGTCGGAGGAGGTCTTGCGGACACCCTCGGGGGAGAAGAAACCTCGGGGGTCGGTGGCGAGATGGCCTCGGAAGAAGACGCGGACATCGTCGGGCAGCGGGGACCCCGAGAACGTGGCGAGGACCGCTTCCGGATCGACGCGGACACCGTAGGCCTCGATCCACCGCGACTCGATCAGGTAGTTGAGCCTTGGGCCGTCCGCGCCTCCGGTACGGGAGGGGTCCGCGACCGCCGGCGGCCCCACCGGAGGCGTTACCTGGGGGACGGTGTTCTCGGGCGCTTCGGGCGCTTCGGGCGCTTCGGGCGTGATCGGGAGTGGGGGACCATCGGTCTCGGAGTCGGTTTCCTCGGTCGCACGGCCTTTGCCCTTGGGTTCTCGGATGACGGGTTCCGCCGACTCGGATTCCTCTGTCCCGGATTCCTCGGCGGGGTCGGCCGGGGGGTCGGGGTCGGGCGTCCTGGTCTCGGGCTCCTTTCCCTTGGGTTCCCTGGTTCGGGTTTCCGGGGTCGGAGGTTGCTCTGTCCGAGCGGTCTCGGGTTCCGTGGCCGGAGGGGTCTGCGGTCGTGATTCCTCGGGGTCGGGCGCTCTGGCCTCGGGTTCCTTTCCTTTGGGTTCCCTGGTGCGGGGTTCCCGGGTCTCGGGTCCCCCGGTCGAAGAGCCCTCTGCCCCGGAGACCTCGGATTCCGCCACCGGTGGGACGCTCGTACCGGGCGTCTCCTCGATCGCGGGATCCGTCGCAGGGAGCGGTTCCTGCACTGGGTCGTCCGAGTTCCGGAGCGGATCGCGGTCGCGGACCGGACTCGATGGACGTGCGGAACCCGTCTCGGATCCACTCTTTCGGTGAGGGGACGCGACCGGTGGGGGAGTACCCACGGCGTGGACGTCGGACGCGGACGATTCGGCGGGTTCATCCGAGCGAGGTGGGGCGCCATCGCCGACCGGTGCCTTCACATCATCGTCGTCCAGGCCCTCTCCCCGATGGGGCACCGGGGTGTCCTCGCCACCGACGACGTCCCCCTCGACGCCATCGGTCGGAGGTTCTTCCTTCCTCTTTCCCCTGGTCTCCGCAGTGGGATCGGGGGTGGCGGTCTCTTCTTGCCCGATGGGGTCGCCGTCCGGATCGACGGGGGAGGACTCCACGCCCCCCTCATCCTGCTCCTCCCGGATCGGGGTGAGCGGATCGCCGCCCTGCCGGGTGGGCGGTGCGCTCCGGTTCGCCACGTGCCCCTCTGGCCGTTCTCTCCCAAAGGACGGTGGCTCGGCCACGGGTGTGACAGGAGCCGGCGCCGGGGGAACGATCGTGCTCTCCGTTCGCGGCGTGGGCGTCTCGTGCGAGGTGTGCTCCGCCTCTCGTGACGTACCGACCGTCTCCGTGTCGACCGGACCGTCCACCACCTCGGGCGGGTCCGAAGGGGCGGACACGCCCTCGTCCGTCGGCGATTCGAAGCCATCCCTTTGTCCCGCTTCGTACACGCCTTCTCGGGAGGGGCCCGAGCCCGTACCCTCTTGCCGCCCTGACGAAGACGAAGACGCCGGCCCGGTCGCAGGGCCTGAACCGGACGGTTGCGGTACGGGAGCGGCCACCATCGGGGGTGGCACGGGAGCACCCTCGGTACCGCTCTCCTGTAGGTCGCCGTTCAGGGATCGGAAGAACTCCCCGGCGATGCCACCGGCCTCCGACCCGTGGGGTTCGGACCGACCGATCCCTTCGTTCGAAGTTGGAAATTCTCCTTCGGGGTCGGCTTCCGTGAACGTGTCTCGCCTCTCGCCGCCGCGTGATTCGCCTTCGGGCGAGGGTGAGGACGGAGCCTGGGGGGTGTGCTCCTCGAACCCCTCGGGCTCCCCGTGCTCAGGACCCGTGGGCGAAGTGATCGTCTCCGCCTCCGCCTCGGAACGTTCCAGGTCCCCACGAGGTGCCTGCCCGGAGTGCTCCTCGCCGGTCTCCTGCGCGGCGGGCGGTGGCTCCACCACGGTGGTCGGGGGTGCGGGCTCGGCCTCGTGGGTGGGTTCCCCACCCGTGGTGTCGCCTGTGGTGGTGTCGCCCGTGAAGGCATCCTCGTGGCCTGGTTCGGGCGCCGGGGCGGGTTGGGCGTCGGACCGTTCCCGACCGTCCCCGTCGGAGCCGCTCGTGTCGCCGGACCGTGCTGCGGAGTGCTCCCCGCCGCGTCCGACGGGATCGGAACCGGTCCCCGCACGAGGGGCCTCCGCCTCACGCCGGCCGGAGTTCTCGTCCTCCCCCGAACGTGTCTCGGAACCCTGCCCACCCTGGGACGCCTCCCCGCCCCGCGAGGGCTCCGCGTCACCCTGACGCGGTTCTTCCCCGCCCCGGGGGGCACTCTCGCCGCCCTCGGACGCTTCCTCCCCGCTCTCAGACGCCTCTTCCTCAGGCCGGGAGGGTGCCTCACCACCCCGAGACGATTCCTCGCCGCCCGCGCCGTCCTCCCCACCCGGGTGGCCCGACAGGCCGATCGCCGTCGAGTCGTCGCCGCCCCCGCCGTCACTCTCGAAGGACGAGAGGCTCTCTCCGCCGCCTCGCAGACGAGAGGGCCTGAAATCGGGCTCCGGGCCACGGTCGCCGCCCCGCTCCGGGTCGGCCCCCGGCCCCGCACCACCGAACTCCGGTGCCGGTAGGTTGTTCAGGTCACGCAGACCATTGAGGGCGTCGATGCCCTTGAGACCGCCGCTCACGGCCAGATCGTGGACCACCGAGCTGGAGGCCCCGGCGACCGCGGACATGCCCGACGCCTTCCACTCCTGCTCGGGCGAGAACCACAGATTCGTGAGTCCCTCGCCCACGTAACCCTCGAACGCGCCGGAGGCGGCGCCGATGCCCAGGGACATGGCCCGGTCGCGCCAGCGGCTGCCGAAGTCGGCCACGGTGCGGCCGAAGGCCTCCGGCACGTCCCGGGCCAGGTGGTCCCGCGTGCTCTGGGGGAGCGGTGCGGAGCCCAGGACGTCGTCCAGGGAGGACGTCATGCGCGGTGTGTTCCACGTGCGCAGCATCGTCTCGGCGTACTCACGCCCCAGGTTCCGTGCGGCGGCGTCACCGATCGTCTCCCCGAAGTGCTTGGCGAACATGTCGCCGGACCTGTCCACGAACCGCCGGGCGTGGTCCATGCCCACACTCGCGGTGTTGGGCCGTTGGGCCGCGCCGAGGAACTCGTTGGAGTTGCGCGCGAACAGGTTGACCAGGTCGCGATTGAACTCCGGGGTGATGCTTCCGGGCGGCTGTGGGACGTGCCCCGGGGGCCCCTCGGGCCCGTCGCCGGGCTGGTCCCGAGGCGGAGGGGTCGGGGAGGCATCGGGGGTGTCCCGTGGCGTCGGGGTGGCGATCGAGTCGGGGTCCGGCCCCCGTACGGCCGGGCCGGCCGGGGGATCGGGGACGATGTCACGGACGGGTGGTGGGGGTGTCGGCGGATCGGGAAGGTTGTCACCGAAGAGCTTGCCGAGCCGGCCACTGAGGAACAGATCCGCGCCGAACGACAGACCCGCGCTGAGCAGACCTTCGACGAACGCGCCCGCGGCGGCCATTCGGGTGAGCTCCTTGTCCCACTCCTCCCGGTTGCCCTGGTCCATCTGGATCCGCTGGATGAGCAGGTCCATCGTCACGCCGAACATCTGCGCGATGAACAGGTGACTGAGCAGGTTCCACAGCAGTGAGTTGAGGATGCGCCGGATGACCACGCTCTTGATGAACTTGAACACCGGGATCATCTTCAGTGACGCGCCGAAGGTGAACTTGGCCGTCGCGATCGCCCAGGCGATCTCCAACGCCAGTTGGATGAGCTGGCCGATGATCATCCACTTGGCGTACTCGACCTGGTTGGCCGCGTCCTTGGCGTACTGGCGGATCTCCCCGGCCAGCTTGGCGGACTCGCCGACGTAGTCGCGCTCTCCAGCGGTGAACTGGGCCAGGGAGTTCTCGAAGTACTCGGTGGTGCGGCTGTCGAAGGTGCTCTGCACCTTGCGCCGCAGGACCACGATCAAATCGGGAAGCTCGGTGGCGAGGATGTACTCGACGGTCGCGTACGCGTCGGACATGTTCCGCAGACGGTCCTCGTCGACCTTGGGCCACTTGGTCCCGGTGAGCCCGTAGAAGAGATTGGCCAGATCGTCGGGGATCTCCATCCCCATGAGCGCCCTCGCGTCCTACCGCTCCGACTCGGTCAAAGGAACCGGGGGCGCATGGCCCGCCGACGCGATGATCCTAGGGCCACAGGACGCTCGCATCACCGGACCCGAGCGTCCCTTCCCGAACTGTTCGCCGCCCGGTAACCACACCCGCACCGGCCCGTGACCGTCCCAACTCCTGAGGTTCCAGACGTCACAACCCGGTGGAGGCGGCGGTCGGGGACCTCACTGTTGAGATCCCCGACCGCCGCCTCCACCCGGCCCGAGACCACCACGGTCCCGAAATGCTTCGCCTACTCGGAATCCTTTCGGTCCTGGGGTCCGGACGGCGGCGGTTGATACCGCGGGTGGTCCTTGTGCCCGGTCGAACCGGTCCGCGCCGACAGTGTGCCGTGTGTTCCGGTGGTCCGGACCTGCTTGACGTAGGGGTCGCGCAGTACGGGCGGCTCATCGACGGCTTCGGGCTCGACGACGATTTCCGAGGTGTCGTGTTCGTCCTCGTCCTGGCGGCGTTCGTACTCTTCCGGTGGCAGGACCTTCTTCCACCTGCGCATCCGCACCTGCGGCAGCTCTCCGGCGTCCTCCCTCAGGGCTCGATACATCGCGTACATCTGGAAATAGCCCATGATGAAGAACGGCAGGCCGACGAGGACGATGATCTTCTCCAACGCCTCCAGACCACCGGATCCGGAGAAGACCAGCAGGGTCGCGGTCACCACCGAGATGGAGATGGCCCAGAAGATGCGCTGTCCCAACGGGTTGAAGTCCTCGTGGCCATTGGCCATCGTGTCGGCGACCAAGGCCGCGGAGTCCACCGAGGTGATGAAGAAGACGACCACCAGGATGATGGCGATCACCGAGGTGACGCCCACGGCGGGGTAGTGCTCCAAGAACGCGAACAGGGCCCCGGGGACGTCCTCCTGTTCCACGACGCTTTCCACCAGTCCGCCGTCTCCGTGGAGTTCGATGTCGAAGGCGGAGAAACCGAAGACGCCGAACCACAGCACCGAGAAGCCGGCCGGAACGAGGAGCACACCCGAGACGAATCCGCGAATGGTCCGTCCCCTGGAGATGCGGGAGATGAAGATGCCCACGAACGGGGACCAGCTGATCGTCCAGGCCCAGTAGAACACCGTCCAGTCGGCCTGCCATCCGGAATTGGCGAAGGTGTCGTTCCACAGGGCCAGTTCCGGCAGGTTCATCAGGTAACTGCCCAGTGACTCGATGGTGCCCTTGAGCACGAAGAGGGTGGAACCGGTGACCAGGATGAACACCAACATGGCGATGGCCATCCAGATGTTGATGTTGGACAGGATCTTGATTCCGCGGTCCAGCCCCAGGGCGACGGAGATCATCGCGACCCCGCCGACGACGCCGATGATGATCAATTGCCACATGGCGCTCTCGGGGATGCCGAACACCTGGTTGATCCCGCTATTGATCTGCAGGGCGCCCAAGCCGAGAGAGACCGCGATGCCGAAGACCGTTCCGACGATGGCGACGATGTCGATGAATCGGCCGATCGGTCCGTGGATCCCCTCGCCGATGATCGGCTGGAAGATCGAGCTGACACGTGGTGGCAGGTTCCGTTTATGGATGAAGTAGGCGAAGCACAATGCCGGCAGCGTGAAGATGGCCCAGGTGTGCAGGGTGAAGTGATAGAACGTGAAGTTCATCGCGTCCGCCGCGGCACTCGGCGATTCCGGTTCGATGCCCAAAGAGGGTCCCCGCGGAGGGTCGCCGAAATGGCTGATGGGTTCGGCCACACCCCAGAACATCAGGATGCTACCGATGCCTGCGGCGAAGAGCATGGCGAACCACGCAGGTCCGGAGTGTTCGGGAGGCTCGTCGTGTGGTCCCAGTTTCACCCGGCCGAATCGACTCAGGGCGATAAAGATCAAAAATCCCAGAAACAGGGTGAGGCCGAGAATGTAGAACCAGCCGAGGTTGGCGTAAAGCCATTCCGAGGCGACGGTGACGGCCGCGTCGAGCGGCTCGGTGAAGACGATGGTTCCGACAACAAAGGCGATGATCACCGCGGCCGATCCGAAGAAGATCGGGGGTGAGGTACGCAGTCTCATGAAGTCGTGTAGACGGGTCAGCAAGTAATCTCCTCCTCATGCTTGACGCTGACTCAACGGGGTCATGGTCAGGTGACTCGGCCAGAGTACTGTTCCCGCCGACGTATTGCTCATATCAGCGAAACCATGGCGCCCTGTGTCCGTTTTTGGCGTTATGAGAATTACGTCCCGATAATGGTGTCGCGACGTGAAGATAGGAGTACGTCCGGGGGAGTGGCGGAGGGTGAGCACTCTCGCGGGACGTCCGCGGGCCGCCGGTCGGTGATCGACGATCGTTGGGCGCCACACTGAACTTTCGTTGCCCCACGGCGCGCGCACGTGAACGTTCGTCGGGGTCCGCTTCGTCCCCAAGGCGGAGGGTTCGCCGGTTTTCGTTTACTAGGTTGATCGGTGTCGGCGAGTAACCACTCGAACACACGCCGGTCGGAATCAGGGTGGTGGCCACGAGCAGGCTCTTCAGGACGGATCGGCCCGAGGGCCGACCTGGGCGACGACGTGTCCGATGACAGGACCTACCGGGCTCCCATCGGTGAGCCCGGGAAGAACCGACCGCCGCGAGCGGTCAGCACGGCCTCTCCCCGCCAAGCGCGGGGAGAGTAAACAGAAATCCACATTTTGGAGGAGACACATGTCCTTGTCGCAGCGCATCGCCACCGGACTCGCGATCGGAGCGGCGGCCCTGGCCCTCCCGCTCGCCGCGAGCCCCGCGCACGCGGCCGACTGGGAGGTCGTCGGTGGTGGCTTCGATATGCAGGCCGTCTGCCTCATCGATGCTTACAGCTACGTCGTCGAGGAGGACAACAACCACGACTTCACCGAGTACAAGTGCGTGTACAACGGCTCAACCTGGGACGTCTGGGTTCGCTGACCCCGGCCCGCCCCCTGACTCCCCCACACGGTGGTGCCGGATGATTCCGGCCATCCATCGTTGACATGGAGCTTCGCCCCACCGGAGACCCTCCGGTGGGGTCTTTCGCGTCGGGGCGTGAGTGTCGACCACCCGGGGAACGCCGACCCGCACGAACACCCCCGAACCGCCCAACGCCGCGGGCGGTCGACCATAGGGCCGCACTTCCTGGTGCCCCATCGGAGACGAACAGACCGGTAGGCGCCGCGAACCGGTGATGCGCCCTACTTCGCCGTTCGGCGAAGCGTGTCGCAGAGGATGTCGATGGCGCTGATCGCCGCGTCGGTCTCCGGACCCGAATCCTCCAGTCGCCTTCGGAGCCCGGGAAGGGTCTCGTGCAGCTCCTCGGCTCGCAGCGCCGCCGCGTCCCAGAAGGCCGCCGCCCCCCACGCGCCGTCGGTGGAACGGGCCTCGGCCACACGCGCGAACACGTCCGCGACCTCACGCACGACCGCGGCCAGGGCCGTCTGTGATTTCCCGGGGGCGGACAACACCGTCGTCGCCACGAGCGTGCACATCACGGCCACGCCCTCCAAGGGGCCGGCGGCCGCGACCCGCGTCCGGGTCCGTTGGCGCAGATACACCCCTCGGAGGGTGCGGTCAACGATGTCGAGAGCGGCTGATCGAGCCGATTCCAGGTCCGCGATGGCGGTGTGCGTCGAGACGAGCGCGTCCTGTACCTCGCTCTGCGCGTCGTCTCGCCGGTCGGCGACGTGAGCGGTCCTGACCAGCAGGCGGTGTAGATGGAAGACCAGCTCGTGCTCGGCCTGGGAGAGCAGGCGCAGCGGATGGGTGGGGAAGAGCAACTGGCTGAAGACCAGTGCCACGCCCGCGCCCAACGCGGCGTCGAACAGTCTTTGCGGTCCGCCATCCCCTCCGTAGGGGATGGTCACGGTGAGGATGGCGGCGGCCGCGGCCTGTGCGATGGTCACCCGGGCGGCGCCCACCGCGACGGCGACCAGCGTCGCGACCAGGGTCGCCACGACCAGCCCGAGACTGGGCGTGCTGATCAGCCACACCGCCGATGCGCCGACGATGATGCCGATCAGGGTGCCGGTGAGCAGGTTCACCGCCTGTACCCCGCGGACCCCGAAGCCGGTGTTGAGCGCGACCACGGCGGCGATCGGGGCGAAGAACGGATGATGGTCCCCCGCCACCAGCCACTCGGCCAGGATCCAGGCCAGTCCCGCGGCGGCCGACTGCTGGAGCACCGACCAGGCGTTGGTGCGCACCCGATTCCAGGCGGGACGCCAAAAGGACCTGGGTGTCGGACCTGACCGATCGGGTGCGGAACTCATGACCTCACGTATTGTAGACGATCTGATTACTGTGTGTGTTCATGTGGGAGATGTCGGCTACGATGCCTGGTCGGGGTCGGGTCGCATGACGAAGGGGGACGCGATCGTGAAGGTGGAACGGGTCACCGATCCGATCACCGAGCATGGCGAAGGGCCTTGCTGGTCACCGTCCTGGGGCGGGTTGCGCTGGGTCGACATGACCCGCGGTGACGTGTTGGGCCTGACACCCTCCGGCGACGTCTCCCGAAGGCACGTGGACGACGTCGCCGCGGTCGTGCGCCCTCGCGCCGGTGGGGGAACGATCGTGGGCGTGGAACGCGGGGTGGCGCTGTTCGACGATCAGGGCGAGGAACGGCGCCGGGTCGAGATCTGGACCGACCCGGGCATCCGCATGAACGAAGGCGGCTGCGCCCCGGACGGAACCTTCTACTGCGGATCGATGGCCTACGACAAGACACCGGGGACGGCCGCCCTCTACCGCCTCACGCCGGAGCTGGAGGTGACCACCGTGCTTCCCCACGTCACCGTCTCCAACGGCATCGACTGGTCGCCCGATGGCCGATTCGCCTACTACAACGACACCGACACCGGTTGCGTCGCCGTTTTCGACTGGGACTCCGACCGTGGCCTGACCGACCGCCGCGTCCTGGCCCGGATACGGGACGGTGGCCTGCCCGACGGCCTGGTCGTCGACGCGGAGGGCGGCATATGGACCGCGATCGTCAACGCCGGCCAGGTGCACCGCTACACCCCCGACGGTGACCTGGACGAGGTGATCTCGCTACCGGTCCAGAAGGTCACGGCGTGCACCTTCGGTGACGAGGACCTGGGCACCCTCTACATGACCACGTCCCGGGAAGACCTGGAACCGGACGAGGAACCGTTGTCCGGCTCGCTCTTCAAGATCCGCCCCGGCGTCCACGGCCGTCCGGTCCGGGCGTTCGCCGGATAGAGGGAGGTAGGCGACCCTGGTGCCGTCCGGGGAACAACACCGCCCGACCGCGGGTGGGCGGGCCGAAGAACTCCTCGACGGCGATCGGCTTCGACGGGGCGGTCATGGTGGATCCCTCTGGTCGATGGACGCGAGCACGGTCCACTCAAAACTCCGACGCCGCTTCGGAGTCAAGGCCGTAGGGCATGGCCCGGACCACAGGGCTCGGTGGGGTCAGGACCCGGACGGTCGCCGTTCATGCTCCAACCGCTGTAGGACCTGGCGCAGCACCCGGTGCTGGACGGGTTCGAGGGACTGCTCGTACAGTTCGTCCAGCAGGGCCGAGGCCTTCGGGCCGGGCTCGGGCGTACCGGCCAGCCGCGCTGACAGTGGTTCCAGCCCGGTGACCCAGTCGTCGATCAAGGACACGACCTCGTCGTCCGGGGCGTCGGGGCCGAGGGCGTAGAACCGCGCCGTCAGCGGCTCCAGCCGCTCGATCATCTCCTTGTCCACCCCTGCGAGCAGGGTGGCGAGTCTCGCTGGGCCGTCCTCGCCGAGCAGGTGTCCGATCAGGACCAGCTGTTCGTGTTCGTGTCGGGCCATGTCCTCGGGCACCCCGGACTCGGGGGCGGAGCGCAGCATCGCCAGCTCCGGGGGAAGGTCGGGCGGGGAGCCGCTACTGCGCAGGGCGGCGATGTCGGCCCTTCGGGCGTTGAGTCGTGCGATCTCGGCGGCCGCCTGGCGGTCGAGCTCGTCCAGCAACTCCTCTACCCCCGCCGGATCATCCAGTACCGCCGGCAGTGCGGACAGGGGTACGCCCAGCGCGGTCGACCTCGTGATCCGCAGGAGCCGCACGAGGTCACTCACGTCGTAGCGCCGGTAGCCACCGGTCGAGCGCGAGGGCTCGGGCAGCAAACCGATCTGGTGGTAATGGCGCAGCGTGCGGACGGTGACGCCGGCCAGTTCGGCGAGTTCACCACTGAGCATCGGATGACTCCTAGGAGTTCGGGCCGCGCGGCGCGCGGGACGATCACGTCCGGTGGACGGGAAGGTCGAGAGGTCGGCCCGCCTGGTTCCTCGGTAGCCGAGCGCGATGCTCCCGAGCGGTGTCCATCAGGGCGTCCAGGGCCTTTCGCGCCCGCAATAGATCCTCGATGTCGCTGGTGATGCGCAGGCGCTCCCGTGCCAGGCGTTCCATCGCACTGTCGAAGTTCTCCTCCAGGGGCGTGTCGAAGCAGGGCATCATCTCGGCGATGGCACGACTGGTCGCCCCCGCCGCGAGGAGCCGGCGCACGAACTCCACGCGTGGAACGGCGTCCTCCGTGAAGTGGCGCTGTCCGCCGGCGCTGCGGGTACTGCCGATCAGGCCCTTCTCTTCGTAGTAGCGCAGCAGCCGGACGCTCGCTCCGGTCCGTCGTGAGAGCTCCCCGATCCTCATCCCACCCCCTTGGTGAACTGCGACACATCGCTTGCCTCTCACATTGATGTGAGGTTTTAGCGTCGCCAACGTACCCGGTTCGGTCGCGATTCCGCGACCGTTCTCGACCGGGGCATCGTCACACCCACCACTGAGGAAGTTCTGTCGCCATGAACACCGAGGGACCGACCATCGACACGGAGCCTCTCCGTAAGAACCTGTTTCGGCGAGGGCGGATGAAGCGCGATCTCGCAGCGCTGCTGCTGGCGCTCGCCATTCCGCTGACGGGCTGTGCCGCGCTCGACATAGGCCAGGAAGCTTCATCGGACACCAGCGCCTCCGACAGCGGCCCGGAACTCACCGTGTCCGCCGATGAGCTCGCCGCGGCGTTCGCCTGCTTCGAAGGTCCAGGCGACGGCGAAGCGGCTCCCGTCCTGCTGATCCCGCCGACCCTGCTCACAGCGGACGAGACCTTCTCCTGGAACCACCTTCCCCGGCTGAACGAGTCCCGAACGGTCTGCACCATCGAGCCGCCCGAGAACTCCACCGCGGACATGCAGGTCTCGTCCGAGTACGTCACCCACGCCATCCGCGGCACCTACGAACAGCACGGTGAGGAGATCGACGTCCTCGGGTTCAGCCAGGGCGGGGTCCTCGGGCGCGCCGCCCTGCGTTTTTGGCCCGACACCAGGGACATGGTCGACGACCTGGTGACCCTGGGCTCGCCGCACCACGGCAGCACCGCGACCCACTGCACCACTGAGGTGGAGTGCCCGCCCGCGCTGTGGCAAATGGACCCGGAGGCGAGGTTCATCACCGAGCTCAACTCGCCGCGGGAGACCTTCGCCGAGGTCAGCACCACCAGCATCCTGAGCACGACCGACGACACCGTGCACCCGGCCACCACGGACGAGTCCGGGGCGTCCGTACTCGCCGGCGAGAACGTGCGCAACGTGGCCGTCCAGGAGCTGTGCGCGGACAACGAGTCCGACCACCTGATGCTCGGCACGACCGACCCCGTCGCCGCGGCCCTGGCCCTGGACGCCTTCGACAACCCGGGTCCGGCCGACCCCGAGAGGATCACCGACCAGGTGTGCGCCGCCGAAGTGCCCCAGGTCGACGCCGAGACCGCCGCCGAGGGTCTGGAACGGTTGGCGTCCGCCATCGGCGAGACCCTGACGGGAACGCCGACCGTGGCGGAGGAACCGCGGTTCGTCCTACCCACCGACTAGGACCGCTCGCGCGATGGTCGAGGCTCCGTGCGATCCACGGAGCCTCGACCTCCGGGGTTCATTGACGACGTCATGTGAGCTCTGATAGATGAAGTGTCAACAGTTTCGCTACACTGCGTCCATGTATGAGACACCGCGCAGGCTCGACCCGGACGAGCAGGCCGCCTGGGACGGTTTCATCCGCATGCAGGAAGTCCTCATAGGGCGGCTGACCCGTCTCGTTCGGGCCGACTCCGGGATATCCGCGTCCGATTACATCGTGCTCGCCAAACTCACCGAGGCCCCTGACGGGCAGATGCGCTTCCTGGAACTGGCCAAGCTCGTCGAGTGGGAGAAGAGCCGTATGTCCCACCAGGTCACGCGGATGGTGAAGCGCGGGCTCGTGGCCAAGAAGGAATGTCCCGAGGACGCGCGCGGAGCGTTCATCGTCGCCACTCCAGCCGGCTACGAGGCCATCCAGGACGCCGCGCCCGTGCACGCCGAGCACGTCCGCCGTCTCTTCATCGAGGCACTGACGCCGAACCAGCTCAACACGTTCGCCCGGCTCTCCCAGCGCGTCCTGGAGCACGCGGAGAAGCAGCCGGGCTGAACCGGCCACACGGCGTTCGTCCGGGCCGCCGGACCCTCCCAGGAGGATCACGGGTGATCAGCGATGTTCGGGATCGGCGTTGTCGGGACCACAACCGGCGTCCCAGGCCGCGCGCTGGTTTTCGTAGGCCGGGAAGCCGCCGGCGTGTCCGTAGTAGGCGTACCGGCCCTGCTCGTCGAGCACGCCGGAGCAGCCGTGGAGCCGGTCGATCACCCCTTGGGCGTGGCTGAGTTCCGGGGTCCGGCTAAACGGTCTCACCAGGGACGATGGTCGCGATAGTGACACCGCGTCATGTCCACACCCCTACGAACCTCATGCGGAGGAGTTGACGCGGCGGCACTCCCCGGCGAACGGCCCGACGGCTTGAATCGGAGTGCACCTGATCAGAGGCGACGCCGCGGAAGCAAGGACCGGAAAACATGGCACTCCCCAAGCTCCACACCATCGAGGACCTCTTCGGCTCTCCGCGGCGCCGGCGCGTCGATCTCTCCGGACGGCACCAGGATGGCGTTCCTCGGGCCCTGGAGGACCCGGCTCAACATCTGGGTCCGGGACCTCGAACCCGGATCCGAGCCCCGGCCCGTCACCGCCGACGAGACCCGCAGCGTACAGAGCTTCGAGTGGGCCGACGACCCGCGCCGGCTGCTCCACCTCCAAGATGACGGAGGGGAGCAGAGATGGTACCTGCACCGTGCCGACCTCGACACCCCGGGGTCGGAGGCGGTCGACCTCACCCCCTTCCCCGGAACCACGGTTCTGGGATTCGCCCCCTCCCCGGTCCGCCCGGGGAAGGTGACCCTGCTGCTCAACACTCGCGACCTCGGGACGTTCGACCCCCACGAACTCGACGCCCCGGTCCCGGCAAGGTCTGGGGCCAGGCCGGCGACGGTGCGTGGTCGTCGAGGGCGAGGGGCACGGGTTCGTGAACCCCGAGAACCAGATGGCCGTGTTCGAGGCCGCCGACCGCTTCATCGCCCAGTACCTGGGCGGACGGTCCGGGCAGAGCCGACCGCCGCACCACCAAGCGACTGGTCGCCTCGGACGGCCCCGCGACCGGTCCGCGGGGCTGACCGGTTCGTCCCGACGGCTCCGTACTTCACGGAGCCACCCCATCAGCTCGCGCGTGCCCGCCGTCCCGGGCACGCGCGACCGACTCCCTGAGGAGGTCGGCCACCGTGCGCCGCAGCCCGACGATCTACTTCACCTCCTACGCGCTGTCCTTGCTGGGAGCCGGGATCGCGAGCGTGGTGATCCCGCTCCTGGTACTCGACCGCACCGGAGACGTGCTCGCGGCGGGGATCATGGCGACCGTGGGTATGGCCGTGTCCGCGTTGACCGGGCTCTTCTCCGGGCTGCTCGTCGACCGGGTCGACCGGCGCGCGGTGTCGGTCATCGCCAACCTGCTCAACGCCCTGTCGATGGCGGCGCTGCTGTTCATCGACCTGACGTGGGGCCTGAACCTGGCCTGGTTCCTGGCCATGGCCGTGGTCGGGGCGTTCATCCGGGTTCCGGGGATGACCGCCCAGGAGACCATGCTGCCCACCCTGGCCCGCCTCGGTGAAGCCGAGCCGGGCCGGAACGGGCGCCCGGTCCGGCTGGACCGGCTGGTCGCGGTCCGCGAGACCGTGGGCAACATGCTCGTGCTGGCCGGCCCCGGCCTGGGCGGGCTGCTGGTCGCGCTGTTCGGCCTGTCCCCGGCGATCCTGCTCGCCGCCGCCGTGACCAGCCTGCTCGCCGCACTGAGCATGCTCGTTCTCGACCCGCGGGCCGGACGGATCCCGCCCCGGGACCCCGTCCCGGCCGATGCCGCGGGGGGCTCGCTGCGGCGGGCGGTGGCCGATCTGGCCGACGGGTGGCGGTTCCTGTTCCGCAACCGGCTGGTTCTCGGATCGACCCTGGTCACCGGGGTGTTCATCGCGGTTCTGAGCGTCCTACAGACCACCCTCATGCCCGCCTACTTCACCGAGCAGGACCTTCCCGAATTGACGGGTCTGACCCTGAGCGCGATCGCCGCGGGCAGTATCGGCGGCTCCGCGCTCTACGCCGCCTTCGCGCTCCGGGTCCGTCGACGGGTCTGGTTCGTGATCGGCATGCTGGGCGCGCTGATCGGGTTCGCCGCGGTGGGAAGTATGGCCTCCCCCTGGTTGGTGCTGGGCGGCGCGGCCCTGGCCGGGTTCCTCTTCGCTCCGGCCGGAGGCGTGCTCGGGGTGCTGACCATCGAGGCCACCCCGGACGCCATGCGCGGTCGTGTGCTGGGGGCGCAGAACACCGTGATGCTCTCCGCGCCCGCCCTGGCCGGCGCACCGCTCGCGGCGGTGGCCTCGATGGCCGGGTTGCCCGTGGCCGGGGCCGTGATCGCGGTCCTCGTCGGGGTCACCGCGTTGGCCGCCTTGGTCTCCCCGGCGTTCCGTGGGATCGACGACCTCGGCTCCGAGCCGGAGGAAGCGGACCCCGACCCTTCCGTCGTCGAAGCCTGACGTGAGGGTGCGCGATCCGGGATCCTGTGTCACGTCACCGAGGGTCAAGATCCCGAACCGCATCGCACTTACCTCCCTGCGGTCGCTGTGTCGACCGGCGTGGTGAACGAGATGCCGGGCCTGGTCCCTCGCGTTCCTCGACATCGTCACCGTTCGATTGATGAATCGACTTCATGCTTGGGAAGTTCCTGTTGACCAGTCAACAGGATTTGCGCTTCCTCTCCGCCCGTGGCAGTCCGGTCAGGCCTCGCCGTTCCCCGGCGTCGCGGAGGTTCCGTGCCAGCGCAGAGGGTCGTCCTCCAGCGCGGGACGATCCCAGCGTCCGAGGTTCGCGGCGGCTTCGTAGGTGCTGTGCAAGAACTCGGCCACGGCGCGGTCGGGGTCGGGGGCGGTGCGGGCGACCTCATAGGGGAACAGGAACTGCTGGAACTCGGTGCTGTAGTGAGCGCCCTCGGGGCCGGGCGACTGCTCGGCGAAGCCCTCGGGTGCGGGGTAGGCGTAGGAGTAGAAGGCGCCTTCCTCGCCGCCGCCGGGCCAGAAGCCGCAGCTGGACAGTTCCCGGGAGTAGCCCTCGACCATGACCCAGTCCCCGCAGTTGGGGACCCCGCCCGGGTGCTCGGGGGCCGGCCGCCCGGAGAAGCGGGTACAGGCCAGGTCCATCCCTCCCCAGAAGAAGTGCACCGGACTGACCTTGCCGATGAAGTGCGACCGGAATTCACCGATCACCCGGTTGGCCTGTAGGAGCTGACGCCAGAACAGGGTGGCCGCCTCGCCGTCGTAGGAGGCGTGCTCGTGGTCCTCGGCGAAGGGGATCGCCGGGTCGACCTCGTTGGGGATCGGCCGGATCGGCGCTGCGATCCCGAGTCGGCCGAGCAGGTCCAGGATCCGGGAGTAGAACGCGGCGACGGTCATGGGCCGCAGTGGGAAACCGTCCGTGTCGCCGTCACTGCTGCGGACCTCGATCCGGTGGCCGACGAAGTCGAACTCGATCTCGAAGGCCCCCGAACGGTAGGGGACGGTCGAGGTGGTCAGTCCGCGCGGGCTGACGTACAGGGGCACCTGCCACCAGTGGTTGACCAGTGGGGCGTGGGCCATGCGGATCTTGCCCACGATCTGGGTCCACATGTGCAGGGTGTCGCGGGTGTCCGTCCAGTCCGAGACCCGCAGGCTCGGCCAGTTCGTCGTCGAGGAGTCGCTCATCTGGTTCTCACTTCCTTTGTCGCGTCCCCGGAGAGGGAACGTGGCCTGGGGTGGAACCTCGCGTCCCCGTGCTCCCGGCTCGGCCCGGATCCCGGTGATGATCGATACGGCATCCAGATGGTAGATGATCAATCAACTTTATGGTGGGACCCGCCCTTGACCTGCGGTTCGGGTTCGTATTTTGTCGGCGCGTCATCCGAGTGGCCGGCGAAGTCCCGTCCGACCCCCAGAACACGCTCCCCGGGGGAGCCGACGTGACGCCGCCGCAGATCTGGCCGCCTCAATCCGCCTGGCACCGCAACGGACGAGATTCCTGCTCTGCGCCCCGAACCGATAACGCGCTCAGGCGTCGCGCTTGCCCCACTCGATCGCGGGGCAGACGTCCTTGACTTCCTCCCCACGTCTAAGGGCGGGGGATTCCCACCAGCGGCAACGCCGGTTGGTGCGCCTGCCCTCGCGGGGGCGCTGGTTCCTGCTTCACAGACCGGGCAACCCCGAGGTCTCCGCAGGCTGACACCGCATGCCCTGCGGCGTGAAGGATGTTCTTGGCCGCGTTCACATCGGCGTGATCGGTATGAGCACAAGAAGTGCACACGAACTCGGCTTGGCTCTCGCGCGAGTTCGCGTCCACCACCTTGCACCGATAACACGTCTGCGAGGTGTACGCGGGATCGACCAGCACGATGCGCGTGCCGGTCCTGCGCGCTGCGTTGCGCAACGCGAGTTCGAGCCGGTGCCACCCCTTGTCCAGGATGGCCCGATTCAGGCCGCTCTTCTGACGGACCCGCTTTCCGGGCTCTTCCGGGGTCCCCTTCGCGGAGGCGGTCATGTTGGTGGTGCGCAGGTTCTCCAGCACCACCATGCTGTGGCGGGTGGTCAGCTGGCGGGCGAGCCGAGCGCAAAAGTCGGTACGCCGGTCCACCGCACGAGTGGCGATGCGCCCCAGGGACTTGAGGATCTTGGCCCGGTTCGCGCCGCCCTTCTTCTTCCGGGCGAGCTTGCGCTGAAGGCGCAGGTGTCGGGCCTTCTCCCCAGGAGAGGCGAAGGGACGGTCGTGGAACCGGCCGGTGGACAGGGTCGCGGCGACCTTCACCCCCCGATCCACCCCCACCGGGGTACCCGGATGGTGCTCGGGGGTGAGCAGCCCGTCCTCCACGAGGAAGGACACGAACCAACGCCCGCCCTTACGGGACACCGTCGCCGAGCGGATGATGCCGCCGATCGGCCGGGAGGAGCGGAACCGCACCCAGCCGAGCTTGGGTAGTTTGGCCCGTGACCACTTGCGGTTCAGCTTCTCCACGGTGATGAGGTTCCCGGCCGGGAAGCGGAACGACGGGCTCCACCGGTACTTGGCCCGCCACCGCACCTTGAAGGTGCCCTTCTCCCGGCAAGCCCGGTCCAGGTCCTTCAAGGTCTGCTGGAGCACATGCGAGGGGGCCACCTTCAGCCAGGGCTCTTCGGCCTTGGCCTCGGCCAACTGGGCGGCCTGAAGGTGGTAGCCGCAGAACCCACCTTGTCGGCCTCGGGTGTAGCGGTCCACGTACTGGCGACGCTGATCCAGAGCGGTGTTCCACACCGCCCGGCACAGGTCACCGAACTCGGTACACATCGCCTCCTGTACACCGGTCAGAGCAAGCCGGTAACGACGACCCGTCAACACCGTGAAACACCCCCTTCCCTCTCAGCGGCTCTCCTGGTTCGCCACGTCACGCTCGATGCGCTCCCGGCAGGACACCTCCGACAGCGGCCACGAAGCAGCCGTGGGTCCACAGCATCGGCAGGGGGACTTCAGGTGCCCGAGATCCCTCGCGCACGAGCTCCTTCATCCCTTCCTCGACACAGCCCCCCGGTACGCGGCCTCGGTGCATGGGGTACCAGAGCACGTGGAAGGCTCGTGGGAAAGTGATGCCGCAGATCGAGCGCGGAGTGACGGACGAGTAACTCATCGTAGGGCAAAGGGCTGTTCCATGTTCCCGTTCGCGGAAGGACGGCTATCCCTAGGGCTGAAGCCCGGGGTCTGCGCTGCCCGAAAAACTCCGATCAAAGGGTCCTTCGGGAGTTCGGGTCGGTGGTGTCGAGGACGACCTGCATGGTCAGCGCGCGTATGCGGTGCCCGTCCCAAGTCCAGGAGAAGTCCCAGTACACGGAGAGTCGCTCGACGAGGGCGAGACCGCTGTGCGGGGCGTGGGTGAGGCGATGCGGATAGCTGATCAAGGGATCGTCCGGGCGCGGGCCTTCGTCGGTCACGTACAGGTGAGGTAATAGGGGGAGGGTCTGGTCGAGCACGACACGGACGGTGCCGCCGGGCAGCCCTGAACTTGAGTGGTGGTGGGCGTTGTCGACCAGTGCTCGGGTGATCTGGATCAGCGGTACGGCGCGGTGGGGGAGCGTGGTGCGACACCAGGTGAGTAGGGGAGCGGGGGCGAGGGTGTGCCCCAGGAGGATTCCGGACCGGCGCGAGTTCGGGAAATGGAGCAACCGCGGATAGGGCTCGTCTGGTGTGGGGGGCGTGCCTGGGTATCTTGCATTCTTCTCACTCCGGGTAATTTTGGGCGATTCGCCTGCCCCGGTGGGCCGTCGTAATCGGCCCCGGGGCTTCTTCTGTTCCGGAAGAAATGTCCTTCTGTGAAAACTCTGACAAGGGCTTCTGTCGCCGGCTACGCTTATCAGGAGACTCGGTAGAGGTTTCATAAGCGGCGATAGGTTCAGATATTCGACCGGAGGGCGGTCTGTGAAGAGGAACGATGTCCAGATTCCGCTGGCTCGGTTCGGCAATCTCATGAAGAAGATTCGGGTGCAGGCGAGCATGACTCAACAGGAGTTAGCCGCTGTATCCACCGTTGGACAGAGCACGATCAGCGATGTCGAACGAGGGAAGAAACAGACACATCGGGAGAATGTGCTCCGTCTGGATTCCGCGCTTACCGCGCACGGAGTTCTGACGAGTGCCTGGGACGCGGCGTTCTCCGAGGGTGGTACCAGTGCGTACTTCCGTGAGGTCGCGGGATCCGAACAGACCGCGCTGGAGATTCGGGAGTTCGCGCTGGGCTTGGTCCCCGGACTTTTGCAGGTCGAGGGATATATCCGGGCTATCGGCCTGTTGGCCCGCCCGCAGGCGGATCCCGGGAGCATCGAGAAGAACGTGGTCGCTCGACGTCAACGGCAGGAGCTGCTCGTTCGTAAGCACCCGCCCGCTCTCACTGTGCTTTTGGACGAGTCGGTACTGTTGCGGCGCTTTCAGGACCCGAACGTGATGGAGGCACAAGTCGATCACCTGATCTCTCAGTCACGAAAGCCTCGACTGCGGATTCAGGTCGTACCGCTCAGGGCCGAGGGTCATGCGGGTTTGTGTGGGGCGTTTACTCTGATGGAAGTACCTGATTCGGGCACGTTCGCGTATGTGGAGAGTCAGGAGACGGGGTTCGTGCTGAGGCAACCGGAGGTTGTGGCAAGCTACGAACGGACTTTCGCGGAGTTGATGAGTGCCGCTCTGCCGGTTCCTGAGTCCCGCGCCAAACTGGAAGAGATTCGAGGCAACCTCTGATGATGACCGAAGACTGGCACAAGTCGTCGTACAGCAACGGCACCGGCGGGAACTGCGTGGAAGCGCGTGAGTACGCCAGAGGCGCGGATGTCCGAGACTCGCAGAACCGTGACCTGGGAACACTCGACTTCTCCGCCGAGGAGTGGGTTGCTCTCCAGAGTTGCCTGCGAGCCGGCTGACCCCGTACGGAAACGGTCCCCCGCCAGGCGTATTGGCGGGGGACCGCTCGCGCATAGATTACCGATCTCCGCTGTCCCGCACCTTCGAACCCGCGAAGCCGGTCATCGCGTTTCGCGAGTTCAGGTGCCCCTTGGTGTCAGCGAGATCAGCGTGTGCCGGCGACGGTGGGTCAAGCGGTGGGGTATTCGACGGCGACGTCCAGCACCCAGGTGACCCCGAAACGGTCGGTGAGCTGTCCGTAGAGCGGCGCCCACGGGGATGGGCCGATGGGCTGCTTGACCTCCGCCCCGTCGACGAGCTTGTCCCAGTAACCCTGAATCTCCTCAGGGGCGTTACCGCGGACGGAGACGAAGAACGGGTCCTGCCCCTGGTCCCACTCCAGGTGGGGATACACGTCGTAGGCCATGACGCTGAACCCGTTGTCGGCGGTGACCTGGCCAAAGGTCACGTGATCGGCGGTGGCGGGGTCGGTGTTGCCCATGTCGGCGTAGCTCGCGATGGTCAGCTCACCGCCGAACACCGTCTGGTAGAACTCCAGCGCATCGCGCGCGTCGCCACGGAAGTTCAAGTGCGGCGTGACGTTGATGGTCATGTCGATGACTCCTCGAATCCCTCTTGTTTGATGGAGCGAGCGCGGTTTCCCGGCCGCAGTAGGAGCCTCACAGGGGTACCGGTCACGGGGTGTCCGCTTCTTCGCGCATGATGACTGACATGGCCGGATCATCATCGAGAATGTTGAAGCTGCTGTCGTTGCTGCAGACCCGGCGCGACTGGCCCGGTCGGGTGTTGTCCGAACGGCTGGAGGTCAGTGATCGCACACTGCGCCGCGACATCGACCATCTGCGTGAACTCGGCTATCGGATCACCACGTTCAAGGGCCCTGACGGCGGTTACCGGCTCGACGCGGGTTCGGAGCTGCCGCCGTTGCTGTTCGATGAAGATCAGGCCGTCGCCCTGGCCACCGCCCTTCAGGCCGCCGCGGCCTCGGGCGCGGCGGACGGTGAAGCGGCGCTGCGGGCACTGACGACGGTGCGGCAGGTGATGCCCTCACGGCTGCGCCACAGGGTCGACTCCGTGACGTTCTCGACGCTGCCGTCCGACACCGAAGTGGTGGCCGAACCCGAGATGCTCCTCGCGGTGAGTGCGACGGTCCGGGCGTGCGAGGTACTGCGGTTCGGCTACGTGTCGGTGAGAGACGATCCGGATGCCGAGCCGTCGCGGCGGCGCGTCGAACCACACCACGTCGTGTTCGGGAACGGGCGTTGGTACCTCGTCGCCTGGGACCTGGACGTCGACGACTGGCGCGTCTACCGACTCGACCGGATGAGGCCCCGCATTCCCACCGGACCCCGCTTCATCCCCCGAACAGTGCCCGGCGGGGACGTCCGCGACTTCCTCGCCGGGCGGTTCAAGGGCTCGGTCGGTGAGAACACGTGGCCCTGTACCGGCGAGGTCGTGCTGCACCTGCCGGCCCAGGAGGTGATCCCGTTCGTCACAGAGGGGACCGTCGAGGACCTCGGCCCCGACCGATGCCGGCTCAGGGTCGGGTCCTGGTCGTGGGTAGCACTCGCCGCCTCGCTCGGTCGCTTCGACGCCGCCCTCACCGATGTGGCACCACCCGAACTCGCCGACGCGTTCGCCCTGCTCTCGCGACGCTTCGCGGACACGTCGATCCGGCCGCGTGACGGAGCGGCCGGACATTCCCAGAACGAACCCGATAGAAGGAGGAACACCGATGGATGACGGGTCTTTGCTGCTCGCGGACGCGGCGGCGTGGCGAGCCTGGCTCGACGTGAACGAGGACGCCTCGGACGGGGTGTGGCTGGTGATGGCGAAGTCGGGAACGGTCGTGCCGACTTCCCTGAAGTATGCCCAGGCGCTCGATGAGGCGTTGTGCAGTGGATGGATCGATGGTCAGCGAAGGAAACGTGACGGCACGACGTTCCTCCAACGGTTCACGCCCAGACGAGCGAGGTCGATCTGGTCGCAGCGCAATGTCGGACTGGTCGAGGCACTGATCGCACAGGGCCGCATGCGACCACGAGGGCGGGCGGAGATCGAACGCGCCCGGCTCGACGGTCGCTGGGCCCGTGCCTACCCCGGCTCGTCGGCCATGGACGTGCCCGAGGACGTGGCCACGGCGCTCGCGGCGTCACCGATCGCGACGGAACGGTTCGCGGAGCTGGACTCGGGTCGGCGATACGCCCTTCTGCTGCCGATCATCACGGCCCCACCCGAGCTCCGTGGACGCCGTGTGGCGGGCATGATCCGAAGGCTTGAGGTTCCGGATCCCTCCCCTTCCCGATGACCGGGGCACCTGGCCCGAGCACCCGACCTCGCCGTTCAGCCGAGGTCGGTGTACTTCCTCAGGGCGCCGGCCTCCCGTCGAAGCCGCTCCGCGGCCTCGCTTCGTCCGTGCGAGTCATAGCGTTCGGCTTCGTTGATCCGTTCCTGGACCTGCGCTCGCAGCAGCGAGCGCACCTCATCAACCGACAGTGTGCGTCGCCCGGTCTCGGTGGAACCGACCCCGACCCCGACACCGGCGACGTGCTCGCTCACCGACTCCATCGGGGCGTCCGGTACCTCGACGGCTTCGGCGTTGTCCACTGCTGCGATCGCGGTGCGCAGGGCGGAGACCACCTCGGATCGCCGAGCCTTCATCGCGATGACCAGGTCTGCGCGGAGCTCGGCTCGCAGCTCGTGGACGGTCTCGGAGTTCGTGGTCATGTCGATTTCTCCCATCCAAGGTGTTGATCTGCGGTGTAGATACGCACAGATTATCCTCTATCGTTCCCTGATTATCCAGAAGGTTTCTGAAATGGGGAAGCTTTGGGAGTGTGCGCTCGGCGGTAGCGCAGGGGCGGCTCTCTAGAGGTACGGCGGAAGGTGCGGGGGAATGCGAAGGGAGCCCCGTAACCCACCCGGGCGGCCATCTCCTCCACCGGTGGCCCTCCACTCCGAGGCGATCGCCGCCATCGATCAATAAGGCGACGTCGGTCTCATCGCTCCGGACACGGCACAGTCAGGTGAGCTCACCGGAACCCGATCACCTTGACGCCCTCGCCTTGGGAATCGCTCCGGTCGACCAACACCACCGCGCCGGGCACCGCCTCGAACTGCCCCTTCGGCTGCCTCCCCTGGAAGTAACCCGCCACCTCGACCGGTTCCGGCAGGTCGATCCGGTACGGCTCACCTCCATTCCACGGTGTGACACTGACCGGTGTCTCCGGGTCCTTCGGTTCGAGCTTGACCACCGCGTCCTCCAGAGCCAGCACGTAACTACCGGCCGACCCCGTGGGCACCGCCTGTCCACCGGTGGTCAGGGACCGGCCGTCGAACCGGCGCAGTTCGTAACCGACGGTGCTCTCGCCGGGGGCTCGCTGTGACACCAGGAACCCGTCCTCGACCGTGCGGGCCAGATACCAATCCAATCCGTCGACCCCCGATTCATCACCCACGACCTCACCCGTGACCGGATCGAATACGCGCAGCTCGCTGAACTCCTCGTCCTGATACATGGGCCCTCGGTCGTGGTAAACGGGTAGCAACTCACCCATCCCACGCAAGGAACGCAACTCCGGAGTCAGAAACTCAGCGTCCTCGCCTTCGAGGTGCCACAACACCTCTCCATTGACGACGTCCAGGGAGATCAGCTCGGCCTGACCCGAATCGCACCCCGCCTTCACGACCACCGCCTCGGAGAACACCACCGGACGGTCCGCCGTGTTCACATGCGAACCCTCACAAGAGAAAAGGTCATCCGTCCGCCACAGTTCGGAACCGTCCTCAGCCGAGAGCATCACCCCCGAGAGCAGGTCGCCACCCTCCAAGTGGAAGACACCCCCGTCACCGGCGACACCCACGTTGAAGGGCCCGGGCTTCTCAACGTCAGCGGCGATCGACTCCTCGAAGTCACCGACGATCTCCCCACTGACCCCGTCCAGGACCACCCGGCGCCACGCGGCCTTCGCGGCATGCTCATCCTCGGTGTCCTCAGACCCTTCGTCCGGGACCTCCTCAGGAAACAGCACATGGACTCGCTCCTCGGAAGAAGAGACGTCCGTCAACACACGGACGTCCTCGTCCTCCACGCTGAAACTCCACCGTTCCTCACCCGTCACACCGTCCAGGGCCACCACACCCTGGGATGTACGAACGAGCACACCTCGCGGAAGCGCGGTCACCTCCATATCCCCCGGATATCCCTCGGCGACCCACTCCCACGCCACCTCCGAGACCGACCCCGGTACATCGGCGTCCGACCACTCACCCTCCAACTCCTGATGACTGGTCGAAACACCCCCAAGCCCCAACACCGAACAAGCACCGAGAGGGGTCAGGAACACCACGGTCGCCCCGACCCCCGCCCACCGGCGGAGCAGCCGTGTCCCACTCATCATTCTTCTTCGCCCTCTCCGTCGGCTCTTCGGTCGGCCCCACATCGCGTTCCACTCCGCCGTCGACCTCATCCGGCAAGTCCTGGATCATCGCCAGGCGTGCGGTCATGTCGATTTCTCCCACACAAGGCGTTGATCTGCGGTGCAGACCCGGACAGAATATTCTCTATCGTTCTCTATGTGTCCAGGTGGTTTCCGAAACAGGGGAGTTCAGGGAGTGTGCGCTCGGCGGTAGCGCAGGGGCGGCTCTCCGTAGGCGCGGCGAAAGGCATGGGAGAACGCGAAGGGCGACCCGTAACCCACCCGCGCGGCCACCTCCTCCACCGCCAGTTCGGTGTCACGCAGTAGCCCCTTCGCCCGGTTCATCCGCCACCAGGTCACATACCCCATCGGTGGCAGACCGGTGAGCGCCGTGAACCGGCGGGCGAAGGTGGCCCGGGACATCCGGGCTGTCTCGGCCAGGGCCGTCACCGTCCAGGAACGCGCCGGATCCCGGTGCACCGAGGACAGGGCGGCACCGACCCCCGGATCGGTCAGCGCCCGGGCCCAGCCCTCCGAACGGCCGTCGGCGGCCGGCTCCAGGCAGGCGCGCAGCACGTACAGCAGCAACGCGTCCAACAGCAGGGGCAGCAGGGCGTCGCCGCCGGGCCGCGACCCTTCCGTCTCCTCGCCGAGCCCCGCCAGAACCCGGGCCAGACCCAGGTCGCCGGCTCGAACGTGGACGTGCTCGGGCAGTCCGGTGAGCAGCGGGTGTGCTTGCTCTCGATCCAGTCGGTATCCGCCACAGACGAAGATCATCGGTGGGCCACCGTCGGTCTCGCCGTAGGTGTGGCGGCCGAACCCGCCTTCGCCGGGACGGGCCTCCTCCAAGGTCAGCTCGGGCCTGACCGGATGGTCGGCCAGCCCGTATCCGTCGCCGTGCGGGGAGAACACAACGTCACCGGAGCCCACGTGCATCGGCTCGCCGTCCCCATCTGGGAACAGCCAACACGTGCCCTCCAGCACCGCCATGAATCCGGCGACCTCGGGGTCTCCGGGCAGGTACCAGCCCCAGGTGCCGTGCATCTCGACCCGGGCGGCCCCTGGGATACCCGCGCGCATCGAGGTGACCACGTCGCTCAACAGGTCCATACGGGGAGCCTAACCGGATCGTCCTTCGGGCTGAGCGTTCAGCGAAGGAAAAGCAGTGAAACAAACATGGATCGTCTCGCCGGTGCTTTCTAGGGTCGACGGTGCGACCCGAGAAGGAGACACCATGCCGACCGCCGAAGAACTCTCCCGCACGCCGCTACCCGAAGACCACTCCTGGCGCGAGCTGGTGGTCCTGCCGGATACTCCGCTCATCGAACCGGCCACCGTCACCGTCGAGGGCGACCCCGCCGGGGCGCCCGATCCGGACCGCCTGGCCGTGTCCGAGGGCCCGTCCTTGGTCCTGCGCACCACCGAACGCCACGGCACCCGGGTGGTGGTGGATCTGGGACAGCTGGCAATGGGTCACCTGGAGGTGCGGGTCGAACGGATCTCCGGGGCGCCGCTACGGGTGGCACACGCCCAGTTCCGCGATCAGCTCACCCCCGAGGGCGACGGCATCGAGGCCTTCTTCGGCACCGACGCCGCGCCCTGGTCCAGGGTCGACCTGTTCGATCCTCGGGAGGGCCCCGCCACCCTGGTGAGCGAGGGCAAACGCGAGACGCGCTACCTGCTGCTGACCCTTGATGGCCCGGGTGAGGCCGTCATCGGTCACGTCCGGCTGCGCTCCACCGTCTACCCGGTGACCCGCGACGGCCACTTTCTGTCCAGCGATCCGTTGCTCAACCGAGCCTGGCACCACAGCGCCCACACCGGTGACCTGGCCTCCGTCAGCGAGGACAGCGACCTTCCGGGCGCTCCCGAGGGGCCCAGTCCGTGGATGCTCACCACCCCGTTCGACCGAGTGATCTTCATGGGCGACATGCACATGCAGGCCCTGGCCGGGTACCAGCAGAGCAGCGACTATCGGTGGCTGGTGCGCAATTCGCTGATGCGGTTCGGCTGGGTGCAAAACCCCGACGGTTCGTTTCCCATGGCCGCCTCCCACCTGGTCCACGGCGACCCCGAACACCCGAACGAGCCGGGGCCGCCCAACGGCTGGCGGGCACCGGAGAACGGTCCCGACCCCGACCAGGCCCTGGGGTTCGTGGGCGAGGACATCTCGCTGTTCCACGACGCCACCATCCACAGCTTCACGGCCTTCTGGGTCGCCGCCCTGGCCGACCACCACCTCTACACCGGTGACACCGGGTTCGTGCGCCCGTTGCTGCCGGTCGCGCGCCGGGCCATCGCCTTCCTGGAGAGCCGCACCGACGCCGACGGTCTCTTCCGGGAGGAACAGGACCGCCGCACCGACTCGGACGCGTCCTCGGCCCTGGTCGCCAACTGGTCACCGCTGGACCTGGCCGCCGGGGTCGACTCCCTCACCAACGCCGTCCTGTACGACGCCCTCAAAGGGCTGGCGGCGCTGGAGCGGGATATCGCCGGCGACCCCGACACCGCTCGGCGGTTGGAAGGGCGGGCCGAACACCTGCGAGAGGCGCTCTTGGCCCGGCTCTGGGACGAGGAGACCGGCGCGATGGTCCTCAACACCGACGACCCCACCGGTGACCACAGCGGGGACGCCAACGCCGGGAACCTGGTGTTCGCCACCCTGGACCCCGAGCGGGCCCGCCGGACGATGGACTTCCTGGGCACGAAGTTGGCGACGCCGTACGGCACCCGCTCCAGCGAGTTCGAGGAAAACCCTTACCGGGCCTCGGACATCCAGGGCTACATCCAGGCCCTGGAGGCCCTGGGTCGCGTGCGCAACGGCGACACCCAGGGTTCCCTCGACCTGATCCGGCGCTGGTGGGGCCACATGCTCGACCAGGGGCCGGGAACCGGATGGTTCGCCTGGGAGAACGAAGGGAGCCGACCGCGCGGCGCCATCGCCGGTACCCCGTGGACCACCGCCGTGCCCGCCTTGGGCGAGGGGGTGCTGGGCGTGCGGCCCACCGCACCCGGGTTCGAGAACTGGCGGGTCGCGCCGAGGACGGCGGACCTGGAGTGGGCCCAGGGGCGGGTGCCGACCCCGGGCGGGGGGCTGGCCGTGCGCTGGTCCCGGGGCGAGGCCTCCGGTTCCTTCGTCCTCACGGTGGAGCCCTCCGAAGGCGTGGGCGAGGTGGTGGTTCCGCTGTTGGGCCGGTCGCGCCGGGTCTCGGTGGACGGGGTGCTCCGCTGGGACGGCGAACGTTCCGTGAACGGTGTCGGCGCGGGTCTTGGGGAGCCGCGCCTCAAGGGCGATGATCTGCTGTTCCCCCGCACCTCCGGCGCCCACACTTTCGCCTGGTCGGGGGAGGACCGCGAGGAGTAAGCGCTTTCCGAATATCGATCGGATCGTGGTCGGGGTCGCGACCCGACCGCGTGGGTGCACTTGTCGACGTTCGGGGGCGTGCGCCCGTCGCACGCCTTGTTGAAAGCGGCTTTCAACTGGTGTTTCAGTCCAGGCGAGGGAGGGGTTTCATCGATTCGTTCGGTGATGACCTCACGAGGGGGCGCCATTGACACCCGTGAAACCCGATGTTAAAAATGTCGGAATCCATCGCTTGGATAGCGCTTACCAGGAAGATGGGAAACGCTTTCTTCACGCAACTTCACACGCGAGGTGGGCCGAGTCCGCCCTCGCCCCCGAAGGGAAGTCCCGGCATGCGCCAACCCCCCGGCCGATTCCGAACCCGCCCCGGACCGACGGCCGGCACGGCCGCCGCGGTCACCGCACTGGTCCTGGCGGTCTCCGCCTGTGGGGGATCGGGTGACGACGGTACCGTCCAGCTGCGTTTCTCCTGGTGGGGATCGGACGAACGCCAGTCCACCATGAACGAGGTCATCTCGAACTTCGAGGCGGACAACCCCGGCATCACCATCACCGGGGAGAGCACCGACTGGGGTTCCTACTGGGACCGCCTGGCCACCAACACCGCGGCCAACGACGCCCCCGACATCGCCATGCAGGAGGAGCGTTACCTGCGCGAGTACGCCGAGCGAGGCGCCCTCCTGGACCTCAACGAACTGGACGGCCTGGACCAGTCCGGTCTGGACCCGCTCATCGCCGAGAGCGGAGACCTGGACGGCAGCACCTTCGGGATCGCCAGCGGGGTCAACGCCTACGCCATCCTCGCCGACCCCGAGGCCTTCGAGGCGGCGGGCGTGGACATGCCCGACGACCAGACCTGGACGTGGGAGGACTACGTCGAGATCTCCGCCGAGATCACCGAGGCCACCGACGGCGAGTACGTCGGCACCCAGAGCATGGCCTACAACGAGGCGGGCTTCCAGGTCTTCGCCCGCCAACACGGGGAGAACCTCTACGCCGAGGACGGCTCACTCGGCTTTTCGAAGGGCACCCTCGCCGCCTGGTTCCAGATCACCCAGGATCTGGCCGACAACGGCGGCCAGCCCGGCGCCTCGGAGAGCGTGGAGATCCAGGCGGGTGGTATCGACCAGTCGGTGGTCTCCACCAACCGCGGCGCCATGGCGCACTTTTGGACCAACCAGCTGGTCGGCGTGAGCGAGACCTCGGGGAGGGAGATCCAACTGCTGCGGTACCCGGGAGAGACCGAGTTCGACCGCACCGGCCTGTTCCTCAAGCCCGCCATGTACTACACGGCCTCCGCCGGGACCGACCACCCCGAGGAGGTCGCGCTCTTCCTCGACCACATGATCAACGACCCGGCCGCCTCCGAACTGCTCCTGGCCGACCTCGGACTGCCCTCCAACCTGGAGGTGCGCGAGGCGATCCTGGGCGAGTTGTCCGAGGCCGATAGCCAGACCGCCGAGTTCATGGCAGAGGTCGAGGGCACCATCGTGGACGGCAACCCGCCCCCGCCGATCGGCGCCGGCGAGGTCGTGGAGATCAGCAGTCGGGCCACCGACAACCTCCTCTTCGGGGACCTCACCGCGCAAGAGGCCGCCGAGCAGTTCATCACCGAGGTCGAGACGGCCACCGGCGGCGGCTGATCGGGTCACCGAGAACCCACCTTCGAAACCCCCGCGCGGGAGGGCGGTCCCCTTCGCCCTCCCGCGCCCCCGGACCACAGAACGGACAGTGGATGTCGACCACCACGCCCGGAACGGCCACCCAGGACCGCGTCACCCGCGTCCGGATCTCCTCGGTGACCCTGCCCCTGGAAACCCCCATCAGCGACGCCAAGGTTCTCACCGGACGTCAGCGCCCCATGACCGAGGTGGCGATGCTCTTCGCCGAGATCGGCACCGAGGCCGGCCACGAGGGCATCGGGTTCGGGTACTCCAAGCGGGCCGGAGGCCCGGGTCAGTTCGCGCACGCCCGCGAGGTGGCCCCCGCGCTGTTGGGGGAGGACCCCAACGACATCGAACGGATCTGGGACAAGCTCGTCTGGGCGGGCGCCTCGGTGGGCCGTGGGGGACTGTCCACCCAGGCCATCGCGCCCTTCGACATCGCCCTGTGGGACCTCAAGGCCAAGCGGGCCGGGCTCCCGCTGGCCAAGCTTTTGGGCGCCCACCGCGACTCGGTGCGCTGTTACAACACCTCGGGCGGGTTCCTGCACGCCTCCACAGAGGAGGTCCTGGCCAACGCCACCGCGTCACTGGAAAGCGGTATCGGGGGGATCAAGATCAAGGTCGGTCACCCCGACCGTGCCCGGGACCTGGCCCGGGTGGCGGCGGTCCGCGATCACCTGGGGGATGACTTCCCGCTCATGGTCGACGCCAATCAGCAGTGGTCACGGGCCCAGGCGCGACGGATGTGCCGGGACCTGGAACCCTTCGACCTGGTGTGGATCGAGGAACCCCTCGACGCCCACGATTTCGCCGGGCACGGGCGCCTCGCCGAGGTCTTCGACACCCCCATCGCCACCGGCGAGATGTTGACCAGCGTGGCCGAGCACGCCGAGCTGATCCGGCATGGCGGAGCCGACATCGTCCAACCGGACGCGCCCCGTATCGGCGGCATCACCCAGTTCCTCAAGGTGCTGGCGATGGCCGACCGGAACCACCTCCACCTGGCGCCGCACTTCGCGATGGAGATCCACGTCCACCTGGCCGCCGCCTACCGGCACGAGCCGTGGGTGGAGCACTTCGAGTGGCTGGATCCGCTCTTCGAGGAACACCTGGAGATCGCGGACGGTCGTATGCACCTGTCCGGTCGCCCGGGGCTGGGGATCACCCCGAGTGAGCGGATGCGCGAGTGGACCGTGGACACCCATGAGGAAGCCCTGTGAGCCACGGGTAGTGGACCCTCGCCCGGCACGGGTTCAGCCACGCCCGTGCCGGGTCCGGAAGTCCCTCGCCCCGGGTGCCAGCGCCGCCAGTGCCGGGACGACCACGCACAGCGCGGCACAACCCAGCAGCACCGCCTCGGCGCCGAACGCCTGGGCCGCCGGGGCGATCAGCGCCAGCCCCACGGGTGCGAACCCGTAGGCGAACAGGAAGTCCAAGGACGAAACCCGCGCGAGCTTGTCGGGGGCGACCTCGCGCTGGGCGGCGGTGAACCACGGGACGTTGAACAGTTCCACGCCCAGCCCCACCACCGCGTAGGCGGCGAACACCACCACCGCGCCGACCGGGAACGCCAGACTCAGCGGGGCCAAGGCGTAGAGCCCCAGTCCGAACAGCGCCCACCAACCCTGCGCGCGGGGCTTCCAGCGGGACACCAGGACCGCGCCGACCAGGGCGCCCGCGGTGTAGGCGGTCAGGGCGCCGGCGAGCACGGCCTCGGTGCCGTAGTGGTCGCGGCTGGCCAGCGGAAGCAGCACGTTGGTGGCCGAGTAACCGAGGGCGATGACGGTGGTCAGGGCGGCCAGTCCGGCCAGGAACCAGGGGTGGCGGCGGGCCTCGGTGAGCCCTTCGGCGAACTCCACGTGGAAGGGGGCGCGCTCGCGCGGGGAGCCGGGGACGGCGTCGGCGCCGCGCGGCAGCAGGGCGGCGGCCAACCACAACCCGGCGGTGACCAGGAGCAGGGTCGCGGGCCCGGTGACGGTGGCGGCCAGCGCGGTCAGGCCGGGGGCGAGCAGGGTGACCACGCGCACCGAGAAGGTCATGGCGGCATTGGCCTGTTGACGGTCCTCGACGGCGACGACCTCGGCGGTCAGGGCCTGGAAGGCCGGCCGGCAGGCGCCCTGGCCCACGCCCACGACGACGGCGGCCACGGCCATGAGAGTGGTGGAGGTGCCCAGCCCGGCGGCCAGGACCGGGGTGGCCACGGCGGCGGCGAGCCCGGACCACAGCACCACGGCGCGGCGTGAGTGACGGTCGGCGAGTAGCCCACCGAGGGGTACGGCGACGAGGAATCCGGCGGTTCGGGCGGCCAGCACCAGGCCCAGGCCGACGGCGCTCAGTGAGCCGTGCAGGACGGCGAGTCCGAGGATGAACGGCATGGCCCAGGTGGCCATGCCGGACGCGGTGGTGGCGCACCACAGGCGTACGAAGTCCGGGCGCAGCAGGGGGGAGGGGCGCCGGGGCCCGGTCGTGTTCGGCGGCGACGTCGTCGAGGACACGGGTGGTTCTCATCTCTGGTCGGTTCGAGTGTGGTCGCGCACTACTCTAGTGAAAACGATAATCAGTTGCGCGCATCTTCGTGTGTATCACCTCGCCCGGGTCGCCGGGGCTTGGTCTCAGGCGATGCCCCGGCCCGCCGGCTCGCCCCGAGATGCTCCCGGTTTCGATGCGTAGCGGCCTTTCGGTGGAGGTCGCGTGCGGCTGACCTCGGGTGGCGGAAGGCCCATGGTGACCGGGGTTCGACGCTCCGTGGTGGGGGGAACGACTCGTGGGGGCGTGCGGGCGCCCGGCGTCCGTGAGCCGGTCCGGCGAGCGGGCCGACCGACCGATCCACTCGCCGATTCCATCCATTTGCGTGACAACGATTTTCATTGTCGTTATAGTCGCTCCCCGGAAGCCGTGACCCCCGCCCCGCCCATGTCCGATCCAGCCCCACCGAAAGGATCCGGGTGAACCCCTCCCTCCTCGACCAGTTGCCCCCACCGCTGCCCGCCGAGCAGATCATCGCCCTCAACAAACCCAAGGCCGACCTGCACACCCACCGCGCCTACACCTGGAACGGCTGGGAGTTCGACGTCCCCCCGGGCGTCTTCATCCCCGGCGCCACCAGCCGGATGATCCACCAGCGCGTCCTCGACGACGACATCGACGTGCGCGGACGCGTCTACGCGGCCATGGGCGTCGGGCTCGGCGTGGAGGCGATCGTGGCGGGTCTGCGCGGCGCCGCCCGCGTGCACGCGCTGGACGTCCACCCCGCCAGCGTCGCCGCCACCGAGGCCGGTTACCACCGGATCGTCGGCACCGACGGCGCCACGGAGTTCCTGCCCCGGGTCGGCGACCTCTTCGAGGCTCTACCCGACGGCACACGCCTGGACACGGTCACCTTCAACCCGCCCGCCGTCAGCCGACCGGTCAGCGACGATCCCGACATCGTCCGCAACGTGTGCGCGGGCACCCCCGTCACCGATGCCTTCTTCACCCAACTCGCCGAACGCGACCTCCTCGCACCCGACGGCGAGGTGTACTTCGTCGCCTCCAACACCGCCGACCTGCGCCACATCATCGGCCACGCCGCCACCGTCGGCTTCACCGCGAACATCCACCACCTGCACGACTGGGACGACGGGGTCCTCACCTACCTGTTCCGTCTGGCCCGAGAGCCCGGCACGATCTCCGAAGCCGCCACGACCGCGGATCCCGGACCGAACGTGGAGGCCGTCCGATGAGAGACCTCGAAGAACTCCGACAGTCCGTCCTGGCCACCCCCGACCTCCCCGTCGCCACCAGCGTCTTCTGGGTCCACCACGGCACCCGCCTGGCCGGCGGCGACGTCACCTACCTCAACCAGTACGTCCTGGTCCGGATCGGCCGGGCCTTCGGCGCGTGCGCGTTCGAGGCCGGCGAACTCGACCCGGCGATCTGCGCCGACCTGTCCGGCCGTCCCCTCGTCGACCTCCTCCAAGGGCCCGCACCCGTCCGCCTCGCCGCCCTGGACGCCTACCTCGGCCAGGCCACACCCCACCGCGAGGACCCGCGCGCCGAAGCCGTCACCCTTCCGTACGGAACCCCCGAGGAACGCGCCGTGGCCCGCGACCGCGCCATCGCCGGCCTGCTGCCCGCCCCCGACAACAGACGCGTCGCCCTCATCGGCGTCGTCAACCCCCTCGTCGCCGCCATCCGCGAACGCGGCGGCGAGTGCCTTCCCTGCGACCTCAACCTGCGCCGCACCCAGTGGGGCGACGAGGTCCACACCGACATGGAGGACGTGCTGGCCAAGGCCGACGCCGTCGTCGCCACCGGCATGACCCTGGGCAACGGCAGTTTCGACCGCATCCTGGAACGCTGCCGCGAACGCGACCTCCCCTTCGTGGTCTACGCACAGAGCGGCAGCGCCGTCGCCCGAGCCTTCCTGGGCTTCGGCGTCACCGCGGTGTCCGCCGAACCCTTCCCGTTCTCCCAGTTCAGCGCAGAACCGACCACTCTCTACCGATATCGCGAGGAGGCCGAGGAGTGACCCTCGGAACCGGACAGGCCAGTTGCCACCACGGCGAGATACTCCAGGGGATCTTCCTGGACGGGCGGGGCGAACCCACCCGTGGCCTGGTCACCCTGCCCATGGCCGAACCCGCCACCCACGCGGTGTTCACCCCGTTCTCCACCCGCGCCCCCCGGCGCGTGGTGGTGGACCCGCCCGACCGCGCCAAGGCGGCGCGCGCCGCCGAACTGGCCGTCGCCGAGTGCGTCCGCCGGGGCGACGTCGCCCCGGTCGGCGGTTACCTGAGCGTGCGGGGCGGTGCCGAGCCCGGGCTCGGCATGGGTTCGTCCACCAGTGACGTGACCGCCGCCGTGCGCGCGGTCGCGGACGGGCTCGGGGTGGAGCTCGCACCGTCGATCGTGGCGAGGGTGGCGGTGGCCGCAGAGGGCGCCAGCGACCCGGTCATGTTCGGGGAGCGGCCGCTGCTGTTCGCGCAGCGTCGCGGCCGGGTGCTGGAGGAGTTGGGCGCGGCGTTGCCCGAACTCGCCGTGGTGGGCTGCCTGACCGGTTCCGGTCAACCCGTCGACACCCTCGCCCTGCGGGGTACCGCACGGTCGGGGGACATCGCCGTCTACGAGAGGCTGCGTGCCGCGCTGCGCACCGCTATCAACGAACACGACCCCGCCGGGGTGGGGCGGGTGTGCACCGAGAGCGCCATCCTCAACCAGCGGGTGCTGCCCAAAACCGAGCTCGGCGCCCTACGGGCCGCCGCCCGCTCCTGCGGGGCGCTCGGTATCCAGGTGGCGCACAGCGGCAACGTAGCCGGACTCCTCTTCGACGCCGCCGAACCCGGACCCGAACTGCGTGCCCGCATCGACGCGGCCGTCGACCGGCTCGGCTGGGAGGGGCTCACCCCCACCCGTGTCTTCTCCACCTCCACGAGAACCCTCAGCACCGGGGAGCGATCTTGGACCACCACGTTTCCGAAGCCATCGCCCGACCTGATCTGATCGACCTGGGCGGCGGCCTGGCCTGCCTGCGCTTCGAGTCGATGAAGGTGGCCTCCGCCCTCGCGGCGGTGCGCCACCTGCTGGAGTCCGGGGTCGTCCGCCCCGGAGACACCCTCATGGACAGCTCCAGCGGAATCTACGCCTACGGGTTGGCGCTGGCCGCCCACCGCTACGGGCTGCGTTGTCACATCATCGGATCCACCACCATCGACCAACCCCTGCGCCTGCAACTGGCCGTGCTCGGCGCGACCCTGGAACAGATGCCGCCCTCCGACGACCTGGGCCTGGACCAGAACCGGCGGGTCCAGCGGGTAAGGGAGGTATTGCGCGAGCACCCCGAGTACCACTGGATGCGCCAATACCACGACGTCATCCACGGGCTGGGATACCGGGCGGTGGCCGAACAGATCCGCAAGGACGTGGGAGAGGAGCCCCTGACCCTGGTCGGTGGGGTGGGGTCGGGGGCCTCCACCGGGGCGCTCGCCCGCTACCTGCGCGAGAGCGACCCCGCCACCCCACTGGTGGGGGTGCAACCGTTCGGCAGCGTCACCTTCGCCAGCGACCACGTCACCGACCCACAGATCATCATCGCCGGCATCGGCAGTTCCATCCCGTTCGGCAACGTCGACCACACCCTGTACGACACCCTGCACTGGACCGGGTTCGACGCGGCCCTGGCGGGCAGCGTGGACCTGCTGCGCCGGCACGCGATCTTCGCGGGGCTCTCGACCGGGGCCGCCTACCTGGTGGCTCGATGGGAGGCGCGCACGGGACGAAGACGGGTGGTGTTCGTGGCCGCCGACACCGGGCACCGGTACGTGGACTCGGTGTTCGCCCGACATGAGGAGGCCCGCCCGGTCGCCGATCTCTCCCCCCGGGAGATCGACGATCCGGACGGGCTGGAACCACCCTGGTGCCGGATGGACTGGGACCGCCGCCCGGCCCCCGAACAGGCCGTGCACAGGGAAGGCTGAGTCGGTCGGGCCCCGGAGGAGGGGTTCTCCTCCGGGGCCCGACCCGGTCACCCGTCGTCGGTCTCGGGTCGACCGGTGTGGCCCAAGTGCTCGGCGAAGTGCCGCTCGATGGCGTACTGGAGCCGGATCTCGTTCTCGGGGTTGGCGAAACCGTGTCCCTCGTCCTCGGCGACGAGGTACTCGACCGGCACCCCGCGCTCACGAAGGGAGTCGACGATGCCGTCGGACTCCGAACGCATCACGCGGGCGTCGTTGGCGCCATGGGCGACCAACAGCGGCGTGGTGATCCTGTCGACCATGGACAGGGGTGAGCGCGCCGAGATCTCGTCGGCCCGCGCGGGGTCCTCGGGGTCGCCCACGTACGCGAACCAGTTGTTCATCAGGTAGGGACGGCTGAACGGCGGCAGGTCGCGCATAAAGCTCGCCAGGTCGGCGATCCCGACGAAGTCGACGGCCGCCGCGAAACGGTCCGGGGTGGCGGTGACACCCACCAGAGCCGCGTAGCCACCGTAGGAGCCGCCCATGATGGCGATCCGGTCCGGGTCGGCGTACCCCTGGTCGATCGCCCACGAGACGGCGTCGAGCAGGTCGTCCTGCATCGCTCCGGCGAACTCGCCGATCCCGGCGACGGTGTGCCGCCGCCCGTACCCGGTGGAGCCGCGAAAGTTCACCTGGAGCACCGCGTAACCCCGGTTGGCCAGGATCTGCGCCTGAGGGCTGTAGCCCCAGGTGTCGTGTGCCCACGGCCCGCCGTGCACGTTCAGCACCAGCGGCAACCTCTTCGGGGCCAGACCCACCGGAAGGGTGAGGAACCCGTGCACCGGCAACCCGTCGCGTGCGGCGAACCCGATGGGTTCCATCGGCGCGAGGTCCGCCGGGTCCAGGTGCGGGAAGGGCCGGAACAGGCGACGGCTGTGGCCGGTGGCGTGGTCGTAGAACCAGGCCACGGCGGGGTCCCGGTCATGGATGAAGGTGACGATCCACCGCTGCCCCGAGTCGTCCGAGGACAACGTCCCCACAACGCCGTCGGACAGGGCCGACAGCCGCGCGTAGACCTCGGCGAACCGTTCGTCGAGCACCTCGATGCCCGGGCGCGGTCCCACGAACCGGGCGGCGAGGACCTCGCCGGTGCCGCGTCGGGTGAACACCGTCGGGGGCAGCACGCCCGGGGCCATGCCGCCCATGGTGTCCAGGCTCCGCCCCTCCTGCGCGGCGATGACGGTCGTCGCACCGGTCTCGCGGTCGATGCGCACCAGTCGCAGGTCGTCCGAGTCGAGGTAGGCGCCGATGACCAGTCCCGTGCCGTCCGGGGTCACCAGTTGTGGATGGACGCCCAACGGATACTCGGCCCCGCCCACGCGCCTCAGGAGTCGGTGTTCACCCGAGACCGGGTCGATGGCCGAGAACTCGATCGTGCCGTCCTCGGTGAGTCGGGAGGAGAACGCCGGTTCGCCCTCGTGGTCCAACAGCACGCTCTGCGTGGGTTCGGTCTGCTCGTGGTGCGGGGTCGTCTCACCCGTGGCCACGTCGATCCGGAACAGGTCCAGGGCCGTCGGCCGCTTGTTCATCGTCACGAGCACGCTCCCCGCGCGTGCGGGGAACGACTCGACCGCGAACACCCGGGAACCGGGCGGCAAGGGTGTGAGGTCGACGGCCGGAGCGTTCGGGTCCTTCAGGTCCACCCGGTACAGGTGCCAGTCCTCGTTGCCATCGGTGTCCTGCAGGTACAACAGCCAACGCGAGTCGTCGGACCAGTGGTAGATCGTGACGCCTCGTCGCTCGTCGTGGGTGACGCGGAGGGCCTGTTCGTGGTCCTCGTCGATCCCGCGCACCCACACGTTGAGCCGCCCGTGGGCCGGCGCGAGGTAGGCCATTCGCGTGCCGTCCGGTGAGATGGTCGGGTTGGCGAAGGCCGGATCGGAGAAGAGCTCCTCGACCTCGACGCGTCGAGGACGGGGCCGGGGATGGTGTTCCTCGGTGGCCATGGGCGTGCTCCTTCGGTGTGGTCGTCGACACCGACATCCCAAACGATGCCCCAAGGGCATGGTCAAGCCCGGGGAGCGCGACCGCGCCGGGGAGCCGCCCCACCTTTGCCGTTCCGGCGCCCGATCACGGAGAATGGGGCCATGCCGAGCCCGAACCCCCTCCACTGATGTCTTGGAGCACCCGTGAGCTCGCCGAACTGGCGGGCACGACCATCAAGACCATCCGGCACTACCACGCCATCGACCTGTTGGAGGAGCCCGAGCGCGCCCTGAACGGCTACAAGCGCTACGGCACCGGCCACCTCGTACGGCTGTTGCAGATCCGGCGGCTGCGGAACCTCGGGATGTCGCTGGCCCGGATCGCCTCGATGGACGGGTCGGAGGACGGGTTCGTTGACACCGTGCGCGCACTCGACGCCGAGCTGGCCGCGTCCATCGAGCGCAGGCGGGCCATCCGCGCCGAGCTCGCCGACCTGCTGCGCCACCACGCGTCGGCGGACGTTCCCCCGGGGTTCGAGGCGGTCGCCTCGCACCTGACCGACGCGGACCGGGCGATGATCATGGTCTCCTCGCAGCTGTTCGTCGAGGAGTTCGTCCAGGACATGCGGGAGATGTCCGCCCGGCATCGGGAGGTGGACGCCGAGTTCAACACCCTGTCCGCGAACGCCGACGAGGACACCGTGCAGGCGGTCGCCGAGCACCTCGCGCCGGTGCTCGGCGCCATCCGCGAGGAGTACCCCTCGGCGGAGGACCCGGCGCCCTTCGTCCTGGGCCGGGAGCGGGACGCCATGGAGATCATCACCCGAGCACTGGCGGACCTGTACAACCCGGCGCAGATCGAGGTGCTGCGCCGGGCCCATCGCCTTCTGGCGGACGACCCCTCTCCGGAAGGGACGGGCGACGATCACCTCTGAGCGCGTGACCGGGGGTCACAGGCCGACCAGGAGATGGGCGAGGGGACCGGTGATGAGGATGCCCAGGATCACCCGTTGGAACCAGATCACCACCAGCCGCCCCACCGACAGGGGGATCTTCGTGGCCAGCACGCAGGGGACCAGGGCGGAGAAGAACACGATGGAGGCCACCGACACCACGCCCACCGTCAGGCGCAGCACCTGGTCGTCGGATCCGGCGGCCACGGTGGCGGGCAGGAACACCTCGGCGACGCCCACCGACAGCGCCTTGGCGGCCAGCTGCGGATCCGAGCTCCCCACCACCCAGGTGAAGGGCACGAACACGTACGAGAGCAGGTCGAAGACGGGGGTGTGCCGGGCCAGAACGAGGCCGATCGTGCCCACCGACATGATCGACGGCAGGATCGACATGGACATCCGCAGGCCGTCCATGAAGTTGGCGCCGACGTTGCGCGGCAGGGAGGGAGCCGCGCGCAGGGCCGCCTTCGCCTCCTCCCAGGCCCGGTGCAGGCGCCGGCCGCCCTCGTCGTCTTCCGGCTGTGGGGTCGCCTCGGGGTAGGGCACGTCGGGGACACTGCTCAGCGGGGGAACGCGCACCTGGATCGCGGTGATCGCGTAGGTGACGAAGAACGTCAGGAAGAAGTAGGTCAGCCAGACGTCCATCAGGTCGAGCGTGTTGGCGATGACCACCATGAACGTCACCGAAACGGTGGAGAACCCGACCGCGATGATCGCGGCCTCCCGCCCGGTGTAGCGTCCCGACCGATACACGCGGTCGGTGATGAGCAGCCCCAGCGAGTAGCTGCCCACGAACGAGGCCGCCGCGTCCACCGCGGACCGGCCCGGCACCCGCCACACCGGTCGCATCACCCGCTGCAGCAGCACTCCGACGAACTCCATCAGGCCGTAGCCCACCAGCATGGCGAGGAAGACCGCGCCCACCGGTACGAGTAGACCCACGTTGACGGCCACCGAGTCGAACAGGAACGGCGCCAGGTCCTCGTCCAGCAGCCAGGCCGGGCCCAGGTCGAACACCACCATGGACGCGGTGAGCAGACCGACCACGTTGAGCAGCGCGAACAGCGACTTCACGCGGGTGCCGCGCCATTCGCCGGTGGCGAAGGGGAGCACGGTCCCGGCGGCGATGAGCAGCAGGATGACGTAGGGGAGGGTCGGGCCGAGACCGGCCTGGATCAGCCGGACCAGGTGGTCCAGCGGGATGGCGTTCTCCCCGCCGATGGTCAACGGCACGAAGAACATGAGAACGCCGATGGCGCTGTAGACCACCAGACGCCAGATCTCGGGGGTCCTCTGGACGGTCTTGTGCTCGCTCACCCGTGTGCCTCCCGATCCACCGCCGAACCAACGAATTCCGGCAGTCAACTACCTGTGGCTGAAGTCCACGGGCTTGCGGGTAGGCGCCCATCTGGTGGATGGGTCGCACCTCCCGCGTCTTACACACCCAACTATCTGGTGGGTGTGGGGGCGGTTGACTGGCGCCCCGCGTTCCACGCGGCCTGGCCTCGGTGGGCGAGGTTGCGTGAAGCATTGACATCGGCGTGCAGCATCACACCACAGCTTTGGCACACGAACCGGTTCCGGGAGGGCCGGTTGCGTCTGCTGGTGTGGTCGCACTCCGAGCAGGTCTGGGAGGTGTAGGCCGGATCCACCACCAGGACCGGAACCCCAACCCTGCGAGCCTTATAGGTAACGAAGTCCCGCAACTGCGCGAAACTCCACGAATGCAACGCCGAGCGGTTTCTCTTGGCCTGCCGTACTCGGCCACGGATGCCCCGAAGGTCTTCTAGGACGATGCCGTGATCGGTGCGTTCGGCCCGCTCCACGATGCGCTTGGAAATCGTGTGGTTCACATCCCGTGCTCGCCGTGTTTCCCGGCGGCGCAGGCGTTTCAACACCCGTTTGGCGCTCTTGGTGTTCTTCCGTTGGAGTTTGGCTCGGAGTTCGTTCTGTTGCCTGCGCTGCCGGTTCAGGTGGCGTCCGGCGAACCGGTCCCCGGTGGAGGTGGTGGCGATCTCCACGATCCCCAGATCCACCCCCACGAACCCCACCGGATCGGGGTTCTCCACCCGTTCGGGCACCTCGCAGGTGGCCGCCAGGAACCATTGCCCGTCCTGGCAGAGCAGGTCGCTCTCACCCTGCCGGTACTCGGTCAACAGCTTCAGTTGATCGGGGGAGGTGGTGAAGTCCAGGTTCTTCATCCGCCCGGACACGGTCCAGATGGAGACGGTGCGGGCGTCCATCTGCCAGGACAGACATCGATCGTCGAACGGTTGTGCGGCATCGGAGCGGAAACCGATCGGAGTGGATGCCACCCGCTTCCGTCGCTGGGAGCCCTTCCGTCCAAGGTTGCCGGCTTTCAGGTTCGCGTGCCGGGTGGTGTAGGCATCGCACACTTTGCCGATGACCCGCACCGTCGGCTGCGCCGACAAACCGAACCGGCCCTTCAGCTCGTGGTAGACGGCCTTTTGTAGGAGGTACTTGTCCGTCGCTCCGGTGCTCTGAGCCACCTGGGAAGCGTGGTCGGCCGCCTCGTTGCAGGCGCGCAGGGTCGCTTGCAGTGCCTGCGCCTGTTCCGGCGAAGGCAGCAGCTTGACCCGCACCACCAGCTTCATGAGCCAACACGTTAATCACCCCCGACCGGGGCGTGGGGCCGAATCAGAGAACTTCTCCGTGTTTTTCCGGTCTTTGGTAGCCAGGAAGGGTGGGCTGGGGCGTTTCCTCTCGTCCCTGAAGGACCGGGCTTCCACACCTAAAACCTGGTGAATCAGGAGGTGACCCGGCCCTCACAGGGGTCAAAGCGAGGAACCGTCCGAGGTTTCGGACATCAGCCTCGGTTCTGGTCGAACTCGCGCAGGTACTCGGCGAACTTCTCCAGACCGTCGATGTTGCGCGGCCCCGAGATGCCCTCGTTGTAGTCCAGGACGAAGAAGTTCTCCTCCGCCACCGCCGGAACCTCGGCCATGGTCGGGGAGGAGGTGAGGAAGTCGATCTTGTCCTCGGCGGGCTGGTCGCCGTAGTCGAGGATGATGATCACCTCGGGCTCGGCCTCCACCACGGACTCCCAGCCCACCTGGGTCCAGCGTTCCTCCAGGTCACCGAAGATGTTCTCGCCACCGGCGTGGGAGATGATGTCGTCGGGCGGGACCTGGTTGCCCGCGGTGAAGGGCTGGTCGGTGCCCGAGTCGTACAGGAACACCGGGACCGGGTCGCCCTCGGGGGCCTGCTCGACCACCGTCTCCACGCGCGAGCGGTAGTCGGCCACCAGCTCCTCGGCGCGCTCTGGCACCCCGAAGATCTCGCCCATCCGCTCCAGGTCGGTGTACAGACCCTCGAAGGGCGTCACCCGCTCGGGATGACCGGGGTAGTTGAAGCAGGACTCGGTGTGCATGAAGCTCTGGACATCGAGCCCGTCCAGGATCTCCGACGTGATGCCGCGCTCGTCACTGAAGCCGGAGTTCCACCCGGCCACGACCATGTCGGCCTCGGCGTCCACGACCAGTTCCCGGTTGAGCAGGTCGTCGCTGAGGAACTCCACGCTCGCGTAGTCGTCCGCCCACGGGGACTCCTCCACCGGCGGGTTGGCCGGCGGCATCACGTACCCGTGCACGTGGTCGGCCAGGCCGAGCGCGAACAGCTTGTCGGCGCTGCCCGCCTCGTAGGCCACCACCCGCTCGGGGGTGCGGTACTCCACCTCCTCGCCGCAGCGCTTGACGGTGGTGGTGTCCAGCGCCGCCTGGGAGGGCTCCTCGACCTGCGCGCCGCAGCCGGCGAGCAGGACCGTGGTCGCGGCCACGGGCAGGAGGACGGTGCGCTTCTTACGGTTCATCGGGGGCCTTTCGTGGAGGGGAGCCGGTACAGCAGTTGGGTGTCGCCGGTCAGGGGGTGGGCCACGACGGTGGCCTCCACCCCGAAGACCTCGCGCAGGGTGTGTTCGGTCAGGACCTTCTCGGGTGGACCGGCGGCCACCAGGGAGCCCTCAGCCAGCACCCCGACGACGTCGCAGGCCGCGGCGGCCAGGTTGAGGTCGTGCAGGACCACCAGCACGGTCACGCCCACCTCGCGCAACAGGGCCAACAGGTCCAACTGGTGGCGCACGTCCAGGTGGTTGGTGGGCTCGTCCAGCACCAGGACCCGGGGTTCCTGGACCAGGGCGCGGGCGACCAGCACCCGCTGACGTTCGCCGCCGGACAGCTCCAGCACCCCGCGCCCGGCCAGGTGGGAGACCTCCATGCGTTCCATGGCCCGGTGGCACAGCTCCCGTTCGCGGGCACTGAGCGGCTGGTTGCCGCGCAGGTGCGGGGCCCGCCCCAGGGCCACGAGTTCGGCGACGGTGAAGTCGAGATCGCTGCCGCTGTCCTGGGTCAGGGCGGCCACGTGGCGGGCGGCGTCGCGCAGCCCCATCGCGGTGAGGTCGTCCTCACCGACCAGGACCCGGCCACCGGCGGGCGTCAAGGCCCGGTAGACACAGCGCAGCGCGGTGGACTTGCCCGAACCGTTGGGGCCGACCAGGCCCACCACCTGACCCGCGGGAACGTCCAGGGTCAGGGCGCGCAGGATCGTTCGTCCGCCCAGGTCGACCGAGAGGTCGTCGAGTCGCAGGTCCATCGGTGTCGTCTCCATCAGCGTCCTCCGAAGAGGTAGCCGCGACGGCGCATCAGGACCAGGAACACGGGCACCCCGATGAGCGCGGTGATCACGCCCAAGGGGAGTTCGCGCGGTGCGACCACGGTTCGGGATGCCAGGTCGACCCACACCATCAGGACCGCACCCGCGAGCGGGGCGACGGTCAGCACTCGGCGATGGTCGGCGCCCACGAGGATGCGCACGATGTGGGGGACCACCAGCCCGACGAACCCGATGGCGCCGCTGACCGCGACCATCGCGCCGGTCATCACCGCGGTGAGGACGAACAACCACCGGCGCAGACGGTGGGCGTCCACTCCCAGACTCGCGGCGGTCTCGTCGCCCAGCGCCATGACGTCGAGCGGCCGGGCCAGGCCGCGCAACAGCACCACACCGACCAGGACGGTGACGGCCACGACCGGCAGCGAACCCCAGGTGGCGGCGCCGAAGCCGCCCATGGTCCAGAACAGGACGGTGCTGGTGGCCTCGTTGCTGGGGGCGAGGTAGACGATCACGCTCATGACCGCCTGGAAGCCGAAGGACAGCGCCACCCCGGTCAGGACCAGGCGCAGCGGGGTGACTCCGGCGCGGCCGTGCGCGATGACGTACACGAGCAGGGTGGCGACCAGGGCACCCGCGAACGCCCCGGCGGATACGGCGTAGATGCCCAGCAGGGAGAGTCCGCCGAGTGCTCCGACCAGCACGGCGCCCACGGAGGCGCCGGAGGAGACGCCGAGGATGTAGGGGTCGGCCAGGGCGTTGCGGACCATGGCCTGAACGGCCACACCGACGGCGCCCAGACCGGCGCCGACCACGGCCGCGAGCAGGACGCGGGGTGTGCGGATCTGCCAGACGACCTGGTAGCGGGTGACCTCCTCGGCGGAGATGGTGCCTCCGGTCAGGGCCGCCCACAGGTAGCGGGCGGTCTCGGCGGGCGGGACCACGGCCGTGCCCAGGCCGACGGCCAGGAGCGCGGAGACGGCCAGGAGGACCGCGAGCACCAGCGCGGTGGCCGCGGTCCCGGCGGGGGTGGCCAGGCGACGGCCCCGGGGTGGGGGAGAGGGGGCCGGGGGCAGGTGGGGTGGTGCGTCGGGGGGAGCGGTGGCGTGCCGCATCCGTCCTCGCTTTCCGGGGGGTCGTCCGAATCAGGTAATGAAAACGGTTTTCATTCTAAACATAGTTTCGCCCCACTCCGCCCCGATCGACGCCGCGTACCCTGGTGAGGTGCCCGTATCCGATCCCCGCACCGCCCGGCGCGCCGGTTCCGACAGCCGCAGACTGCCCCGCTACGCCGCCGGTGAGATCGACGTGCCCTTCGTGATGCGGGGCAGCGTCGAGGTCATCGCGCAGGACACCTTCTGGGAGGAGCACTCCCACCCCACCCACGAACTCCTCTGGAACGAACGGGGCGCCTCCTCTGCCACCGTGGGCCCGCGCCTGTGGTCCATCACCCCTTCGGTGGGGCTATGGATCCCGGCGGGCGTGCCGCACTCGGGATGGACCCCCTCGGGCACCTGGCACAGGGCCGCCCACTTCAGCGTCCGCGAGGTCGCGCCACTCTCCGACCGCCCGGTCGCGGTCGAGGTCACCCCGCTGCTCAAACTGCTGCTCGGCCGGCTGGGGGAGGAGGAGCTCACCCCCCAATCTCGCGCCAAGGCCGAGTCGATGGTGCTGGACGTGCTCGCCCCGGCCGAACACGAATTCCTGCTGCGCTTTCCGGAGTCCGGCCTGCTGCGGCCGATCGTCGACACCCTGCGCGAGGACCCGGCCGACACCACCACCCTGGCCGCCTGGGCCACACGTCTGGGGGTGAGCTCGCGGACCCTCACCCGAGCCTTCCACGCCGAGACCGGGATGGGTTTCGCCCAGTGGAGCGCGACCGCCCGCGCCCAGCACGCGATCGTGATGCTCGCCCGCGGGGAGGGTATCGAGGAGGTCGCCGAACGGGTGGGTTTCCGCTCGGCCAGTTCGTTCAGCACGGCCTTCAGGAGGGTCACCGGGATGAGCCCGGGACGCTTCCGGTCACAGTGAAGCCCTTGCGGCTTCGGTGCCTCAGGTTTCCCGGTGCGGTGCCGATCGAATGCACGAAGAGACCCACGCGCGGCATCGGACGAGAAGGTCCGGCGCCCTGGTGCCGTACCGCCCCCATCCGAAGCGTGATGCCGTCCCGTGCCACGGTCTGCCACCCGGTGTCGTCCCGGTCCAAAACCGCGGAGCACGAACGGAGCACCCACGGGTGGTCGGCGGTGCCCGATGACACCTCGTAGGGTCCTCGCGGGTCAGGGGCACAACCTGCCGCCGACCCCGGTAATGACTCATGGCTTCTTCCCGCAGGCCCGTCGACGAGGACTGATTGACACCACGTTTCCGTGAAATGGCCCGTCGAAGCGCCGCGCTTGCAGAAGAACAAGACCGGAGATGGGTAGGGTGCCGCCATGTCTTCCGATCTGCGGGCCCTCGCCCTGGTATGCAGTCTCAAGCCCACTCCGGACCCTTCCAGCAGTGAGTTGCTCGCCCGGCAAGTGCTCGACGAACTCTCCGGCCACGGCGTGCGGGGCGAGTCGGTGCGGGTCGTCGATCACCGGGTCAGCCCCGGTGTGGCGGTCGACATGGGGCAGGGCGATGAATGGCCGGGACTCCGGCAGAAGCTTGTGGACTCCGACATCCTGATCCTGGCCACGCCCACCTGGGTGGGCCACATGTCGAGTGTCGCCCAGCGGGTGCTGGAGCGGATCAACGCCGAACTCTCCGAGACCGACGACCAGGGGCGGCCGTCGATGTACGGCAAGGTCGCCGTGGTGGCCGTCGTCGGTAACGAGGACGGAGCGCACAAGATCGTCGCGGACTGCGTGCAGGCGTTGAGCGACACCGGGTTCACCATCCCCGCCACAGGGTCCACCTACTGGAACTCCGAGGCGATGAACCCGAAGGACTACATCGACCTCGACAGCACTCCGGAGGCCGTGGCGACCACCACGGCGACGGCGGCCCGCAACGCCGCGCACCTCGCGCGCCTGCTTCAAGCGCAGCAGTATCCGACCTCCTGAACGGCCGCGACCCGAGTGGCTCTTTCTCGAAAGTGGGCCACGGCGTGGGAGGTCGCCGAACACGGCCCCGTGTTCGCGGAATTCACGGTCGTTCAGGATCGTGTCATTCGGATTAGGAAGGTCGCGGACCGCGCAGGCCGTCGATGGTCACTGAGAGGAGGCGCGCGCGCTGGTCGGCGTCGAGGCCGACGTGTTCGTGCGCCCGAGACGCTCCGACCATCAGCGCGATGACCTCTGACGCGCCCACGTCCCGCCGGATACCACCGGTGTGCTGTGCCCGGGTGAGCAGAACGCCCACGGCCTCGTGCAGCTTGCGCCCGACGTCCGGATGGGTGTCCCTGATCTCTTGCACATCGGTGCCGGAGCGAGAGAGTGCCCCCGCGAACTCGTACTTCGTCGCTGAGAGCTCGATCCAGCGATGGAAGAAGGCGAGGAAGGCCGCGTCCGCGTCCACGGCGTCGGCGAGCCGCTCGGCCTCCGTGGTCAGCTGAGCGAGCCGCCCGACCACGACCGCCTCGATCAGCGCCTCCTTCGTGGGGAAGTGCCGAAACACCGTTCCGATGGAGACCCCTGCCCGTCGGGCCACCTCCTCCGTGGAGGCGGCCGGGCCGAACTCGGAGAAGACGGCGTCGGCGGCGTCGAGGACTCGTTCACGGTTTCGGCGTGCGTCGGCGCGCAGCGACGTCCGCTGAGGGGCGGCGGTCGCCGGGGTCTGTCGTTCCATCGGTCTCATCTCGGACAAGCGGCTACCAGGGCCACTCACGTTACTACCGGGCCGCGGAGGCCTTGCTAAGTCGAGTCTCCACTCATTATATTAAGCGGAGTTCCCACTCAAGTTATTGCTGTAGCGAGGTGCGTCCCTGATGAGAACGATCGTGATGACCGGCGGAACATCCGGCATCGGAGAGGTGGCGGCGGGACAGGTCCTCGCCGCTCCGGACACACGCCTTCTTCTTGGAACGCGTGGACAGGCGCCGGACGGTGCCGAATCCCTCCCGCTCGACCTGACACGGCTAGCGGACGTGCGTTCCTTCGTCGACGGGGTGAACGACCGGCTCGGTGCCGGCGAGATCGACGCCCTGGTCCTCAACGCCGGTGAGAATCAGCCGAACGGCGACGGGCGCACGCCCGACGGGTTCGAGACGAGCTTCGTCGTCAACTACCTCGCCCATTACCTCCTGCTCCGGTTGCTGGTGCCCCGGCTGGCAGATGGCGCCGTGGTGTCGATGACCACAAGCGGTACGCATGATCCGGAGGAGAACACGATGCTCCCGCCGCCTCGTCATGCCGATGCCACCCTGCTGGCCCGTCCCGACCGCGACCCGGAGCGTGACGTCGAGCCGCGTGTAGCGGCTGGGAGGGCCTACTCCTCGGCGAAGCTCTGCACGATCTTGGCTGTGCGCGCTCTGGCGCTGCGGCCGGAGGTGGTGGCCAAGAACGTGACCGTCCTGGCGTACGACCCGGGCCCTACGCCCGGAACCGGGCTGCTTCGCAACGCGCCTGCGGTGGCCAACGTCGCCTGGCGGGTCTTTGGCGGCCTCCTCCGCCGGATGGTGCGGCGTTACAACAGCAAAGAGGCGGGCGGTGCCCACTTGGGCGCGATCGCGCTGGGGAGGGTGGACCCGCCCGCCGGGCGCTACTACGCGGCTGTTCGACGCGATGCGCTCACTTGGCTGGAGCCCTCGAAACTCGCTCGCGACGACAAGGTGAGGGACGCTCTGTGGAGGGACAGTGCCTCACTGGTCGGCCTCCGGTCGTGAGGAGCGTGCTGGACGCACCGGTCGACCAGGGAAGGTCCGGCGGCGAGGGCCGAGTCGGATGGGGTTTTCGCGGGTGCTGCCGTGGTCGGGAGGCACAACAGGAGCGAACATGGCGTCAACTTGACCCGGCCCTGAAGGACCGGGCTTGGAGGTAGCGCCCAACCGGCTGCTGGGGTGGACTCCTCCGTCCAGACACCCCTTATGGGGTGGCAGGGACGCGTGACTCACGCCCCGCGTTCCACACGCTCTCGCCACGAGTGGCGATGTTGTGGGAAGCATTCCGATCGGCGTGGGCAACGACCCCACACCCCCGACAGATGAAAAGCCCCTGGTCGAGGCG